>NZ_BATC01000009.1 GCF_000466985.1 Brevundimonas abyssalis TAR-001
CAGACCGGCCAGCAGGGCGGCAGGGATGAAGGCGGCGAGCAGGACCAGGGACATCCAGTTGGGAATGGTCATGGTGGTCAGATCGCGCACGCCCGCCAGAACGGCGATGACCGGCAGTATGGCGAGCAGGGCCCAGGTCAGGATGTCCATGCCGCCATGAGGACGATCACCGCTTAAGAACCCGTTTTCATCCCTCATGGCGGACGGCGAGATGGGATCCCGACGCCGTCGGCTGGTCCCTTGATCCCGCATTTTTCCCGCCCGATCCCTTTCAGGACAAGGGATCGACGCCCTGGGCAACCCATTCTACGCCCCCTGCCCCAGGCGCCCTTATGATGGCCTCAGGGTTGCGTTCATTCAGGGAGGCGCCTGTCGAGTGAGACTCCATTGCACTGTTTTTCGTGCGGACCGTCTCACCGCCGCCAGGGAGGGATTTCAGACCATTCAGACAATTCAGACCCTGTTTTTTCGCTCGGAGTCTGAAATCCGCATGGCCCAAACGAAAGGGCCGCGGCGTTTCCGCCGCGGCCCCTCGCATCTTTGGTGGTTCGCTTGGGCGTTTAGCCTTCGCCGCCGCCGCCGCCGCCAACGGCCGTGGCGACCGAGTTGAAGGCGGTGCTCATGTTGCCGCCGAGCAGCTGCAGGGCGCCGATGATCACCACGGCGATGAGGGCGGCGATCAGACCGTATTCAATGGCCGTGGCGCCGGACTCGTCTTTGGCGAACTTGTTGATGAACGTCTTCATGTGAATCTTCCTCTTGAATTCTAGCGAGCAACTGTTCCCGTTCAGGGCCGCCGGATTGCCCGCCTGACCCCCGTTCTACGCAAACGAGAGTGGACCGGGTCATGTTAATACCAAGTAAAATGGAAACGCACTTCCGGTGTTTTCTATAGTTAGCGAGTATTTACCGTAAACACCTCTTAACCATGTCGTGGCGAGCGGGCGGACCTTCAGGATTTGTTGAGGGTTCGCGCACATGCTGCGGCCTTCTCACGCGCGCCCACGCGCCCTCTCGAATGAGACCGCCCCATGCGTCTGCTCGCCCCGACCCTCGCCGCGGCCCTTCTGGCCGCCGCCGCCTTCCCCGCCCTGGCCCAGAACCGCGGGCTGGACGTGGAGATCGACCGGGCCCAGCGTATCCAGCTGCGCGGCGCGGCGTCGTCCGTCATCGTGGCCAACCCGGCGGTGGCCGATGTCACCATGGTGGACGCCTCGACCCTCTATGTGACCGGGCGCGGCTACGGCTCCACCGAGGTGGTCGTCGTCGACGCCATCGGGCGCACCCTCTACCAGTCCGTGGTCACCGTGACCGCGCCGTCGAGCGGCCATGTCCGGGTCTGGCGCGGCGGAGCGGCGACGGAGATGTCCTGCGGCGCGGGCTGCGCGCCCAGCCAGCGTCAGGCGCCGGTCCCGACGTCCGTGCCCGACGGAACCCCCTGACGCCGGATCGGGGGCAAGCATGATGCAAGGATCACGATCAAGACTGCGGGGCCTGAAACGCTTCCGCCGCGACCAGGGCGGAGCGACGGCCATCGAGTTCGCCTTCGTGGCCGCTCCCTTCTTCTTCATGATGTTCGCCCTGATCGAACTGGGCGTTCTGTTCGTCATGGACGTGACCCTGGAGACCGCGGTCAGCCAGACCGGCCGGCTGGTGCGCACCGGACAGGCGCACGAACGGGCCATGAGCGTCTCGCAATTCCGGCAGGAAGTCTGCGCCCGCATGGGCGTGTTCGAAAGCCAGTGCACGGATCGCCTGCTGGTGGACGTGCGGGTGATACCCCGCTTCACCGGCCAGACCCCGCCCGATCCTGTCGACGAGAACGGCGAACTGTCCGAGAGCGGCCTGCTGTTCGCCATCGGCGGGCCCCGCGACATCATCCTCGTCAGCGCCTGGTATCCCCAGCCGCTCTTCACGCCCCTGGTGTCCCAGGGCGCGGAGCGTGTGGCGGGCCAGAGGGTGCTGAACGTGACCACCGCCTTCCGCAACGAGCCGTTCGGATCATGAGGCGCGTCCGGGACGACAGGGGCTTCCTGACGCGCCTGCGAGGCGACCGTCGCGGCGTATCGGCGGTGGAGTTCGCGCTGATCGCCCCGGTGATCCTCCTGTTCTACTTCGGCCTGGCCGAGTTCTGTCAGGCCTTCATGGCCCAGAAACGCATGGGCCGCACCGCCGCCACCGTGGCGGACCTCGTCACCCAGAACGAGACGGTCACCGTGGCCGACGTGGCCGACGTGTTCGAGGTGGGGCGGCTGATGATGCGCCCCTTCCCGTCCACGCCGCTGGAGCAGCGGGTCACCGCCCTCACCCGTGAGGCCGACGGCCAGGTGCGCGTGGACTGTCCCGGGCCCAGGGCATGACCGCGCGGGGCGCCGGCTCCACCGTGGAGATTCCCGATGGCCTGATCGCCGCGGACGAGAGCCTGGTGATGACCGAGATCACCTACGACTATGAATCCCCCTTCGGCGAACTGCTGCCGGGCCTGACCCGCTTCAGCCATACCTACTATCTGCGTCCGCGCAAGGTGGAGCAGGTGGCCTGCACCGACTGCTGACCGGAATCGGCGCCGCCCCCTGTCATCCTTCGCCGCCCGGCATTAGATAGGCGGCATGAAGGACCTCAACGAACTGATGAAACAGGCCCAGGCCATGCAGCAGAAGCTGCAGGACGCCCAGGCCAGGATGGCGGAATCCTCGGCCGAGGGCACCTCGGGCGGCGGTCTGGTCACCGTGGCCCTCAAGGGCGCCGGCGAGATCACCCGCATCGTCATCGACGACAGCCTGATGGCGCCCGGCGAGGGGGAAATCCTGGCTGACCTGATCGTGGCCGCCCACGCCGACGCCAGGCGCAAGCTGGACGCGGTCAACGCCGAGCTGATGCGCGAGGCCGCCGGTCCCATGGCGGGCATGAACATCCCCGGCATGCCCAAACTGTTCTGACGCCCCATGGCCGCGTCCGCCGGACCCGAGATCGAGCGCCTGATCGGCCTGCTGGCCAAGCTGCCCGGCATGGGTCCGCGCTCGGCCCGCCGCGCGGCCCTGGCCTTGCTGAAACGGCGCGAACAGCTGCTTGAGCCTCTGGCCGCCTCGCTGGCCGAGACCGCGGCCAAGGTGCGCTCCTGTTCGGTCTGCGGCGCGCCCGACACGCGCGATCCCTGCTCCATCTGCGCCGACACGGGACGCGACGGGGGCCTGATCTGCGTGGTTGAGGAGGCTGGCGCCCTGTGGGCCATGGAGCGGTCCGGCGCCTTCCGCGGCAAATATCATGTGCTGGGCGGCCTGCTGTCGGCGCTGGACGGTGTCGGGCCCGAGGCCCTGCGCATCAGCGAACTGATCGGCCGGGCCCGCGAAGGCGCGGTCAAGGAGGTGGTGCTGGCCCTGCCCGCCACCGTCGACGGCCAGACCACCGCCCACTATCTGGCCGACCGCCTGTCCGGAACCGAGGTCCAGATCACCAGCCTGGCCCGCGGCGTGCCCGTCGGCGGCGAGCTGGACTGGCTGGATGACGGCACCATCGTCCAGGCCATGCGTCAGCGCCGCCCCGCCTGACCCGGAGGCGGCGCACGAAAAAGCCCCGCGCCGAGCGACGCGGGGCTCTTGTCGTCTGATCGAAACCTCGCCTCAGCCGGCGGCGATCTCGGCGGCTTCCTCGGCCAGGATGGTCAGGCCCGACGCGTTGACGTCAGCGAAACCGCCCTTGACCTCGAACCGGCGCACGCCCTTGGCGTCATAGACCGTGACCGGTCCTTCGCGCAGGGCGGTCATGAACGGCGCGTGCTCGGGCAGGACGCCGAAGTCGCCCTCCACGCCCGGCGCGTCCACCTGATCCACCTGGCCCGAAAAGACCTCGCGCTCGGGCGACACCAACGAGAAGTTCAGTTTCCCGGCCATGATCAAGCGGCGTCCGCGGCCAGCTTCTCGGCCTTGGCGACGGCTTCCTCGATCGGGCCGACCATGTAGAAGGCGGCTTCCGGCAGGTGGTCGTATTCGCCGGCCACGATGGCCTTGAAGCTGCGGATCGTGTCGGCCAGCTCCACGAACTTGCCGGGCGTGTTGGTGAACTGCTCGGCCACGAAGAAGGGCTGCGACAGGAAGCGCTGGATCTTGCGGGCGCGCGAGACGACCAGCTTGTCCTCTTCCGACAGCTCATCCATGCCCAGGATGGCGATGATGTCCTTCAGGCCCTTGTACTGCTGCAGCACTTCCTGAACCGAGCGGGCGACCTGATAGTGTTCGTCGCCGATCACCAGCGGGTCCATGATCCGGCTGGTGGAGTCCAGCGGGTCCACGGCCGGGAAGATGGCCTGGGCGGCGATGTCGCGGCTCAGCACGGTGGTGGCGTCCAGGTGGGCGAAGGAGGCGGCGGGCGCCGGGTCGGTCAGGTCGTCGGCGGGCACATAGATGGCCTGGACCGAGGTGATCGAGCCCTTGTTGGTGGAGGTGATGCGCTCCTGCAGGTTGCCCATCTCGGTGGCCAGGGTCGGCTGATAGCCCACCGCCGACGGGATGCGGCCCAGCAGGGCGGACACTTCCGAACCGGCCTGGGTGAAGCGGAAGATGTTGTCGACGAACAGCAGCACGTCCTTGCCTTCCTCGTCGCGGAAGTACTCGGCCTGGGCCAGGCCGGTCAGGGCGACGCGGGCGCGGGCGCCGGGAGGCTCGTTCATCTGGCCGTACACCAGGGCGCACTTGGAGCCCTCGGTCGAGCCGTTGTTCTTGGCCGGATCCACGTTCACGTTGGACTCGATCATCTCGTGATACAGGTCGTTGCCCTCGCGGGTGCGCTCACCCACGCCGGCCAGCACCGAATAACCGCCGTAGGCCTTGGCGATGTTGTTGATCAGCTCCTGCATGGTCACGGTCTTGCCCACGCCGGCGCCGCCGAACAGGCCGATCTTGCCGCCCTTGGTGTAGGGGCACATCAGGTCGATGACCTTGATGCCCGTGACCAGGATTTCAGACGAGGTGGACTGATCCTCGAAGCTGGGCGCCTCGCGGTGGATCGGGCGGTACATGGTGGTCTTGATCGGGCCCTGCTCATCGATCGGCGCGCCGACGACGTTCATGATGCGGCCGAGGGTGCCGGGGCCCACGGGCGCCAGGATGGAGGTGCCGGTGTCGACCACGGCCTGGCCGCGGGTCAGGCCCTCGGTGGTGTCCATGGCGATGGTGCGGACCATGTTCTCACCCAGGTGCTGGGCGACTTCCAGGACCAGGGTGAAGGGCTCGCCCGTCTTCTGGTCGACGTTCTGGGTCTCCAGGGCGTTCAGGATCGCCGGCAGCTGGCCGGTGAACTCAACGTCCACGACGGCGCCGATGACCTGGGCGATCTTGCCCACGCCCGTGCCGGCGGTGACGGTGGCGTTGCCGGTCGCCGCAGCGGCGGGCTTGGCGGCCCGGGGGGCCTTGGGCGCGGCCGGCTTCTTGGCGGCGGTCTTCTTGGGGGCGGTGGTGTCGGTCATCGGGTGCGTTCCGTTCGGAAGGTCGTGTCTGGCGTCGAGGATGGTCGGATCAGAGGGCTTCGGCGCCCGCGATGATCTCGATCAGTTCGGTGGTGATCTGGGCCTGGCGCTTACGGTTGTACTGCAGGGTCAGGCTGTTGATGAGGTCGCCCGCATTGCGCGTGGCGTTGTCCATGGCGCCCATCTGGGCCCCGAAGAAGCTGGCCTGGTTCTCGTAGAGGGCGGCCAGCACCTGGGTGGTGATGTTGCGCGGCAGCAGGGTCTCGAGGATTTCCTCTTCCGAGGCTCGTACTCATAGACCGCGCCGTTCAGGTCGATGGGCTCGGCGGACCCGTCGACCACGGCCGGGATCAGCTGCCTGGGCGTCGGCACCTGCGAGATGACCGACTGGAAGCGGCTGTAGAACAGGGTGACCACATCGGCGTGGCCCGCCTCGAACTCCTCGGCGATCAGGGCGGCGATCGGCTCGGCGGCGTTCATGCCGATGACCTTGTGCTCGCTGAGCTCGAAGGTGCGGATCAGCTGGTCGCCGAACAGGCGCGCCAGGCCGTCACGGGACTTGCGGCCCACGGCGATGATGCGGACGTCCTTGCCCTCGGCGATGAGGGACCGGATGCGCTCGCGGGCGGCGCGGATGACGTTGGAGTTGAAGCCCCCCGCCAGTCCCTTGTCGCCCGTGGCCACGATGATCAGGTGCTTCTGGTCCGAGCCCGTGCCGGCCAGCAGCCGGGGCGCGTCGTCGCCGGACACGCCCGCCGCCAGGTTGGCGATCACATCGGCCATCTTGCGGGCGTAGGGACGGGCGCTCTCGGCCTGATCCTGGGCGCGCTTCAGCTTGGCCGCGGCGACCATATTCAGGGCTTTCGTGATCTTCTGCGTGGACTTCACGCTTCCGATCCGATTGCGCATTTCCTTGAGGCTGGCCATCCGGCGTTACTCTCTAATGCTTTCCGGGGCTCAGGCGAAGGTCTTGGCGAAGGCTTCGATGGCGGCCTTCAGCTCGGCTTCCAGCTCCTTGGACAGGGCCTTCTGCGTGCGGATGGCGTCCAGGATGCCGGCATGCTTGGACTTGATGCGCGCCAGCAGCTCGGTTTCGAAGCGGCCCACGTCGCTCACGGCGATGCCGTCCAGATAGCCGCGGGTGCCGGCGTAGATGGACACCACCTGCTCCTCGACCGTCAGCGGCGAGTACTGGGGCTGCTTCAGCAGTTCGGTCAGGCGCGCGCCGCGGGCCAGCAGGCGCTGGGTCGAGGCGTCCAGGTCCGAGCCGAACTTGGCGAAGGCGGCCATTTCCCGGTACTGGGCCAGCTCGCCCTTGATCGAACCGGCGACCTGTTTCATCGCCTTGATCTGGGCCGAGGAGCCCACGCGCGACACCGAGATGCCGACGTTCACGGCGGGGCGGATGCCCTGGTAGAACAGGTCCGATTCCAGGAAGATCTGTCCGTCGGTGATCGAGATCACATTGGTGGGGATGTAGGCCGACACGTCGTTGGCCTGGGTCTCGATCAGCGGCAGGGCGGTCATGGAGCCCGAGCCGTTGTCGGCGTTCAGCTTGGCAGAGCGCTCCAGCAGGCGGCTGTGCAGATAGAAGACGTCGCCCGGGTAGGCTTCGCGGCCCGGCGGGCGGCGCAGCAGCAGCGACATCTGGCGATAGGCAACGGCCTGTTTGGACAGATCGTCATAGACGATCAGGGCGTGCATGCCGTTGTCGCGGAAGAACTCGCCCATGGCCGTGCCCGAGAACGGGGCCAGGAACTGCAGCGGGGCGGGCTCGGACGCCGTGGCGGCCACGACGATGGTGTACTCCAGAGCGCCGCGCTCCTCGAGCGTCTTGACGATCTGGGCCACGGTCGAGCGCTTCTGACCGATGGCGACATAGATGCAGTACAGCTTGTCGCTCTCGGCGGCGCCTTCGACGTTGATCGACTTCTGGTTCAGGATGGTGTCGATCGCCACGGCGGTCTTGCCGACCTGACGGTCGCCGATGATCAGCTCGCGCTGGCCGCGGCCGATCGGGATCAGGGTGTCGATGGCCTTCAGGCCGGTCTGCATGGGCTCATGCACCGACTTGCGGGGAATGATGCCCGGCGCCTTCACGTCCACGCGACGACGCTCGGTGAACTGGATCGGACCCTTGCCGTCGATGGGCTCGCCCAGCGGGTTGACGACGCGGCCCAGCAGGCCCTTGCCGACCGGCACGTCCACGATCTCGCCCAGACGGCGGACCTCGTCGCCCTCGGCGATCTGGTTGTCCTGGCCGAAGATCACGGCGCCGACGTTGTCGCGCTCCAGGTTCAGGGCCATGCCCTTCACGCCGGCCTTCGGAAACTCGATCATCTCGCCGCCTGGACATTGTCCAGGCCGTGGATGCGGGCGATGCCGTCGCCGACCGACAGCACCTGGCCGACGTCGCTGACGTCGGCTTCAACGCCGAAGTTGGCGATCTGCGACTTGAGGATGGCCGAGATTTCGGCGGCGCGGATGTCCATGGCTGCTCTTTCGGTTTTCGTCCTGGGCGGGCGTTTGGGCCCGGCTTGTCTCTAAGAATGGATTTTTGCGGTCAGGCCCGGCGAAGGGCGAACTTCATCTGGTCGAGCTTGGTCTTCAGCGAGGCGTCGTAAAGCTTCGAGCCCACCTTGACCTTGAGACCACCCAGAAGCGCCGGATCGACGCGGGCGGTCAGTTCGGGGTCTTGGCCCAAGGCGCCCTTCAGGGCGGCCTTGACGGCGCTGATCTGTTTGGCGGCCAGCGGCTTGGCCGAAACCACCTCGGCGGACACCACGCCGGTGTGACGGGCGTACAGGGCCTCAAAAGCGGCCATCGCGCCGGTCAGGTCTGCAGCGCGCCCGTTGGCGGCCATCAGGCCCAGAAAATTCTTCGTGGTCCGGTCGAACTGCGCCTTGTCGGCGATCGCCTCCAGACCCTTCTGCTGGTCCTCGGCCGGAATCACCGGCGAGGTGGCCAGACGGCGCAGGTCGGCGCTCTCGATCCAGGCAGCCTTCAAGCTGCGCAGGTCATCGCGCACGGCGTCCAGCCGCTTGTTTTCATTGGCGAGATCGAACAACGCCTGAGCGTAGCGTTCGCCGACTTCCGTCGATCTGAAATCTTCAGCCACTTATAAGGTCCGCCGGGTCGAAGCGTTTGGGTCGTCGCCGGAACGGGGTCGTTCCGGCCAAAGGCTTGGATTGCTTGATGAAAGCACGCAGGGGCGAGATCCGTCCGAACCCCGCCTCTGGCAAGCCGGGCGCCTGTTAGCATGGGCCTCGCCGCCCCGCAACCGAGGCGGGGCGCCGCATCCGGCTCAGAGAGCGATATCGGGAACCCGGATGCACTGGCGACATTGTCTTCGCCTTGGTATCCCACCTTACTGGAGCGCACTTCCGCGTCTGACCGGAACCTCGACCCTCGATGGAAGATCTTTCCTCTTACCTTCTGACCCTGCTGGCTGATCCAGCCGCCTGGGCCGCCCTCATCACCCTCATCGTCATGGAGGTGGTGCTGGGGATCGACAACCTGATCTTCATCTCGATCCTGTCCAACAAGCTGCCCGCCGAGCATCGCTCGCGGGTGCGGCGCATCGGCATCTCCCTGGCCCTGATCATGCGTCTGGTGCTGCTGTCCACCATCGCCTGGATCGTGACCCTCACAGCCCCGCTCTTCAGCGTGTTCGGCAACGAGTTCTCGTGGAAGGACCTGATCCTGATCGCGGGCGGCCTGTTCCTGGTGTGGAAGGCCACCAAGGAGATTCACCACTCGGTGGACCCCGCGTCCGGCGACATCTGCTGGAGAAGGACAAGGCCGATGTGGTCATCAGCAACATCGGCGGCGCGATCTTCCAGATCATCCTGCTGGACCTGGTGTTCTCCATCGACTCCATCCTGACGGCCGTGGGCATGACCGAGCATCTGCCGATCATGGTCATCGCGGTTCTGGTGGCCATCGCGGTGATGCTGCTGGCGGCCGATCCGTTGGGCGAGTTCATCCACAAGAACCCCACCGTGGTCATGCTGGCCCTCGGCTTCCTGCTGATGATCGGCATGGTGCTGATCGCCGAAGGCTTCGGCGCCCATGTGCCCAAGGGCTACATCTATGCGGCCATGGCCTTCTCCGCAGGGGTCGAGGCCCTGAACATGTGGCAGCGGAAATCCCACGAGCGAAAGGCCGCGGCCCGAACCGCCGCGAGCGGCGGCGATCCGTCGATCTGAGGCGGCGGCCCCCTACAGGAAGCTGTAGGGGTCCACGTCCACCGACAGGCGCACCGAGGACGGGATCTTCACCCGCGCCAGCCAGCGCGCAGGAAGGCCTGAAGGTCCACGTCCCGGTCGGCCCGGACCAGCAGCCGTTTCCTGCGTCGCCCGCGCACCAGCGCCAGCGGGGCGTCGGCGGGGCCGTAGACCTCCAGCCGCTCGGCATTGGGAATGGCGGCGGCCAGATCGGCGGCCGCCTTCTCCACCGCCTCGGCCTTTTCGCCGGACAGGATCAGCGCCGCCAGCCGGCCGTGGGGCGGCAGGGACGCGGCCTCCCGCTCGGCGATCTCGGTCTGCATGAACGCCTCCCGGTCCCCCGCCGCCAGCGCCTGAAGCACCGGATGCTCCGGCGTCCAGGTCTGCAGCAGGGCCCGGCCCGGCCGGTCGGCCCGTCCCGCCCGGCCCGTGGCCTGGGTCAGCAGCTGGAAGGTGCGCTCGGCCGCGCGCAGGTCGCCGCCCCGCAGGCCCAGATCGGCGTCCACCACCCCCACCAGGGTCAGGCGGGGAAAGTTGTGCCCCTTCGCCGCCGCCTGGGTGGCCACCAGAATGTCGATGCCGCCCTCGGCCATGGTCTCGATCAGGGCCCGGGCGCTCTTGCCGTCCGGCACGGTGTCAGAGCTGAACACCGCCGTGC
Source organism: Brevundimonas abyssalis TAR-001 (assembly GCF_000466985.1). Classification (GTDB taxonomy): domain Bacteria; phylum Pseudomonadota; class Alphaproteobacteria; order Caulobacterales; family Caulobacteraceae; genus Brevundimonas; species Brevundimonas abyssalis. The sequence continues at coordinate 10,346 of NZ_BATC01000009.1, forward strand.
GCGCGTCCGGGAACAGGCCGCGCACCTCCTCCTCCACCCGCTCCACGCCCGGGCCCACGGGCACCAGGGTGTCGGCCGCCCCGCAGGCCGGGCAGGTCTTCGGCTTCGTCATGGAGAAGCCGGTCAGGTGGCACACCAGCCGCCCGGTGTAGCGATGCTCCACCAGCCACGAATCCGTATCCGGCGCCGTCAGCCGGTGCCCGCAGGCCCGGCACAGCACCACCGGCGCATAGCCCCGCCGGTTCAGGAACAGCAGCACCTGCTCGCCCCGCCCCAGGGTCTCGATCATGGCCTCGCGCAGGGGCTGGGACAGCCAGGTCTGGGGGTCGGGCGGAGCCTGCCGCAGGTCGATCAGGGCGATGGACGGCATCACCGCCGCCCCGTGCCGCGCCGACAGCCGGAGCCAGCCGTAGCGGCCCTGCCGCGCATTGGTCAGGGTCTCCAGCGACGGGGTGGCCGAGGCCAGCACCACGGCCGCGCTTTCGATCCGGGCGCGCGCCACGGCCAGGTCGCGGGCGTGATAGATCAGGCCCTCCTCTTGCTTGAACGAGCCATCGTGCTCCTCGTCCACCACCAGCAGGCGCAGATTGACGAAGGGCAGGAACAGGGCCGACCGGGCCCCCACCACGATGTTGCAGCGGCCGGCGGCCACCGCCTCCCAGACCTGACGACGGCGCGGGCCGGGCACGCCGGAATGCCATTCGGCCGGCAGGGCGCCGAAACGGTCGGCGATGCGCGCGATCACCGCCTGGGTCAGGGCGATTTCGGGCAGCAGGATCAGGATCTGGGCGTCCGGCTCGACCTTCAGCAGCCGGGCCATGGCCTCCAGATAGGCCTCGGTCTTGCCCGAGCCCGTGACCCCGTCCAGCAGGAACGGCGCGAAGGCGCGGGTCGCCACCGCCTCGGCCAGCACATCGGCCGCCGCCGCCTGATCGGCGTTCAGGGTCGCGGGCGCATGACCCGGATCGGGCGGATCGAACCCGGCCTCCGCCGCGATCTCGATGACCTCCAGCACGCCCTCGTCCGTCAGACCCTTGACCACCCCCGAGGACACCCCCGCCGCCCGGGCCAGGTCCGCGCCGGTCATGGCCTTGTCGCCCAGGGCCTCCAGCACCGCATCACGGGCGGGCGTGGCGCGGGCGGGGACACGGTCGCCCACCCGGCGCACCCGGCGCTCGGGCCGGGGCGGCGGGCTGCGCAGGCCCTTGACCGCCATGGCCGCCATCTCGCCCGGCGGGCTCAGCGTCCAGCGGGCGGCCCATTCCACGAAAGCCAGGGTTCGGGGCGGCAGAGGCGGGTCGTCCAGCCGATGATCCACCGCCTTCAGACGACGGTTGGACCCGGTCGTCTCGCGCACCTCCGACACGACACCCCGCACCAGCCGGGGGCCCAGCGGCACCGCCACATGGTCCCCCGGGGCGAGCGTCAGGCCCTCCGGCGCCTCGTAGTCGAAGGCTTCGGGCACCGGCAGGGGAATCAGGACGGCGGCGATGATCATGCCGCACGCTCGCACAAGCCGCGATGATCCGCTAAAGGGCGAGCCATGAAACTCTTCCTCGACACAGCCGACGTCGCCGTCATCAAGGACATGGTCCCCACCGGCATGGTGGACGGCGTCACCACCAATCCATCCCTGATCGCCAAATCCGGTCGCAACATCGCCGAGGTCATCGCCGAGATTTGCGCCCTCGTCGAGGGGCCCATTTCCGCCGAAGCCGTGGCCGTGGACTTCGAGACCATGGTCAAGGAAGGCGACAAGCTGGCCGCCATCGCCGACAATGTGGTGGTCAAGCTGCCCCTGACCTGGGACGGGCTGCGGGCCTGCCGCGCCTTCACCGACAAGGGCATAAAGACCAACGTCACCCTGTGCTTCTCCGCAGCCCAGGCCATGCTGGCGGCCAAGGCCGGCGCCACCTTCATCTCGCCCTTCGTGGGCCGGCTTGAGGATCACGGCGCGGACGGCATCGGCCTGCTGGAGGAAATCCGCGTCCTTTACGACGTGCACGGCTTCGAGACCGAAATCCTCGCCGCCTCCCTGCGCAATCCGGCCCATGTCTCGGCCGCGGCCCTGGCCGGCGCCGACGCCGCGACCCTGCCGCCGGACGTTTTGAAGGCCCTGGTCAAGCATCCCTTAACCGACAAGGGGCTTGATCAATTCCTGGCCGACTGGGGCAAGACGGGACAATCCATCCTGTAATCCCCGCTCCGGCTTCATTCGAGCCGGAGATCGTCGTGAGCGGCGCACAGGAATCCATCGAGACGGACGCCGCACCGGGCCTGCACTGGCCCGAGGTGCGCGCATGGGTGCAGGCCAACGCCGACCTGCTGACCCATGATCGCGCCCTGCTGGAAGAACTGGGCCTGAAGACCACGGGGCCGAATGTGGTGGAGTTCGGCCGCGCCGCCCTCACACGCCTCGAAACCCTGATCGAACGGGAATCGGGCGCCCGGCGCCAGATCGAGGCCGTGGCCCGCGCCAATTTCGCCGCCCAGACCCAGACCCATGTGGCGGTGCTGGACCTGATGGAGTCCCGCAACCATTCCGACCTGGCCCGGCGGCTGGACGCCGCGGCCCTGGCCCGCTTCGGCCTGGCGGGCGCGGCCATCGCCCTGGAGAAGCCCGGCGGCGTGCCGTTCGGCTGGCGCGCCCTTGAGGCGGGCGCCGTGGACGGTCTGGTGGGCGCCGACGGCCTCGCCTGGCTGGGCCCCAATTTCGACGGGCTCGATCTGTTCGGCGGGGCCGAAGACGAGGTGCGCAGCGTCGCCCTGATCCGCATGGCCCCGTGGTCACCCGCGCGACCCGCCCTGTGCGCCTTCGGCTCGCCCGAGCCCGAGGGCTTCACCCCCGCCATGGGCTGCGAACTGGTGTCCTTCCTGACCCGGGTGGTGGAACGCATGGCCGAGCGATGGCCCATCCTCAACTGACCGCCGATCAGGCCCTGACCGCGTGGCTGGAGCACCTGGCCCACGAGCGGCGGCTGTCGCCCCGCACGCTGGAGGCCTATGGCCACATCGGCCGCCACTACATCGCCTTTCTGGGCCGGCACCGGGGCGAGAACCCGGGCATCGCTGATCTGGGCACGGTGACGGCGGCGGAGGTGCGCGCCCATCTGGCCGAGCGCCGCTCGGGCGACCGGCCGCTCGGCGCCCGATCCCTGAACCAGACCCTGGCGGGCATCCGCAGCTGCATGATTTCCTCGACCGGCGCTGCGGCGTCCCCGCCCCCCAGATCGCCCTGGTGAAGGGGCCGCGCGCCAGATCCTCCCTGCCCCGCCCGGTCAGCGAGGATCAGGCGCGGGGCCTGATGGCCGAGCCGGAAACCGACACCGATCTGCAGCCGTGGGAGGCGGCGCGGGACAAGGCGGTGCTGACCCTGCTGTACGGCTGCGGCCTGCGCATCTCGGAAGGGCTGAGCCTGACCCGCGCTGACGCGCCCCTGCCCGAAACCCTGCGCATCACCGGCAAGGGCGGCAAGACCCGGCTGGTGCCGGTCCTGCCCGCCGTGCGCGAGGCGGTGAACGCCTATGTGGCCGCCGCGCCCTTTCCCCTGTCGCCGGACGAGCCCCTGTTCCGCGCCCGGCGCGGCGGGGCCCTGAGCCCCCGGCATGTGCAGGCCACGGTCCAGCGGCTGCGCGGTCGGCTGGGCCTGCCCGCCTCCGCCACGCCCCATGCCCTGCGCCACAGCTTCGCCACTCACCTGCTGGGAGCGGGCGCCGACCTGCGCTCCATCCAGGAGTTGCTGGGCCACGCCTCCCTCTCCACCACCCAGAAATACGCCGCGGTGAACGCTGATCACCTTATGGGGGCCTATGCACGGGCCCATCCCCGGGCCTAACGTCGGTTTTCCGCTGGGGGGCGGGAGGGGCGCATGCGCCTGACGAGACGGTCCGCACTGACGGGTCTGGCGGGGGCCGCCCTGGCGCCAGGGCCTGCCCTTGCGCGGGCTCAGGTGATTGAAGGGGCGGGTCCTGATGGGCCGCCGCCCATCGATCCGACTGCGCTCCAGACCCTGTCCAATCTGGTCACGCGCATGGCCGTGCCGGTGCAGATCGCCGGCCAGGGTCCGTTCCACTTCGTCATCGACACCGGCGCGACGCGCACCACCCTTTCACGGGAACTGGCCGAGAGTCTGAACCTGCCGCCGGGACCGGAGGTGGTGGTGCATGGGGTCGTCAACGCCGAGCGGGCGGCGACCGTCGTCGTGCCCCGGCTGGATTTCGCCAGCAGCCGGATGCCCGATCTTATCGCGCCGGTCTTCCCCCGCGCCCGGCTGGGTGTCGACGGCCTGCTGGGCGTGGATGTGCTGGGCGACTATCGGCTGGTTTTCGACATGGCGGGCGAACGGGTCTCGCTGCTGCGCTCGCCCCGGGTCGCCTATGTCCAGCGCATGGACGTGGACGTCAGCCGCCTGAACCGCGCCAACGAACTGCGCGGCCATCGGGAGTACGGACAGCTGACCGTGACTGACGTGGCCGCCGACGGGGTGACTGTGACCGCCTTCATCGACAGCGGCGCCCAGCATTCCATCGGCAACATGGCCCTGTTCAACTCTGTGGCCGTCCAGCGGCCGTCGCTTCACGATCAGGTGTGGGAGACGCCCATCATCGGGGTGACGGGCCAGACCACCACCGGTCGGCTGGCCTATCTGCGGTCGTTACGCCTGGGGTCGGCGCGCGTGCATGACCTTCCGGTGCTGTTCGCCGACCTGCACGCCTTCGACGTATGGCGTCTGACCGACACCCCGGCCCTGCTGATGGGGGCCGACATCCTGGGCATGTTCCGCAGCGTGACCATGGATTACGGCCAGATGCGCATGGTGTTCGGATCGAGACTCGCGCGGCGGGGGGATGGATAGCACCACCATGACTTTGACCAGACGAAAGGCGGCGGCGGGCCTGACGCTTCTCGGGGGCTTCACCGCTTTCGGGCGAACCGTCGCGGCGCAGGCCCCGCCTGTTGCCCAGGACGCCCCGGCCGAGCCCGCCCTGGTCCTGACGGTGGTTCCCAATCTGATCACCCGTATGGCCGTGCAGGTGATGATCGGCGATGCCGGTCCCTATCGGTTCGTGGTGGACACCGGAGCGGGCCGAACCTCCATATCCCGGGAGCTGGCCGCAGAGCTGGGCCTGGCCCCGGGTCCGCCCGTCATCGTGCACAGCATCCTGGACTCCGAGGTGACGTCGACGGCACGGGCGCCCAGCCTGTCGGTGGCCGACATCCGCGCGCGCGATCTGGTCATGCCCGTCTTCAGCCGCGCCCGTCTGGGCGTAGACGGACTGCTGGGCCTGGACGTGCTTGGCGGGCGGCGCCTGGTCTTCGATATCCTCGGCGAGGAGTTGCACATCACGCCCACCGGCTCCCGCCATCTACAGGCGCCGCGAAGCCGCCTGGGCGTGAGTGACGAGGCCGAGGTTCTGCGCGGACAACGGTGGTTCGGGGGGCTCACCATGGTCCAGGGCCGCGCCGATCGGGCGCCGGTTTCTGCGGTTCTGGACACCGGAGCCCAGTACTCCATCGGCAACCGGGCGCTCTACGATTCGATCGCGGTTCGCCGCCCGGCCACCATACAGCGCGCCATGCCGTTGACCCTGTACGGCGTGGCGGGTCAGCCCATGCAGGGGGATCTGGCCACGCTGAACGAGTTGCGGCTGGGCGGCGTCCGGATCACCAGCCTGCCGATCCTGTTCGCGGACCTGCACGTCTTTGACCTGTGGGAGGCTCAAGAGACGCGACGTTGCTGATGGGTGCGGACATCATGGGGCTGTTCAGCCGGATCATCCTCGACTTCGGGAGCGACGAGGTGACCTTTCACACGGCCTCAAGGATCAGACCGCGGATTCCGCTGTAAGCGCGTCCGCCACCGCCTCGCCGATAGCCAGGGAGCTGGTCAGACCGGGGCTCTCGATGCCGAACAGGGCCATGAGGCCGGCGACCCCGTGCACCTGGGCGCCGTCCAGCCGGAAATCGCCCTGGGGCTCGCCCGGCCCGTGCAGCTTGGGCCGGATTCCGGCGTAGTCGGGCGACAGGGCGTTCTCGGGCAGGCCCGGCCAGAAACGCCGGATGACCGCCTCGAACGCCTCGGCCCGGGCGGGATCGACGGCGTAGTCCTCAGTCTCGACGAAGGCCAGATCGGGCCCGAACACGGCCTGTCCGCCCAGATCCTTTCGGTAGTGGGTGCCCAAGGCGCCGGGGATGGGCGGCGGATAGATCAGCCGGTCGAACGGCGCCTTGCCCATCAGGCGGAAATAGACCCCCTTGCCCAGATGCCGGGCGGGGATGGCGTCCGCTGGATAGCCCTCCACCCGCGCCGCCGCTTCCTGGGCGCCCAGTCCCGCCGACAGCACCAGCAGGCGCGTGGTCAGTTCGGCGCCGGCCTCGCCGCCTGCGCACACCCGAAAACCGCCGTCCGGCAGCGGTTCGGCGGCCTCGAAGGGAGTGGCGGCGACCACCGACCCGCCCGCGTCCTCGATCTCTCCCTTCAGGGCCAGCATGTAGCCGTGGCTGTCGAACACCCCGCTCTCGGGCGACAGCAGGGCGCCGTGGCACGCCAGTTCGGGCTCCAGCGCCCGGACCTGTTCGGCGGTCAGCCGCGCCATGCCCTCTACGTCATTGGAGCGGGCCTGCTCCAGAATGGCGTCCAGACGCTCGACTTCATCGGCCGCCGTGGCCACCACCAGCTTGCCGCACTTGCGGTGGTCGATCTTGCGGCTGTCCAGATAGGGCCACAAGGCCCGACGGCCTTGAACGCAGAACCGCGCCTTCAGGGAGCCGGTGGGATAGTAGAGCCCGCCGTGGACCACCTCGGAATTGCGCGAGGAGATTCCCTGGCCGATGTCGGGTTCGCGCTCCAGCACCAGCACGGTCTGGCCCCGCTTCGCCAGCGCCCGCCCGCAGGCCAGGCCGACGGCGCCCGCGCCCACCACCACCGCGTCGAAATCGAAGGGGGTGCTCAGCTGACGTATCCCGCCTGGATCAACTCGGCGATGTGGGCCACCGCCACGGGGCGGCGGTCGTCCACCACGAACAGGTTGGCGATCTTGTTGGCGGCCAGCAGATCGATGACCTCGCTCATGCGCGCGTCCGGCGTCACGGTGATGGGGTCACGACTCATGATGTCCGCGGCCTTCAGGCTGGTGATGTCGCGAAGGAAGGCCCGGCGCACGTCGCCGTCGGTGATCATGCCGATCAGGCGGCTGTCAGACTCCACGATGGCCACGCAGCCCTGACGCCCCTTGGTGATGGCCGAGACCACCTCGGCGAAGGCCGCGCCCTCGGGCAGGGTCACCGGCGGCTCGCGCTTGTCGCCCATCCACTCGCTGACCCGCTGCAGCCGCATGCCCAGCGATCCGCCGGGATGCCTCTGCCCGAAGTCCTCGGCGGTGAAGCCGCGCTGGTCCATCAGCACCATGGCCAGGGCGTCGCCCAGCGCCAGGGTCATCAGGGTCGAGGTGGTGGGCGCCAGATTGTTGGGGCAGGCCTCGGCCACCCTGGGCATCACCAGGGGCACGGTGGACATGCGGTGCAGGAAGCTGCCCTCGCGCTGGGTCACCCCGATCACCGGGATGCCATGGCGCTGGCAGAACAGCAGCGGATCGCGCAGCTCGCGGCTCTCTCCCGATGATGAGATGGCCAGCAGGGTGCAGTCGTCGCGCAGCATGCCCAGATCGCCGTGGCTCATCTCGGCCGGATGCACGAAGAAGGCGTTGGTGCCGGTGGACGCCAGGGTGGCGGCGATCTTGCCGCCGATGTGGCCCGACTTGCCCATGCCCGTGACCACCAGATAACCGGGGCGGCCCAGGATCACGCGGCAAGCCTCCACCAGCGGTTCGCCGAGGCTGTCGCTCAGGGCGGCCAGCGCCTCGATGTTCAGGGCCATCACCTCGCGGGCGCGAGCCAGCATGGCCTTGTCTTCCGCGTGGCCGTTTGGAGTGCTCGTGTTCATGAACCGGCCATAGCCTATCCGCCCCGGTTCAGGCCAGCTTTCGCGCCGCCTCCAGGTCCGCCGGATTGTCCACCGACAGGGGCGCTTCGTCGATCACGGCGGCCCAGAGGCTCAGCCCCATCTCCAGCGCCCGCAGCTGCTCCAGCTTCTCGCGGCGCTCCAGCGGCGAGGGCGGAGCGGCGCAGAAAGCCTCCAACGCGGCGCGCCGGTAGCCGTAGACCCCCACGTGCCGCCACACCGGCCCGTCGCCGTACAGGGTGGAGCGGGTGAAGTAGAGCGCCCGACCGCTGCGTCCGGTCCCGTCCAGCGCCAGCACCGCCTTGACTACGTCGGGATTGGCCCGGTCCTCCGGCCCCGCCTCGGGCGCCACCAGGGTGGCGATGTCGCACGACGGCTCGCGCGCCATCAGTTCGGCGCACAGGCGGCTGATGGAAGGGCCCGCGAAGGGCATGTCGCCCTGCAGGTTGATGACCACGTCGTGCGCCCCGTTGGGGTCGATGGCGTCCAGGGCCGCCCGGATGCGGTCCGAGCCCGACGGCAGGTCCGGATCGGTCAGAACCGCGCGGCCGCCCGCCGCCTCCACCGCCTGCACGATCTCGGGATCGCCTGCCGCCACCGCCACCGGCAGGCCCGAGGCGGCCGCGGCCTCCCAGGCGCGCACGATCATGGGCTTGCCGCCGATGTCGGCGAGCGGCTTGTTGGGCAGGCGGGTGGCCGCCATGCGGGCGGGGATCAGGACCAGCGGATTCATGCTCCGGCGCTAGCCCCGATCCGCTCCGCCTGCAAGATCACTCATCCAGCGCCGCCGCCACGCGCGCCAGGAAGGCGTTGCGGGCCGCCGAACGGGCATTGCCCGTCGCCACCGGCCAGGCCGACAGGATCACCACCACCGCGCGGCGCTCCGGATCGATGTGGATCATCTGCCCGAAGATGCCCCGCGCCGCGAAGGTCCCGTCATCGAAGGTCCACCACTGATAGCCATAGCCCATGCCGGGCACGCCGATATCGGCCTGCCTCGAGGTCGCCTCGTCAAACCACCCCTCCGGAAGGATGGACCGGCCGTCCACGACCCCGTCCTCCAGCACCAGTTGTCCGACCCGGCCCCAGTCGCTCAGGGACGCCATCAGACAGCAGCCGGCGGCTTCCTGCCCGGCCGCGTCCACCATCCAGGCCGCGTCCCGTTCCATGCCGTAGGACCGCCAGATTTTTTCCGACAGATAGTCCGCCAGGGTCCGCCCCGTGGCCCGGCTGACCAGCAGGCCGACCAGATTTGTCTCCCCCGAGCTGTAATGCCAGCGCGTCCCCGGCTCGGCGGCCCGCGCCAGCCCGCGCATGTAATACAGGGTCGGGTCCATGCCGCCGGTCTCGCGCGGCTCGAAGAAGCGCGCCACGTCGGAGTTGGCGTCCGTGTAGTCCTCGTTCCAGGCCGCGCCCGAAGTCATGGTCAGCAACTGGCGCACCGTGACCCCGTCATAGGCCCCGCCCGCCAGTTCCGGCAGATAGCGGGTGATGGGCGTTTCAAGGCTCTCGATGTGGCCGTCGGCGATGGCGGCGCCCACCAGGGTCGAGGTCAGGGACTTGGCCACTGAAAACGAGGTCCAGCGCCCCTCCGGCCCGAAATCCAGGCCATACCGCTCCAGCCGCACCCGGCCGTCCTGAAGCACGAGCAGGCCCGCGACCTTCTCGGCCTCCATGAAGGCGTCCACGTCCAGATCCAGCGGCGCCCCCGGCGGCAGGGCGCGGACATCCCCGCCCGCCGCCACCGTGCGGTGCGGCGCGATCCGCTCCATGGCGCGGAACCCGGCCTCGCGCTCGGTCTGACTCCAGAACAGCACCTCGGACGGCCGCTCCAGCCGGGGCAGCCCATCGGAATGCGGCTCCGGCTGGAGCGCGCAGGCCGACAGAGCAAAGACGGCCATGAGGCCGAGGATAGGACGACAGCGCATGGAAACCCCCTGTTGAGGGCCGATCTATAGGCCGGGCGACGGCGCGCTGGAAACCGCAGTGGCCGGCGTGGCGCCGGCGCGGGCGTCGGCCATGACGGGAACGGCGCCGGCGCAGCTGGCGACGATCAACATGAAAAGGACGGCGAGCGGCTTCATGCCTGCAAGAGGGCCTCGATCGCCGCGCCGGATGCGTGATGACCGCGAATTCACATACTGATCAACAAAATGGCTTTTTCCACAAGGGTGTGCTAAGTGAGTGACACCCCACGCGGTTCCCGTCGACCGCCCTCGCATCCCCGGCCCTTTTCGCCGCCTGCGCGCCTGAACCCTGAAGAGGGCGGCCGCGCGACGGTGTTTCTACCCTTGGACCGGCGTCAGACCCGAAAGGACAAACGATGGTCGAAGAAGGCTTCGTTCAACTCTACGTTCGCGATTTCGCCGCCATGGCCGCCCGCGCCGACGGCGGCCAGGACGTGGAGGAGGCGCTGACGCGTCGTGTCCGCGAACTGAAGTCTCACGCCGAACTGATGGACCGTCGCAAGACCCCCGGCCACCAGGCGGCGGTGGCCGAGCGCCTGATCTCTGAGTCCGAACGCACCCACGTGCGTCACGGCCGCATCGGCCCGGATGACGTGGAGGCGCTGGAGCGCCGCCGGGACTTCCTGCTGCGCGTCGCTGAAATGCTGCGCGAGGATCAGGCCGAACTGGCCGCCTGACCACTTTTCCCGCCACCAAATCAACGGTGAAGCGTTCCCGGTCGTCATACCCGGGAACACACCGTGAAATTTCCTGACTGGAACCGCCTCAGAGCCGACGCCGCTTCACGCGGTCGTCGGCTTTTGACGTCCGGGCGCTCGCGTTTCCACACGAGCCGCGCCTGGGTCTCCGCCAATGACCCCGTCTGGAAGGCCTGGCGCAGGCCCGGCAGGGCGGAGACGATTTCGGGCGCTGTGGCGGGCGTGCTGGTCCTGGCCGTGGTCCTGACCCTGGCCCTGTTCGACTGGAACCATCTGCGCGGGCCATCGGCCGCTGGGCCTCGGACAAATACGAGCGCGACATCAGCATCGACGGCGATCTGGACGTGACCCTGTTCGGCTGGACGCCATCCGTAGCGGTCGAAGATCTGCGCATCGGCGGACCGGACTGGGCCGATGAAGACGATACGCTGCGGGTGGGCCGCTTCGAAGGCTCGGCGCGCTTGCAACGGCTGCTGGCCGGACAGCTCGAACTGACCCGCGCCGTGGTGATCGAGCCGGAAATCGTGCTCATCGTCCACGAGGACGGCCGCCGCAGCTGGGTCATGGACGACACCGGCCCGGACGAACCCACCCGCTTGCCCCTGATCGAGCGCCTGTTGATCCGCGACGGCCGGGTGCGGGTGGATGAGCGGGGACGCGGTCTGACCCTGGATGCGGCCATCGACGCCCGCGAACTGGCCGAGGGTGTCGGCGACGAGGATGAACGCTCCGGCTTCCGTCTGGAAGGCGAGGGCGCCCTGAACGGCCAGCCGCTGACCCTGCGCGTTCTGGGCGAGCCCTTCGTCCAGTTGCGCCGGGACCGGCCCTGGCGCTTCCGTGCCGAACTGACCGGCGCGGGCAGCGAACTGGAGGCCCGCGGCCAGATCACCCGCCCCTTCGACCTCAGCCATTTCACCGCCGACCTGTCCCTGTCCGGCCCCGACCTGGCGAACCTGTATCTGATCACCGGCGTGGTGACGCCCAACACGCCGCCCTACAGCCTCGAAGGCGACCTGGCCCGCGACGACAGCCTGTGGACCTTCAATGAGGTGACCGGCCGGGTGGGCGACAGCGATCTGTCGGGCGATGTCAGCGTCGACCGGGTCGACGACCGTCTGCGGGTGGAGGCGGATCTGCGCAGTCGGTCGCTGGATCTTGACGACCTGTTCGCCGTTCTGGGCGCGCCGCCGGACCCGACCGAAACCGCCTCGCCCGAGCAGCGCGCTCGCGCCGGGGCCATGCGCGCCCAGGCGCGCCTGCTGCCCGACGCGCCCCTACGCACCGAGCGGCTGCGCACCATGGACGGCCGACTGGATTTTCGCGCCGACGAGGTGAAGCACAACGACCTGGCCGTCACGGCGGTCAGCCTGGGCGCCGCGCTGGAGGACGGCATCCTGGGCCTGGACCCCATCGCCTTCGCCTTTGCACAAGGGGAGCTGAACGGCACGGCCCGCATCGACGCCACGGGCGACGTTCCCCAATCCACCGTCGACCTCCGGCTGGCGGGCTATCCGCTGGAGGCCGTCATCCCCGCCCGCGACGGCCAGCCGACGGTCACGGGCCGAGCCCTGGGACGGGTCCGGCTGCAGGGGCCGGGCGCCTCCATCGCCGACTTCGCGGCCCGCTCCCGGGGGACCATCACGGTGGTGGTCCCGCAAGGCCAGATGCGCGAGGCCTTTGCCGAGCTGCTGGGAATCAATGTCGGGCGCGGTCTGCGCCTGCTCCTGTCCGACGACCAGCGCACCACGCCGATCCGCTGCGCCGTGGCCAGTTTCGATGTTCGGGACGGCATCGGCACGGCCTCGACCTTCATCATCGACACCGATGTGGTGCTGGCCCAGGGGGAAGGGACCCTGAACCTGCGAAACGAACGGCTGGACATCCGCATCGACGGCGAAAGCAAGAAGCCGCGCCTGCTGCGCGTCTGGTCGCCCATCACCGTCTCGGGCCCGATCCGGTCCCCTTCGGTGGGCGTTGACGAGGCCGCCATCGCCGGCCAGGTGGGCCTGATCGCCGCCATCGGGGCGCTGGTGGCGCCGGTCGCGGGGGTGCTGGGGCTGATCGAGCCGGGGCTGGCTGAGGACGCCAACTGCGGCGCCCTGATCAGTCAGGCCCGTTGATCCGGCGTCGTTGTCCTGACGTCCGACCCGGACCGTCGCAACCCGCGCCGGATGACGCGCGTATCTGACCTGAAGCTTTGACACGGACGCCCATGACTCGACGTGGATTCCTCATGCCCGCCCTTGCCGGCCTCATGGCCGGCTGCTCCCCGCTGGGCGCCCTCAACGCCCTGGGTCCCCGGGACAGCGGCGCGGGCCGGGTGGCCCGGGGCCTGGCCTACGGGTCCGAAGACCGCCAGCGCTTCGACCTGTTCGCCCCCGCCGACGGGGCGGACCTGCCCGTGGTGGTGTTCTTCTACGGCGGCGGCTGGGATTCCGGATCGAGGGACGTCTACGGCTGGGCGGCGCAGGCCCTGGCCGCGCGCGGTTTTCTGGTGGCCCTGCCGGACTATCGCCTGTCGCCGGACGTCCATTTCCCGGCGTTCATCGAGGACGCGGCCCTGGCCACGGCGGCGGCGGCGGATGTGGCGGCGCGGCACGGCGGCGACCCGGCGCGGCTGGCGGTCAGCGGCCATTCGGCGGGCGCGCACCTGGCCATGATGATCACCCTGGACCCGCGCTACATGGCGGGTGTGGAGCGGCCGGACCTGATCAGGGCCGCAGCGGGTCTGGCCGGGCCCTACGACTTCCTGCCCTTCGACGTGGCCGCCAGCCGCAACGCCTTCGGCCGCACCCCGGACCCGACCCTGACCCAGCCGGTCACTTTCGCCCGCGCTGACGCCCCGCCCGTCTGGCTGGCCCACGGGACCGAGGACAGCACGGTGCACGCCGAGGACTCCGAGATCCTGCACGCCCGCCTGTCGGAGCTGGGCGCGCCCTCGACATTGCGCCTCTATGAGGGGCTGAACCACGCCGATCTGATCGCGACCTTCTCGCCCCTGTTCCGCCGCAAGGCCCCGGTGCTGGATGACATGGCGGCGTTCCTGAGCGGGGTCCTGACCTGATCGTCAGCTTGCGTCAGCGGCCTTTTCGTCGCGGAATGGCCAGGATGGGATCGGGAGGCCGGGCATGAGGGCATGGATTGCGGGACTGGCGGGGGCGGCCGCGCTGGCGCTGGGGATCGGCGCGGCCGCCGCCCAACCGGCGCCGTCGGACCTGGAGGCCGCCTTCGAAGCGGCACGAACCGCCAGCGCGGTCCCGCTGTCTCTGGACCGCGAGCAGGCGGACTGGCGCGAGTACGGCGATCGGAGCCCCGACGGCCTGGCGGCCCGGATAGATGAGCTGACCGAGCGAGCCGCGCGCGACCGCGCCGCCTGGGCCCTGCGGACAACGCCCGCCTTGATGGCTGATGGCTGTGTGCCCATAGCCCTGAGCGACTGCCACACCGTGTCAGGGGGCTATGTGGCCCGGCGCGACGGCCCGACCCTGTACTGGCAGCTCCAGCGCGGTTTCACTGAGGCGGATGGCGTCGGGGGCGGTTTCGTCCTGCTTCAGCTTGAGACGGACGGGATCACCCTGCGGCCCGTCGCCTGGGACTACGCCGGCTACATTTATGGCCAGCCCGAATGGGCGGGGGATGAGGGCGAGGGCGTCGTGCACGTGGCGGTCCCCGGCGTGCACGGCGGCACCGGCGCGCACAACGCCGACGTGATTTTCCGCCTGACGGATGATGCCGACAGGCCCTTGCGTCAGATCGACAACTTCACCTGGCGGGAGGGTCTGGGCGCCCGGCTGCCGCAAGGGCTGGAGGTGTGGAAAGGGGTCAATTTCGCCTACGAGGCCCTGATGGCCGACACGGCGCTCTGGCGCACCAGCGACGCCAACTGCTGCCCCACCGGCGGCGAGGCCTATCTGGATTTCGAGATTCGCGATGACCGCCTGACCCTGACCGGCGTTCAGGTGAATGACGCGCTCACGAGCCTCGCCCAACAGGTTCCGGCCGGCGTCTTCGCCTGGGTCCAGCGGCGCATGGCCTGCGACCACTGGGGCGGGGAGGAGCCGTATGACGCCGAGCGCGCGGCCCAGATCGAGGCGGCGCTGTCCGAGGCCCGTTGCGACGCCCTGGAGACGGATGGTCAGACCCTGCGCCGCACCCACGCCGACGATGACGCCGTGCTCGCCATCCTCGCCCGCGCCGAGGCGATGTAGCGCGCCGCGTCTCGCCATCGTCACGCTTGCCCGCTAGACTGGGTCATGACCGAGACCATGACCATCGAGGCGGTGCTGGACCGCCTGCAAGACCTTTATTCCAGCTCCGTCGGCAATCTGCGTGAAGCCGTCAAACAGTTCCTCGACAGCGGCGCCCTGCCCGACCCCGACGCTCGCGCCCAGGGCCTGTTCGCCTATCCCGAGCTGAGGGTCAGCTGGCGCGGCGAGCGCCCCGGCGATCTGGAGCCCCGCGCCTTCGCCCGCCTGTCGCGGCCCGGCGACTATGCCGCCACCATCACCCGGCCGGACTTGTTCCGCTCCTACATCCGCGAGCAGCTGGAGCTGCTTGAAGCCGACTACGGCGCGACCTTCGCGGTGGTCGCTTCACGTCAGGAGATCCCGTTCCCCTATGTGATGGACGGCTCGGGGGTGACGCTGGACCGCACCATGACCTCGGCCATCGCCCGCTACTTCCCCACCACCGAGCTGGCCCATATCGGCGACGAGATCGCCGACGGCCTGTTCGATCCGGCCGCGGGCGCCTTCCCCCTGTCGCACTTCGACGGGCTGCGGACCGACTTCTCCCTGGCGCGGTTGAAGCACTACACGGGCGCCCCGGTGGACGACATTCAGTCCTTCATCCTGTTCACCAACTACCACCGCTATGTGGACGAGTTCGTGCGCTGGGCCTGTGCACAGCTGGCCGACCCGGACAGCCCCTACGAAACCCTCTCCTGTGCCGGGGGGGTGGTGGTGACCCGGGATGATCCGGACGCCGACGCGGCCCTGTCGGACGGCGCATGGCGCCGCCACCAGATGCCGGCCTGGCACCTGACCGCGCCCGGCTGGCGCGGCGTGACCCTGGTGAACATCGGCGTGGGGCCCTCCAACGCCAAGACCATCACCGACCACCTGGCTGTGACCCGGCCCCACGCCTGGCTGATGATCGGCCACTGCGGCGGCCTGCGCGCCAGCCAGTCCATCGGCGACTATGTGCTGGCCCACGCCTATCTGCGCGACGACCATGTGCTGGACGCGGTGCTGCCGCCGGACATCCCGATCCCCTCCATCGCCGAGGTCCAGCGCGCCCTGTACGACGCCACCAAGTCCGTTTCGGGCATGCCGGGCGAACAGGTGAAGCGGCGCTTGCGCACGGGCACGGTGGTCACCACCGACGATCGCAATTGGGAGCTGCGCTATTCCCGCTCGGCCCTGCGCTTCAACCAGAGCCGGGCCGTGGCCATCGACATGGAGAGCGCCACCATCGCCGCCCAGGGCTACCGCTTCCGCGTGCCCTACGGCACCCTGCTGTGCGTGTCCGACAAGCCCTTGCACGGCGAGATCAAGCTGCCCGGCCAGGCCAACCGCTTCTACGAGGGCTCCATCTCCGAGCACCTGCAGATCGGCATCGAGGCGGTAGCCCTGCTGCGTCAGGAAGGCCTCGGCCTGCACTCCCGCAAGCTCCGCGCCTTCGACGAGCCGCCTTTCAGGTAAAGAGCCCTAACGCTCGCCGCGCGGCGGCTCGCTGCTTGAGGGCGGTTTGGGCCCTGCCGTTCGCAGCGCAGGGCCTCGCTGTTCAAGGGCTCAACATTAAATTTGCGCCCACCGCTTTCGCCCCGGTCTATGATGGGGCTTGCGACCAGGGAGGGCCATTTCAGACAATTCAGACTATTCGCACCCTGTTTTTTTGAGTCCGGAGTCCGAAATTCCGGCGCCGCTCTGAAGCCCGCGCGCTCAAGCAGCGAGCCGCCGCGCGGCGAGCGATAGTGCGTCAAGGATGCGCTCAAGCAGCGAGCCGCCGCGCGGCGAGCGGTAGCGCTCTAAAGAGATACAAACCGAAGCCGAAGACGCGGAAACCTTCGGTCTCGAACATCGCCTTCTGCATATCCGCGCGGGCGATCAGGCGCGGCGCCTCCGGCGCCTCGGGGTGGGCGGCGGCCCAGGCGCGGACGGCGGCGTCCATGGTGTCGATGTAGGTGCGCCATTCCTCATCGGTGCTGTGCCGGACATGGACGACGCGCCATCCGGCCTGTTCGGCGGCCGTACGCAACCCGCGTCGGTCTGGTAGCTGTTGGTCATCTCGACGATCTGGCGAAGCGGCGCGCTGGGCTCGGCCTTCCAGAACGGTTCGCCCCAGAGCAGGCGCCCGCCGGGCGCCACCGCGTTCTTCAGCCGCGCGAAGACGGCGACCGGATCGCGCAGGCCCGGCGCTGCGGCGTCCGTGGCGCCCAGCACCGTGATCAGGTCCGGCAGGGGCGCATGGTCCAGAACCTCGCTGGAATCCCGGACCAGCAGCTCGACCCGCTCCCCCTGTCCGGAGGCGGCGATGCGTCGGGAGGCAAGAGCGGCCATGACGGGATCGCGCTCCACCGCCCGAACCTTCAGGCCGAAGTCGCGCGCCAGGCCGATGGCGACAGTGGCGTTGCCGGCGCCCAGATCCAGCGCCAACGCGCCGGGTTTCAGCCCCGCCGCAGCGACGGCCTCGCGCACCGCGTCCCAGGACACGGCGTTGCAGACCTCCAGCGCCTCATAGGCGATATGGTTGAAGTTCACGGCCATGAGGCGGGCTTGCACCGGGTACCGGAGAGACACCACGAGAAAGCACTTTACATCTTAAAGCAAATTGATAAGGTCAGCCCATCCAAGGGAGAGGCTCCATGACCGACGACCACAGCAAGTCCATACACGACGACATCGCCTATATGCGCGGCTTGGCCGATGAAGGGCGTCACGCGCCCCTGCTCAGCGGGCCCGTGATGGTCGCGGCGGGCGTGATCTTCGGCTTGGCCAGCCTCGGCCAATGGGCCATCGTGACCGAGGTGCTGGTCGTCGACCCCATGGCCCAACTCTGGCTGTGGCTCGCCGCCGGCGGCGCCTTCGCCGTAGCTCTCACCCTTCTGATCCGGCGCCAGCAGGCCAAGCCCGGCTTCTATTCTCCCGGCAACAAGGCGGTGGGGGCCGCCTGGACGGCGGTGGGTTTCGGCATCTTCGCCATGTGGGTCGCCTTCATGGCCGTCGGATTCAGTTCCGGCGACTGGACGCTCATGCGCGCCATGCCGATCGTGGTCTTCGCCGCCTACGGCTCGGCCTGGATGGTGGCGGGCGCGATGTCGGACGCCGGCTGGATGAAGGGCGTGGCTCTGCTCGCCTATGGTGGCGCGGTTCTGCTGGGCGTGTTCGCCGACAGTACGTGGGGGTATCTGGTGTTTGCGGGCCTGATGGTCTTCGTCGCCCTGCTCCCCGGCCTGGCCCTGATGCGCCAAGAACCCTCGGACGTGGTCTGACCCATGGCCGACGATTTCCAGATCGCCGACATCGACGAGGTCATTCACGGGCGGGTGCGCCTGGGGATCATGGCCTATCTGTCCGGCGCGGACATGGCCGACTTCAACGAGCTGAAGACGCGGCTGCAGGTCACCGACGGCAATCTGTCGGTGCATCTGAGAAAGCTCGAGGACGCCGGCTTCGTGGAGGTGCTCAAGAGCTTCCAGGGCCGCCGCCCCCTGACCCGCGCCCGCCTGACCGATACGGGGCGCAAGGCCTTCGTCGACTATCTGGACGCCATGGCCCGTCTGGTGGAGCAGCGATAGGGCGCCTATAGACAGGGGCATGACCTCCTCACGCCTTCATCGCTTCGACGCCGTCGAGAATTTCCGCGACTACGGCGACTACGCCACCGCTGCGGGGCGGCGGGTGCGCGGCGGCGTCCTGTTTCGGTCGGGACACCATGCCCGGGCGTCCGATGCAGACGTGGCGCGGCTGGATGCCCTGGGTGTCGCCACGGTTGTGGACCTGCGACGGGCTTCGGAACGCCGGGCCCAACCGTCAAAGCGGCCTGCCGGATTTTCGGGACAGGTGATCGAGTGGGAGCAGGTCGATGACGGCGAGGCCCCGCACATAACCTTCCTGAAGACCTCACCCCTGACCGAGGACGCCGGACGGGCCTTCATGATGCGGACCTATCGCCGCCTGCCGTTCGAAGACGCGCACCTGGACCTGTTCCGCCGCTATTTCCACGCCTTGGGCGACAGCGACGGGCCGGTGTTGATCCACTGCGCCGCGGGCAAGGACCGCACAGGCCTTCTGGCCGCCCTGACCCATCACCTGCTGGGCGTCGGCCACGACGAGATGATGGAGGACTATCTGCTGACCAACCATGCGGTGGATCTGGAAGGCCGCGCCCCGGCTGTGGCGAAACAGCTTGAAACCTGGACCGGACGCCCGGCCTCCCACGCGGCGGTGGTCGCGTTCCTGGGCGTCGAGCCTGACTATCTGGACGCCGCCATTGAAGCGATGGTCCAGACCCACGGCTCCATCGACGGCTATCTGGAGCAGGCCCTGGGCCTGGACGCGGCCTTGCGCGACCGCATCGGCGAGCGGTTGTCGGCCTGAGCCATGGCGGGTCTGTCGCTGGCCCTGATCGAACGGGACTGGATTGACCCGCTGCACGTGGCGGCGGGGCTGGACGACGTCGAAGGTCGCCTGATCCTGCTGTCAGATGGCGGGCCGAACGCCCGCTGGTCCTATGTGGCCGCCGAGCCGACGCGGGTGGAACGAGTCCCAAGGGCGGCCCCGGGTCCCTTCGATCGCATCGGCGCGCTGCTCGGCGAGCGGGCGGTGACACCCCCGGGTGCGCCGCCCTTCACCGGCGGGGTCGTCGGACTGGCCAGCTACGATCTGGACGCGCCCGAGGCGACGCTGGGCGGCGACGATCAGGACTGGCCCGGCCTGACTCTGGCCCGTCATGACGCGGTGCTCGCCTTCGATCATCACCACCGACGCGTGATCGCCGCAGGGCGGGGCGAGGACCCCGAACGCGCCGCCCATGCCGCAGACCGCGCCCTGCGTTGGCTGGCCGGCGCCCGCACGCCCGCGCCGGCGCCCGCCCCCCTGGCCGACGCTTTCACCTCTGAAAGACCCGCACAGGCCTACCGCGACGCTGTGGCCGATGTGGTCCGGCGCATCGCGGCGGGCGAGATCTTTCAGGCCAACATCGCCCGCGCCTGGACCGGAATGCTGGCCGAAAGCGCAGAGCCGTTCGATCTGTTCGTGCGGCTGGCCGGCGCCAGCCCGGCGCCCTACGCGGCCTTCTGGGAGCTGGGCGACCATGTGCTGGCGTCCAACTCGCCCGAATCCTTCCTCAGCGTGCGCGACGGCCGGATCACCGCCCGGCCCATCAAGGGCACACGCCCGCGCGGCTCGACCCCGCAAGAAGACGCGGCGCTGAAGGCTGAACTTCTGGCCAGCGCCAAGGACCGGGCCGAGAACCTGATGATCGTGGATCTGATGCGCAACGACCTGTCGCGGGTCTGCACGCCCGGAAGCGTCACGGCTCCGGACCTGTTCCGGCTCGAGACCTTCGCCAATGTCCACCATCTGGTGTCCACGGTTCAGGGCCGACTGGCCCCGGACATGGGCTCCGCAGAGGTGATGTCCGCGACCTTCCCGCCCGGCTCCATCACCGGCGCGCCCAAACACCAGGCGATGCAGGTCATCGCCTGCCACGAGGCAGCGCGTGGGCCGTGGTGCGGCAGCCTGTTCCTGGCCGGGTTTGATGGGTCGCTGGAGGCCTCGGTCCTGATCCGGACCGTGGCGCTGCGCCGCGCGGCCGACGGCTGGCGCTTCCGCACGCTCGCGGGGGCGGGAATCGTGGCGGACAGCGACCCGGACGCCGAACTGGCCGAGACGGACGCCAAGATCGCCAGCATACGCCACGCCCTCATGGACCATCCCGCGCCTTGGACGCTATGATAAGTACGGGGGCCTGATCAGGAGTTCGGATATGCGCACCATTACTCTGTCCATCGCGCTGACCACGGCGGCTCTCGCCGGATGCGCGCCCATGCCGCCGTCCGCCACGGGCCCCGATGGGCAGGTCGAAACCCGGCGGTGCTTCTTCGTCAACCAGGTCCGCAATTTCAGCGCTGCTGAAGACGGCAAGATCGTTGTCCACGCCTCGCATCGTTCCGCCTTCGAACTGACGGCCGTCGGCTATTGCCGCGACATCGACTGGGCCAATCAGGTGGCCATCCAGCCCCTCGCCGGTGAATCCAGGCTGTGCGTGGACAACCTGGCGGATCTGGTGGTTCGTCCTCTGGGCGGCAGCGCTGATCGCTGCCGCATTCGTGTGACACGCAGCCTGACCGAGGCCGAGATCGAAGCGCTCTGATTCTGAGGTGGTGTGCAGGCCGACGTGGATGAGCAGGACGTTCTGCGCGCGGCATTGACCGACATGGTCATGCCGCTGTGACAGAACGTACCTAATCTGCTGGTCCGTCACCGTTCCTGCCGATCCAACACTGCGAGCCCGGAAATCAAAGACTTCGAACGCGACTACCCCGACCACACCCAGGCGATGGGGCATGAGCACGGCGACGAGCCCCCGTGCAACGCCTCGCCCAACCGCAACTTCTATGAGGTGATGGAGGCGCGTGTCGCCCGTCGCGGGTTCCTGATGGGGGGGCTGGGCGCCCTCACCACGGGCTTCATCGGCGCTTCGCTCTCGGGCAAGCCTGCCTTGGCGCAGGGCCTGTCCAGCCTGATCGGCTTCTCGGCGGTCCCCGTCAGCTTTGAGGACACGGTGGTCGTGCCGGAAGGGTACAGCATCCAGGTGCTGGGCCCGATGGGCATGCCGATTTCCGGGAAGCTGCCGGCCTATCGGCCCGGCGCCAACACCGGCGCCGAGCAGGAGCACCAGATCGGCCAGCATCACGACGGCATCCACTTCTTCCCGATCGACGGCTCGTCCGAGGACGGCCTCATCGCGGTGAACCACGAGTACATCGAGCCGCGTTTCCTGCATGCCGAAAAGCCGGCCTACAAGGGCAAGCCTTTCAACAACCACGGCGTGGCCCTCGACGCCGACGGCAGGCGTGACGACGACGAGGTGCGCATGGAGATCGCCGCTCATGGCGTCTCGGTCTACCGCACCACCAGACAGGCTGACGGACTGTGGGCGGTCGTCCCGGATCCCCGCAACCGCCGTATCACCGCCGGCACGCCCGTGGAGATCGGCGGCCCGGTGCGCGGCACGGCCCATGTGCGCACCCGGTTCAGCCCGGACGGAACGAGGGCGCGCGGCACCTTGAACAACTGCGCCCACGGCGCAACGCCCTGGAACACCTATCTGGCGGCCGAAGAGAACTGGGCGAGCTACTTTGCGAACACCGACGCGGAGGTGCCGCGCGAGCACGCCCGGTATGGGGTTCCCGGCGACCCCAGGGGCGCCCGTTACGGCTGGCACCTGGCGAAATCCGGCGCGGACGAGCACGTGCGTTTCGACGCCTCCGCCAGGGGCGCCTCGGCGGCCGAAGACTACCGCAACGAGCCCAACACCTGTGGATGGATGGTGGAGGTCGACCCGTTCGATCCCGATGCGGCGCCGATCAAGCGCACCCATCTGGGCCGGTTCGCCCATGAGGGCGTGGTGTTCGCTCCTGCCGTGGAGGGAGCACCGGTGGTCTGCTACTCGGGCGACGACTCGCGGTTCGAGTACATCTACAAATTCGTCTCCGACGGGCTCTGGATTCCGGGCCGGACCGACGGCTCGATCCTGGACAGCGGCACACTGTACGTGGCCCGCTTCAACGATGACGGCAGCGGGGAATGGCTGGCGCTGGCGCCCGGCCAGAACGGTCTGACGCCCGCCAACGGCTTCGCCGACCTGGCCGACATCCTCGTCAACACCCGCCTCGCCGCCGACCGTGCGGGCGCCACCAAGATGGACCGGCCGGAGTGGGGCACGGTCGATCCGAACACCGGGACGACCTATTTCTCTCTCACCAACAATACCCGGCGCACCCAGGCCCAGGTAGACGCGGTCAATCCGCGGGCCGTCAATAATTTCGGCCAGATCGTGCGCTGGAACTATCAAGACGGCGACCACGCCCGCGCCCACTTCAACTGGGACCTGTTCGTGATCGCCGGCGACGCCAGGACCTCGTCCGTGGCCCCGGGCGATGCGCTGGACGTCGACAGCATCTTCGCCTGCCCGGACGGGCTATGGTGCGACCGCCAGTCCAGGCTGTGGATTCAGACCGACATGGGCGACATGGGGCCGGACTATGAGGGTCCGCTGAAGCCGTTCGGCATGAACATGCTGCTGGCGGCCGACCCGGCCACGGGCGAGATCAAGCGTTTCATGACCGGCCCGTGGGGGCAGGAGTGCACCGGCGTGGTCACCACCCCGGACGGCAAGACCATGTTCGTGAACTTCCAGCACCCCGGCGCCCACGCCACGGCCGAGCAGTTCGCCGCCGGAGACTATGGCTCGGGGTTCCCTGACTACACCGGGGCCGTGCCGCGCTCGGCCACGGTGGTGATCACCAGGAACGACGGCGGCGTCATCGGGTCGTGACCCAGGGGCAGGGCAGTCCGATGAGAGAGCGCGCATGTACCGGGTCTTCACGATCTCGGAAGGCTGCGAGGTGCGCGTGGACCCTATCAGACCGACGACCCGAGCCGCTGGACCGCCACGCCTGCAGCTTCTCGGTCTCTGATCGCCAGTATTCGGGATTCTGGCCAGTTTCCAGCGAGTCCCCGAAGGGCTGTATCGGGTTAGATTGTCGGAAGTAATGGTGGACGCGACAGGGATTGAACCTGTGACCCCCTCGATGTCAACGAGGTGCTCTCCCGCTGAGCTACGCGTCCGACGAGTAGTAGATCACGGGGCGTGGGCGCTTAGCGGGGGACGGGCGCCTTAAGCTCACTCCGGCCTCCAAACCCTTGTAGAGATGGGCTTGAGGGCTGGCTTGGTGGGGTGATGACATCAGCCAATCGGGCCTTTCTGGAAGCCACTAGCTGACATGCTGGCTGGTCCGTGAGGTCTGGTCGGATGCCGATTGATACACGCTCGTGCCAACCATTTCACATCGCTTCTGGCTAGTTTCTGGCTACCGAGAGCCAGCCGAAAAAGCGTCTCGGGAAGCAGCGCGTCTGTCTGAAATGGGCTCATTGCCGACAAGCTGGACCGCTTACCGCCAGTCTGATGGCGGACTGCACGGAGCCTCGTCGATGCTGTGCCCTGCTCGCCCCTCCGCCACCGGCCGCCGCGGCGGGCGAACGGGCGCTCGACGGTATCCGGGCCGTCTTGCAGATGCGGCCCGACCCCTTCCTCCGATCCTGCGCCAGAACGCCGCCGACGAAGCCCCTTGACGCAATCCGTCCATGCGCTATCTTCACTGAACTCAGTGAGGTTAATAAATGCGTATCCCCCTTTACGAACTTTGTGATCGCCAGCCGATCCTCAGCGGTGTCCGGGCCGGACGCCAAGCCTTTGCGCAGATGGCGGCGCGGGCTATCCCGCCGGTGTCCGAAGAGACGGCCTATCTGGACTTCGCGGGGATTCAAGTCGCCACCGGCTCCTTCCTGCGCGAGAGCGTTATGGCGTTTCGCGACTATGCCCGCTCCACCCTGCCCAATCTTTACCCCGTTGTCGCCAATCCGTCCGAAGCGGTGACCGAGGAGCTCGACTTCCTGCTCAGGCATCGCAAGGACGCGCTCTGGTCATGCCGTCTCGGTGCCGGAGGCGAAGTGACCGATGGGACGATCCTCGGCGAACTGGAGACCGGGCATCGCATCGCCTTTGACCTCGTGGCGCGCCTGCGCACCGCCAGCGCTCCGGACCTGGCCGCGCAGGGCGACGCCAGCATCGGGCCAACCGCCTGGAACAACCGACTCGCCTTTCTCGCTTCGCGCGGGCTCCTGATGGAGCGCCGAGCCGGCAAGAGCAAAATTTTCACCCCGGTTCTGGAGACCCTCTGATGGGGATCGATTTCATCCGCGCAGCCAGCGGCAAGCCCTATGTCAAACGCTGGGCTAAGGGACACGAGCGCGCCCGCACGCCGGGCTTGTTCGACATCCAGTTTGGAGCCGAGACCAAGATCGTCACGGCGGCCCTGTCGTCCGAAGCCCAGCCGGGCACCAAGGTGATCCTGCAGCGCTGCGGCACCGAGGTCATGGTGTTCGAGGGCCTCAAGTCGGTGGGCAAGCTCCTCGATCCGCCGGCCAGTGTGTCGGCGGCACTGGACGCCTCCCATGGCCTTACCCCCGGCGTCATCGATCGTGTGGGCGGCCTGGGCCATACGGCGGAGATCAGCTTCTGATGTCGGCACGTCCCGCTCACGAACCGGCTGGCCCGTTTCGGCCGGCGCAAAGGTTACTCGACGATACGGCCAAACACCCTCCCGCCCTGGGCTGCCTCGCCTGTCCCGACTACAAGGCATGCGGAGGTCTGCACATCGAGGCGGGCGTCTTCGATTGCTCCGACCTCTGCGCCTGCACCGACCCGACGAAATGCGACATGGTCTGCCGCAACAAGCCGGACCAGTTCGTCGACCGGTATCGGGAGGTCGGCGGTTTCGACCTCGACTCGGTCCCGAGAGTGGCGGCGCGAGCGATCCCCGTCCTGCCGCCGGTCATCCCCTTGATCGGTCACAAATACAGCCGCCAGACCATCCTGGCGGAGCCGGTCGTGGCCCTTTCGCTCTATGAGCTGATCCATATGGGGACCGGGGAGCCCCATGTCCGGACGCGCGCAGAGCTGGCGCAGCGTTTCCTCATCCCCGAAGACGCAACCCTCGTGGTCACCGGCGTGGATCGGGACGCCAAGCTTGAGGCTTGGTGGGGTTTCGAAAATCGTGAGCGCCTGATCTCGGCGCTGCGCGCCTTGGATGTCGCCCTTGTCACCGGGCCGAATTTCAGCCTGTTCACCGACACGCCGCGCCCCGACAATCTGCACAGTATCAAGCGGATCGCCCTGAGTTGGGCGGAGTTGATGGCCGGGGGCGTCGCCGCGGCCCTGCATCTCAACGCCCGGACGGACCACGACTACAGACGATGGGCCCAATTCATTCGCGCGCGGCCGGAAGTCACGACGGTGGCATTTGAGTTCGGCACCGGCGCCGGCTACCAGGGCCGGATCGATTGGCATGTTGAACGCCTTTGTGCGCTGGCGAAGCGCGTGGGACGGCCCCTCACCCTCATACTGCGAGGCGGGATCCCCGCGCTGGCGCGTCTGCGCGCTCACTTTGCTCAGGTCATCCTCATCGAGACCGACGCCTTCACCCGAACGCTCAAACGCCGCCGGGCCGAAATCAGCCCGGCGGGGCGTTTGCGCTGGATGCGGGTCACGACCGAGCCCGGCGCACCCTTAGACGACCTGCTCGCGCATAATATCGCTACTCGCCGCACCGACCTCATGGCCGCCTCACGGCCAACGCCGCTGCGGCTGGTCCGGGCACCGGCCAAACGGGCGACAAAGCACGCTCACGGTGAAGCCGGGCAGCGTAGCCTTATGGCGGACCTCGAGCTGTCCCTGCAGCGTGGGACTGTCGCCGCGAATATCCAAGACGTGGTCATCGCTGCGAAAGCGTAGATCGCCGTCCTGATTGGCGAGGGCGCGAAAGATCTGGCCGATCCCCACGCCGCAGCCGCTATCCCGTCCGAATCGCGACTCTCCGTTTGCGAGCGCATGCCGCAAGGCGTCGCCCGCGTCCCGGAGATCGGCGTAGTCTGGGTGGGTCCGCAGGCTACCCAAGACGCCGACGCCGCGGTCGCTGACGACAAGTTCGAACCCGTCCCGCGTGATGGCGAAGGCGACCACGCCGCTGCTGTAGGCTTGGCTATGCCGGAAGACGTTGTCCTGCAGCTCGCCGAATGCCCCCATGATCATGGCCGCCGTGAGGTTGGTAAAGCCCGCGCTCCGGGCGGCCTGATCGGCGCGGCTGAACCAGAGCGTCCACTGATCGGATGGGTCGCCGTCTGGGCCGAGGTGGACGAGCGGAAAGACGCCAAAGCGGGCGCTCCTCTGAAGTCCGCAGATCGCCCCGTCCCCGATCGCCCGTTCCAGGGCCTTGGCGAACGGCGCCTCCGCGGTGACCCGGGCATAGACAGCGGGGTGGAGGCGACGCGCCGACGCCAGTTCAACTAAGGGGCCGATACGGCCCGAACGGAGGACTCGGATGGGTCGGAAGCCCCCGAGCGACCCCGATTGCGCCAGGGCCAAGAGTTCATCCGTACCCGCATAATCGCCGACAATGTTTTGTGGCTCGACCATCATGGCCATCTCCCGAAACCGGAGCGCGGTGCGAAGCCAGTGTTTGGCCCATGGGCGGAAGTGTCTGGGGCCGACTGCAAAGCCATTCCATGCCGCGAAGTGGAATGTCTCCAACCAGCTCCGGGGTTAGTGTATGCTCCTGGCGTATCTACCACATCAGGCCTTCACGTCGTCGCTTGGATGTCAGTCTTCAAAGCGAAACAACAGGAGCCGTACCTGCACACGGTCAAACACGTCCCCAAAAGTTCCGCCATCATCGATCTCGCCGTCCCCGGCGAACGCTCGGAAACGAGTGTGGGCTTCGACCCGTGTACGGATGTCGTTATGGAGGTGATGGAAGGCAGTCTTTGCGGCGGAATCAAAGCCAACCCGAAGGGCGTAAGCCAGTATGTCTATGACGGCAGGGATCTGGACGACGCCCTCCGCAGTCGGCGCAAGGCGTCGCTTCGCGAGTTCAGTGGCTGCTGTCGCTACCATATAGAGGTTGCGACCGACGACCTTGAGCACAAGGTCTCTCGATCGCTTGCAGGTCTTCACGGCGTTGGCGGCAACGCCTAGCGCCTGCTCGATCTCCGAAAAAGGACGACCGCTAATCCAAGCCTGCAGCGCCAGATTCAGGCGGTCAAACTCGGCGTCCGTGATCGGTCCACCTGTCTTTCGACCTCGCGTGACGGCCTTGATGGTGTCGAGGCCGCCCACGAGGTGTCCGGCGGCCTCCGGTTCGCGCCTGAAGAACTCGACTATCCATCTCACCCAAGCCGGGATGGTCGCGGGGAAGGCGGCGGGGTCGGTCCCGAGGCGGGCGGCGAGCACCGCCACCGCATCACGGGGGAGGCCGGTCAAGGCAGCAACGAGGCTTCCAGTCTCGTCATCTTCAGCGGGCGTGGCAGCTAGGGCCCGCTCCAGCGCAGCCACAGCGGCGTCGATGGTCTCGCCGCGCTTACGCGCAAGAAATGCGCCGAACGAACGGCGGGTCAGGGCCACGGCCGCCGCACCGGCTTCGTCGGGTTCGCCGGACCGCATCCGGTTGACGAAATAGTCGATCCGGGCGCTCACCTGACCCAGCTGGATCTGATCGAGCATATGTTCGACTGGGTCCTCCACCAGTACGCACCGGTCGTCAGTCGGCAGGATGGACAAAAGCTTCGGATAGGCCGCGAGGGCGGGCTGCTCGGGCGTGAAGCCGATCACCGGCTCCGGCACGAGCAGGACCATGCCATTGGCCAAGAAGCCGGCGCGGCCCGCCCGCCCGGCGGCGTTTAGCAGCTCGTGCTGCTCCAGCTGTGCTCGTTCGCCGCCCGCGCCCGATCGCTTGTCGCCGGCCAGAATGGCGACCTGAGCCGGAAGGTTGATACCTTGGGCGAGCGTCGGGGTGGCGACGATAATGGCGGCGCCATCCTCCCGCCGGTAGAGCGACTCAGCTAGACGGCGTTCAAGTGGAATCATGTCGCCGTTGTGGGGCACGGCTCCGGCTTGGGGTTGGACGAGCGACTTGCCCGTCCCCAGCTCGACCGCGATGTCCGCGGCGAAGCCCTGTTCCGTCTCGGTCATCCGCCACGGCCCCACGAGACGTTCGGAAATCTTTCGCGCCGTGGACGGCGCGTGATCCGCCTGCTGGACGAAGATTATTGTCTTCAGTCCGGCCTGGCTGGCCCGTTCGGCTAGGGTGCCGGCGACGGTGTTGGCGGTCGGCTGAAGTCCGTATGCTCCCGTCGTGAGCGGTACGGTCTCATCCATCAGTTTGACCACGGCTGTGTCCGTTCCCGCGGCGGGGATCCAGTTCTGCTGCAAGCCGAACAGTGCGTGAGGGGTTGCAGGATAGGTCGGGCGCGGCACCATGCCGTTTTGGATGTCGCGGCGGAACTGATTGAGTTCATCCTGCGGATAGACGACAACGCCCCGCGCCTGCCGGCTCGGCTTCCACGGGTCGTGAAAGAATACGGCCTGGCGGCCGGTTAGCTCGCCGAGCCATTCGGCGAGGTCGTCGCCATTTGTCAGCATGGCGGAAAGTAGCAGGAAATCTGCGTCTGGCGCCCGGCGCGCCGCATGCAGCAGGCAGAGCATGGCGTCGAGGCTGCGAGTTCCGCCGCCCCGGGGCGCGAGCAGATGGCATTCGTCGAAGACGATCAGGCCGACGTCCGACAGGTCGGCGTCCGCGAAACTGAGCATGGCTAGTAGCCGCTCTGGCGTCATGACCTCGATCTCGCTGATGCTTGGGCCGCTGACTAGGGCGCTGAGGTCGCCGTCCGTCGAGACGACTACCTGGCCGAGATCGCTGCTGAAGGTGCGGGCGAACTCGTCCCGCAACTGGTCCACGAGGGCTAGGGTGGGTGCCAGGAAGATAACCTTGCGGCCGCTGGCGAGGGCCGCGGCGATCTTCAGCTCCGACAAGGTCGTCTTGCCCGCCCCAGTCGGCAGCACCAGGACGGCGGACACACCACGTTCGAGCAGGCCGGTCTCGATGGCGGCGCGGTGGTTGGGCCAGATGACGGGCTTGTTGACGGCGCGCCGCTTCAGCCATGGCCGCCAGGTCGCTTCCGCGACTCCAGCCGGCGCGGGTAGTCCGGCGAGGCCGAACCCCATGAACTGGCGCGAGGCGTGCTGCAGCAGGCGCGCCAAGTGCCGCGGCCCGGCATAGGTGTTGACGATCTCGATCCCCTCCCGCGCGAGGTGGGGACGCATCGCGGACAGGACTTCGACTTGGTGGAAGGTCGCCTCGGGCGTGTCGAACAGGCGGAACAGGGTCTGCGGCGTATCGCGCGAGAGCACCGAGGCGGCGAGTTGCGCGAGACCCGCCCAGCAGAGACCGTAGAGCGTCTGTTCGGTCTGACCGATCAGATCGCCGCGGTCAGGCCGGCGTTCGGCCAGACGTGCGGCCCGGTTGACGATGGCGACCAGGTTCTCGCGTGCGAGATCGGCGACGGATTCGATCAGGGCGCCGATCAGAACCGGCCCGTCCCGCAGGGTAGCGAGCCGGCCTCCCGCCTCCCGGGCGTCCGGGCTTTGTCCCGCGATGATGAACAGAAGGGGGGCGGCAATCCGGGGGTGGATGGCGTCCGGCGTCAGCAGAGGCGCATCGCTGTCATCCCGGTCCGCGACCCGGCCAAGGATCTGATAGGCGGTGGCCGCGACGAAGGCGGCCCCGCGGCGATGGTCCTCATCCTCGGTGGTGTCGACAACGCCCTCATAGACGGCGGCCAGACGCAGCAAACCTTCGTACCGTTCATCGGCCGCCGCGGCGGCCTCCGGGTCCGCCGCCCGCAACCTGAGCGCCACAAGCTGGGCGTAGGTCTGGGTCAGGGCTTGGGGCAGAGTCCTTGGATCGATGTCGGCGACCCGTGGGGCGAGCCGGATGAGGCGGGCGGATTCGGCGTCAAACATCGATTTTGGCCCACACCAGAACGGCGAAAGCTTGGAACCACGCCCGCATATCTGCCAGGGGCATGGTCGAGCCGGACCGCTGCGGACGCGCGCCGAGGCCGTCGTAGTGAGAGAAGAGGTCGATGCAGGCGTCGGCGTCGAAGATGCCAGGCTCGACAGTCAAAGCCGCGTCGAACAGGAGTGGCCGACCGTATACGATCGTCGAATAGGCGTTCGCCCGCTCTTGGGCGTTCAGATTGAAGCGGGCCAGCAGGGCGATCGCGCCTTGGATCAGCTGGGAGTCCCGCTTTCCGTCATAGTAGCCCCTAAAGGCCTTTATAACCTTGTCGCGGAAAACCTGCCGAGCGTTGGTGGTACATTTGTATTCGTAGATTGTAGCCGCCGTCAGACGTCGGTTGGGCTCGTCCCAAGCTACCTTGAGACCGTCTAGCCCCTGTTGCGTCGCCTTGGTGTGGGGTTCGAGGACGACCTCGCCCGGGGCGGCCTTCTGCAGGGCCACGATCCAGCAGATAATCTCGAACAGGAGGCCGTCCCGGTGCCAAGGGTCACCCGCCGGAAAGAGCTGGGCGCGGATCTGGGCCTTCATTTCGGCGTCGGAGGGGAGGTCAAGTGTCATTGCGCCCGCGAGGGCGTCGGCAGCGTCCGCGGCACGGCCTTGGAGCACAACGGCGACCAGACCGGCCAAGCCGTCCAGATCGGCCACTACCCATTGAACGCCCCCACAGTGAGGCTCGGCGGGTTGGTTGGTGATGGTCAGAGGCATGAGGCCAGCTTGGCGGTTTATGATGCGATAGCACCGCCGCTTGATCACTAATAGGTTGGTGTGTCGAACGCGGTGCGATCGCTAGAAACGGGATAAAGCTTACGGACCCCTTCCGAGGTCATTTGGATGGAGTCGGCTAATGTCGCCTTCTTGAGAGTTCACGAATGTCCGCTTCTGGCGCTTTCCAGACCTTGGCCACGTCGGCAGAGAGCTCAAGGCGGACATCCGAAGCGTCTGCTCCCGACTGAAATTTAGTCAAGAAACGAATCCCGGGGAACGGTGCCACGAGGACCGGCAAGGCTGCTGCGCTATCCCGAGATTCAGCGCGCCCGTTGCATGGCCGTGCTGACGCAATCCTTTGGCGCGGGATGATCGTCTCCTCGGCGAGCAGCAGCACGGAAATGGACCCATCCGCGTCATTCCAAAGGCGATTTCCCACTGGAGCTCGCAGTCGCTGCCGATGTTCAGCACCAAAGGACACGGCCTCTCACGAGATTAAAGTGACTGCCGCAGCCGGTCCGCCGCCAGATCGAGGGCCGCACGGTCGGCCGCGCCTCCCGATCCCAGGCGACGGACCAACGCGGTCGACGATTGCCGAAGAAGCGTAGGTTGAGGGTCTCGCCACAGCCGCATGGACAGAGCATCGTTCCGAAGGCCGGCGCGCCCGCCTGAAGGCTGACGTAGAGTCGGCGACGTCGGAGCTTTCGCGGTCGTTCGGCGACGAGCTCCAGTTGAACCCGCGGCCGGCACCAGCGCTCGCGCGCCCGGGAAAAATCACCGGTGGCCCGCTGAAACCATCGGCGCATGTTCCCGAGCGGATTCATGCCGCGGCCGTCTCGATACGCCCACAGCCGATCGGAGGTGTGCAGTCACCGCGGCCCACCAAGGGGGCCAACTCCAGATCGGGATCTCCGTCCCCGCGATGAATGGTGCGTCCATGGGTAAGAAGCAGCTTCTGGACGGCGACGTCCGCATTGTTCACCGTGCGGAACGGATGGAGCCGCGCGAGCAACTCGTTCACCGCCGAAGCGGCAGCCAGGGTGTTGACGCTGATCACCGCCGGGCTGTCGACCCGGACACCGCGGATGTAGCCGCGGCGAACCTGATCTTCGTAGAAGGGCTGATCCGTCCGCTTCAAATACTCCGCCCTGAGGCCTTCATCTGAATAGACTCCCCGGCTCTTGAGGCTCGCTCCGCCGGGCTGCAGATAGTGAACCGCGGCCGAGACGCTGGCGACGCCGCCCTGCCCGTCCGCGTCGAGACGCACGCCGATATCAAGGTAGGGCAGAGTGTAGAAGGTGGCGACCCGGTTGAGAGTGTCTCGGCCCTCAAGACTGTCGACGCAGCCGATCAGAACGTCGGCGATGCTGATCAGCTGGATAGCCTCGACCGTATCGACCCGACCTTGGAAATCCACGACATCGGTGCCCAAACCCATCCGATCCAAGTGACCACGCATCATCAGGGCCTTGTTCGCGCCGACCTCCGCGTCCGAGCGGGTGGAGCCCCAGATCCGATTGAGATTACGCCCTTCCACCACATCCGGATCGATCAACAGGATGCGGCCGACACCCAGGCGCGCCAGCATTTCGACCGTGGGGCTGCCGGTGCCGGAGATCCCCACGACGGCGACGGTGAGCGCCCGCAACAGGTTGGTCGTCCGATCGCCGAACACCTGTCGGTGGCGCTGGTCGAAGTCGTTGGCCGCTGCCAGCGGGTCGGGCCAGAAGACGAGATCGTCTCCGACCACGGCGACCCGGTCCACCGCGCGGAAAGTTCCGTCATCCATGACCAAGCGAGCCAAAATTTCGCCGTCGGGCAGCATCACGGCGCTGATGTGGGGTCCGGGAACCTTGAGCGACACAGCCGCGAACAGTTCGCGATCGGAAGCGTCGTCAAGAGCCGAGAAGCCGCGATAGCCGTTGGGGTGGGAATGTATCTTGAGCACCTTCATTCCCCCGGCTCCGGCCTCGGGCAACAGCGCCCTCAGCCGGCGGGTCGGCCAAGTGACCGTGGCCTCGGCGCGAACGCACTCCGCGTACGGAATCTCGGTGATCCGGTGCAACAAATGCGCCCGCCGCGTCGCGGGTGCGGTTTGGCCAAGCAGGCCGACCGCGACGGCCTCAAGATCGCTGCCGTCAAAGAGGTGATGCTGGAGCCGCCGATGCTGGGCTGCGGTCAGTCGAAAGGTGTCCATCAGGGGCGCTCCTTCAGCGTTTGCGGAATTCATGAGTGAGCCAGCCCCGCACCCGACGAAGATGTGTGGCCAGAGTGTCGACACCTGATCGCCATGCGTAGTGCCGACTCCATTGCTGGAAGGTCCGACCGTCGATCGCGAGGGCGCTCAGGTTGTTGATGGCCTTGCCGTCAACGCGGGCGAGGGGCGGGTCGAAATAGGCCATGTCGATCTGGCCCGGCGGATAGGTGTCCATCCGGATCGCCACCGTGGCGCTGCTGGACGTGTAGCCGGTCGGGACCGGGTGGTTGTGGATCAAGATCCACCGGGACGGACCCGAGCGGATAGCCTCCCAGGACAATCCGAGCGCATCGAGCGCCCGGACGTCCTCGGAACCGAGTTCGAAGTCCCGGCGCATGGGCTCAGCCCTCCGTCTCGTCGAGCGGGAAGGTCTCGAAGACTTCGATGCCGGGCTCGCCCAGGTCCACCACTTGATCGAGGCCGATGGCCACGTAGGTGCCGCCGCGCACCCGCTTTTCGATCTCGTAGTGTTCCGGGGGTGTCTTGCCCGCCTTCACCAGAAGATCGCGGCCGGTGACACGCCGCGCCTGAAACAGGTGGTGGTCGTGGTCGATCTTGACCTTGTACGTCTTGGCGGGCGGCGGGGGCCGGTTTTCGCGTCCATAGATTTCTACCTCGACCACATCGACGAGTGGGCTCGAGGTATCGGTGCTGTCGACGCCGTCTTGGGCGCGGGTCTGGATGAGCGAAGGGGAGGAACGGGCGTCCATGTTGACCTCGTATTGACATCGACGAGGCCACCGCGGCCCGTCTTCGCTTGATATGCGAAGCGGTGCTAAGTTTGTCAAGCGCTCGCTTAGCGGCGCTTGACGAATTTAGCACAAGCCCTACCCTGCGTCACCCACAACTGCGCCTCCAGGTTCGCGATGAAGCCCCCGACAACAAAGGAAGACACCACGCCCGGCCTAGGCAGATACTTGAAAGACATAAGAAATTCCCGAGGCTACTCACTCCGCGAAGTCGAGCGGCTGACCGGCGGCAAAATTTCCAACGGCTATCTCAGTCAACTCGAGAACGGAGAAATCGCGCGTCCGTCCGCCGTAATGCTGCACCGTCTGGCGGCCACCTACGGGGTGGACTACGCCGTGTTGATGGAGCGGGCCGGCTTCGTCAGCGAGTCGGAAACGCCGGCGAACCGTGCGCCGACCTCCGTATTGGGGGAACTCACTCCCGACGAAGAAGAGCAGCTCCTGAACTTCCTTGGCTATCTTCGGAGTCAGAAGGCAAGAAAGTGATGCTCGTCGACGACTGTTCCATTCCCTCGCAGGAGGCTGAGGCCATTCGATCCGAGGCCGGCCGCCTGTTGCGCGAGGCCGGAGCGGTCGGCGTTTTCCCGACGCCGGTCGACGAAATCATGCGGACCGCTAGAATTCAGGTTGTACCCATCAGCCTCGACGACAATTATTTGGCGCTGCTTCGCCGCAAGGCCGCCCAGGCAGGCGACGCTCTGCTAAGCGCGCTGAGCAAAGTATGGGGCGTCTTCGATCCCAAGGCGCGGATCGCCTTCATCGATCCCGAGACGCCCAAGGAAAAACTACCGTTCCTCAAATTGCACGAAGGCGGCCACGCGGTCCTGCCATGGCAGTCGATCTTCGGAATCTTCGAGGACTGCCGCAAGACGCTCGACCCTGAGGTCAAGCAGCAGTTCGAGCGGGAAGCCAACGTCTTCGCCTCCGAGGTTCTCTTTCAACTCGACGCCTTCACCTCTGAGGCTGACGATCATGCGTTCGGGATCGGAGTGCCGTTGCGGCTGGCTCGGCGTTACGGCGCGTCGGTCTACGCGACCATCCGACGCTACGTGTCCCACAGCGACAAGACCTGCGCCGTTGTGGTGCTGAACCCCGCCGAGCCCGCCGAAATGGTCGGCTATTTCTGCACCGTGAGGCGAGTGATCGTCTCTGCGGCGTTCGCCCGTCGTTTCTCGAATATCGCCTGGCCCCAGACCGTCACGGCCGACGACGCCCTCGGCCGCCTCGTCCCGGTGAATCGAATGACCGGCCCAAGAACCCTGAGGATCACAGATGCCAACGGCGACCGGCAGGAGATGATCGCCGAAGCGTTCAAGACGCCGCACCAGATTTTCGTTCTGATCAACGCCACCGCCAAGCCCGCTCGCCGGATCATCCTGCCAGCAAGCGTCACTTGCTGACGATCCGATGGCACAGATCCTCGGCTATGTGACTCCGGACGAACGCGATCGATTCGAGGCCTATGCCCGCAGCCACGGCCTCCACGTTACCGCTCTCGCGAACCTTCTGATCGCCCGCGAACTCCGCGCTGGCCGTCTGTCCGACCTGATCGAGCGCTTTGACATTCGCCCGTTGCCCGCTCGGACTAAGATCGTCGCCCACACTCCGGACGCGGCGACCAAGGCGGCGTTCGCCCTCCGGGCCGCAGAGGCCGGTGTGAAACCCTCGCGCGCCGCGGCGGTTCTCTTTCGAGCCGAGCTGCACGAGCGATGGTTGGAGACCCATGTCCTCATTAACTATTTTGACTCAACTTGAGTCCAACGGTAGGGTCTGGGCAGATTCTCGCTTGCCGTGCCTGTCCATCCGATTAGGGTCGCGCCCGAGGGCTATTCGGGCTGTGCGAGGGGGCCGCCGCCAATGATATCCACGGGACAGGCCACGTCTAAGTTCCGGCTAACCCAATTGGCCTTGCGCGCCGCCGTCGAGTTGGAACGTGCGCGCGCCGGCGGTCAGCCCCGCCGGGAGCCGTTGGACGCTCTGTCGCAGGCGCTTCTGCAGACGAGCGGATCGGACGACGGCGCAGCGCCTTTCCGTTTCGTAGAACCAGGTTTCTACCAGCCGCTGCAAAGGCTGTACTATGATCACGAATCGGTTCCCGCTTCCGACGTGGAGCATATTCAAGCTCTAATTCGGCGGATCAGTGAGGCCCTCGCCCAAGTTGCGGACGGCGGCCGCGCCGGTACCGATGCGCTGATCCGCTTCTGCGTGGCTCTCCACCAGGAACTGATCGAAGAACAGACGGCGGAGGATGCGCTTGTCGTCCATGAAGGACGAGCCCACGGCCACGGAGCTACGCCTCGCCTCTGCGCGGCGTAGAGTTCGCGCGTTCGTCGATCAGATCGCCGAGCTCGAGGCTTCGGACTTTCCGCACCGCGACGGTTTGGACGCCCTGGGAGTCATCCGGGCGGAGCTTGAGTATTATCTGAACGACTTCCTAGGAGGTTTGCCACCCACCCTGAGCGACCCTGTGGTGGATGAAATATGCGCCGAGATCAGTTTCACGGTGTCCAAATATACCGACGTCTTGGGGTTCATCCTTCGCTCCACCAATGTGCGCAACGCCTTCGAGGTGCAGTTCCCGCTGAAACGCCTGGTGGCGCAGGTGATCTCGCCCGAGGCCCGGCTCATCATGTCTTCGGAATGGAACTTCGTTCCTTTCACCTATCCGATGACCTTGGACCTGCTGCCCGGCTTCGTCCTTGTCGGGGCCCCGGCACCGGAATCGGGCAATGTGCTGCTTTTTCCGCTCGCCGGGCACGAGATTGGGCATTCGGCGTGGCGACAGCATGAACTGAAGGCCGCGCTGCAAACGGCCGTCACCCGCGCGGTGGCCGGTGCGATCGACGCCGATCCCGAAGCAAAGGCGCGGATCTTGGATCGCGCCGGGGAGACGCTGCCGGATCTCCAGAACGTCGTACTGGGGACCGCGTTGAAGCAGCTTGAGGAGATCTTCTGCGACCTCTTCGGCCTCTATGTTTTTGGCGCGTCGTACGCCCACGCCTACGAGTATTTCCTGGCGCCCGGCGGCGGCAGCCGCAGCCCCTTCTATCCCAGCAGTTCTGAGCGGGTCGGCTATATGCTGACTGCGGCGAAGGCGCTCGGTATCGATCTGGAGCCAGGCCTTTTCGGGCGTTGGCGACAGTCCACGCAGCGCAAGGGCGTCGACCCGGATGCCCTCGCCTTCGCCGACGCCGCAGTCGCTGCAGTCTTTCCTGCCATGATGCAGAGAACCTTCGACCTGCTCCTCGACCGAAAGGTCTCGCAGCCCCGTAGCGAGGTCGTGGAACGAATTATTGGGGCTTTCGGCCGTCGGGTCCCAGACGACGACGGCGCTACTTTCCCGGAGATTGTCACCGCCGGCTGGCTCTATCTGCGCCGTCACGGCGGGCTTTCCGAAGAAGCCGATCGGGCCGAATACGACATGCTCGGCGAGCTCATGCTGAAGTCCATCGAGGTGGCCGAGTTTCGCGAAAGGCTCGCTGATGCTTAGCGCCGATCAGATCGCCGACGCCCTCAACCTCGAGGCCACCCATCCTGATCGCTTGACTGTCGTTCCCAAGCCCGACGACGCGGCGCTGCGTGATCGCGCCGCCACTTCCATCGACCTGCGTCTCGGTCGCTGGTTTCGGGCGTTCAAGCAAACTCGCGCGCAGGCTTATCCACTCGCCGTGGTTCACGCCGATGCGACCGACGACCCGACCGAGGTTTCCCGCACCAAGCAGCATTTCGTACCGTTCGGGAAGAAGTTCGTTCTGCATCCTGGCCGGTTCGTCTTGGGCGCGACCTTGGAGTGGCTGCAACTCCCGGGAAGCCTGTCCGGCTATGTGACCGGAAAATCCTCGCTTGGTCGCCACGGCCTCGTGATCGAGACCGCGGCGGGCATCCATCCTCACTTCTCCGGCTGCTTGACCCTTGAGCTCGCAAACGTGGGCGAGGTGCCCCTCGCCATCTACCCGGGAATGACGGTCTGTCAGGTTTTCCTTCACCGAACGGAGTCGGGGAAGACGGCCGATCTCGGGATGTTCTCCGGGCGCCGCAAACCCGTACTCTCGCCCCCGAAGCCCGATGAGATCTTCAGTCGTCTCAGCGACGCCTAAAGGACTCCTGCCCGGGGAGACTTGCGTCTGGAGCGGGTCGAAACGAACCATCAGCGACGCTAGCCGAACGTCCACTTTGCGCTCAGCTGCAAATGTCCGGTTTTGGCGCTTCTCAGACCCATCACGCATCATGGCACGCGGGAAACGTTCACCTCTACCCGGCTGCTGACCGCATACGATTTAGTCGCGGCGATCTTCACGACGAGAACATCGTCACGGAAGACAACCCCATTACAGCCGTCGAGAATGGATTTGACGATGTTGTCGAGGTCAGGAGCCTTGGTGGGCTTGATCCGTCCAGCGATCATCTCGGAGTAACGAGAGCGGGACGTAGAAGCTACCGGCTCGACGAAAACGTCGATCTCTACGAAGACCGGGTCGTCTATCCGCCCACGGTTTTCCATAGCTTCGCTTGCAACCAGCCGAACGAGGCTTTCGTAAGCAACCGTTTTGCTGTCCTTGAAGCGCTGGACCTTTCCCATGAACGCGCGAGCCTGAGGTCGAGCTTTCCCGCGAGGCGCGCCAGGGACCGAGAAATTGATGACAGTACAGTCGCCCTCGGGCGTAGGCGCAGCGGTCGGAGAGAGAAGAGTCGTCATGCAAGCTCCTTTCAATGCGGCCCACGGGGGGCCGATGGGGGTGGATTGCGTCTCAGCCCGCGTGTCGGCTGGTGCGGCGGTCGAAGGCGTCGCTGACGTCAGACTGGTAGTCGGGCCGATGGTGGCCGTAGACCTTTTCCAACGTGCGCGGGGTCATACCCAAGTACTGGGCAGCGCGCCGCAGCGGTACGTCAGCCTCCATCAACCAAGTTGCCGCCGTATGCCGGTGCCAGTGCGGTGTGATGTCGGGGGAAAGGCCAGCGTCGACAATGATTCCGCGGTAGCCCTTGCGGATTCGGCCCCGGATCGCCCGACCACCGTGGTGCAGAACGGTTTCGATCGGCGGGAGGCCGGCCTTGGCACGCTCGACGTTCAGCGCATTATCCTGTCGGCGCCAACGCACCATGTGCCGCAGCAGACGCTTCGGAATACGGCACATGGGGCGACGCTTTGTGGGCTTGTCGGCCTCGCGCCTGCCGCGCCGAAAGATCCAGCCCTTGTCCAGGTCGACCCAGGCGCAGTCATCCGATGGCTTCCAGCGAAGCTTCGGAAGAACGCCGGGGCGAGTGCCCGAGTACACCCCCAGCAACACGAAACGCACGAGGTGAGCACGGTTGGAGCGAGTCGACGTCACCGTGGCCTGCCAGCGTCCCGCCTTCAGCCGCCAACCCCTGGCGGCTCGCAGAATTGCCGCGACCTGCTGACGGCTGAGTGCGTCACGCGGACCGACCGCGGGAGCCGGATAGGTGAAGACAGGCTTGCGGGTGAGGCGGTGCTCCCCGTCCCAGTACGTTGTGGCCGCAGAAAGGTCCTCGAGCTCGCGACGCGCCCCCGAAGGACTGACCTTGCGCGCCTTGGCGGGGTCCTTGTACGTCTTCACAGGCTGCGTCGTACGATGGACCACATAGGCCTCGCAGGTGCTGCGCTTGATGTCGCCGAGCGTCTTGCCGCTCCACCAGTCCAGCACGGCCGTCAAGCGGGCGCGGGCCGATCCCGGATCAGCAAGAAAGGGAGCCTTCTCGCGCGCATAAAGAGCGATGACCTCGTCGACGAGCACCTCTTCGGGCTCGAGCGCGCGATCCTTGGGTCGGCTCGAAGCGGCTCGCTCGGTCAGGTACTCCGCGAGTACGGCTTCAGCCTCTGCAAGGCGGTCCGCGCCGCAACCTGTGCTGACGTTCTTGTCGCCGTCCCGGATAAAGTAGACGGCCGCAAGCGGTCGGCCGGACTTGGGGTCAATCCGGCCAGTGCGGAGGTAGAGCCGAGCGCCCTTTCGCGGCCTACCCATTGTCTGAGCTCGAATAGCGAACGAACCGCTGCAGGCGTGACAAACCACTGTCCGGCGACCTTCTTCGCGCGAAGGTTTCCTTTGCGGATTTCCGTACGGAAGGACGAGAGGGTGAGCGGACCGCCAGGAAAGAAGACAGCCACTGCTTCTCGAAGCGTGAGAGGCTCCTCATCTCCCCAGTCGCTGGGTGAAGGGCGATCTCGAACTCGGGATAAAGTATGGCCTCGCTGGACAGGCTCTCCGTTTTCTGGGTAATAAACAGATATAGGCTCCTCCTTTGGATTGCGGCGCCCGGCGCCTGGCTCGGATAATTATGGCTCGATTGCCTGCCCTCGTAGCCGCTGTGGCTGCAATTGATGGACGCCCCCGCGGCGCGGTTGATCACATTGCGAGGGCGGTGCGCGAGGCCGGCTTCATTCAGACGACCAAGCGCGGACGTGGAGCAGCAGAGATGACGGCGGAAGACGCCGCCGCGTTGCTGATAGGACTCTATGGCGCCCGTGACCCGGCCAGCGCTGCTGACGCGGTGAACGCTTTCGCCGAACTGCCGCATAAGAAGGATCCGGACCATGAGTGGGACGAAGTCCCTGACTGGCTCGTTCCCCTCCAACGGGCGCGGAATCCGCTGCAGGCCCTGG
The DNA here is from genome assembly GCF_000466985.1 of Brevundimonas abyssalis TAR-001. Taxonomy (GTDB): domain Bacteria; phylum Pseudomonadota; class Alphaproteobacteria; order Caulobacterales; family Caulobacteraceae; genus Brevundimonas; species Brevundimonas abyssalis. Next base: position 51,003 of record NZ_BATC01000009.1, read on the forward strand.
CTGCTGTGGTCGAAGCCACGCCCCGCTTTACCCCATGGGGGCGTGCGTCCGGTGAAGGTGTCCGCCTCCACGTCTACTTCTACCGACCCCGCCTTGGCATGACGATCGAACTGGTCAATCCCGGTCGCCCGCGTCCGGATTGGGGGCACGTCATGAGCTTCGGTGAGGAGCGACGAGAGTTCGTCAACGCCTATGACGTGGTCACCCGGCTTCAGTTGCCCCTTTTCAGCGCTGTTCATCGGGCCCTCCATCCTCAGGGGCCGACGGCGTGACCGCCTTGGGCAAGTCACCCAGGTAGATGCAGCGCGCACCTTCCACGATGATCTCCCCCGAAAGCCCCGCCACCTGTTCCAGGCGGCGGCGCTCACGCTTCTCCATTGCGCGGTTCGCCAGCTCGGTGTTCTTGCTCAGGTAGTGCTTGAGCGTATGGTGCACCGTCTCCAAACTGTGGCTGGTGATCGAGGCGATCTCGGGAATGTTGCAGCCCGCCAGCGCCAGTTCGAGCACGACGGTGTGACGCAACTGGCGCAACTGAAGCTTCTGATCGAAACCCCTGAGCTGCTTGCGAATGCGGGTAAACGCCTTGGTCAGCTCCACACCAGTGAACGGCTTGCCGTCCAAGGTGCGGGGGAACATGTAGGCGCCGTACTTGTAGGAGGCGTCCAGCACCTCGCGAGCGCGCGGGTTCATTACCTGAATTCGCACTTCGCGGCCGGTCTTGACGCACTTGTAGAAGAAGCAGCCGTTCTCGTACTGGTGGCCGTAACGGAACAGACGCACACTCTGCAGGCGCTGGCCGATCTCCCACTGGGTCAGCAACAAGCGCGCCAAGCCGCGCTCGCCGTCGGTGACCGCCTGGGTGACCGCACATCGCAGGTCGTCGCAGTCCAGACACGCAAGACCGACTCGGGGAGTCTGGCGCTGTAGGAGATGGTGAGCGCCGCGTCGCGCCAGCCCTCTCGGACCGCCTTCTCAAGCAGCCGGCGGACCTCCAGGTAAGCCGCCTTGCGCCTGTGAGCGCTCGGGATCCGCGGGAGGAAGATGCGGTCGATCTGGGATTCCAGCACGATGGAAGGGGCCAAGCCTTCGAAGCCGCCTAACAGGCTGAGAATACGCTTCTGGCTCGAGGCGTAAGTGGCTCGTGAGGCTGGCTTCAGACCCAGCCAATTGGAGTGCTCGCGTCGCAGCGCAATCAGCTCCTCCCAGGAGCGTTCAATCTTGGGTGCCGCCGGGGTTACGCCGCCCAACTCCTGGGCGCGCATGCGGCCCAGGTCGATGAAGAGCGCCTCCGCCTTGCGCTCCACTTCCTTTTCGAGCTGCGGGGTCATCTCGCTCAGGCGCACGCCGTCACGGCCATTGATCAGGATCGGCCGGGTGCGCGGCCAGCTCCGGGGGCGATTTCGCCGCACCTCGAAACGGAACTTCACCGTTCCGTCACTGCGCGGACGCACCGCGACACAGGGTCCATAGTTTTTCATCGGTCCTCCTTTGATGCATACAGCTCCTTTCATTCTGTTTGATGCCCAGAATGAGCGATGGCGTGTATTCTGCGTATCGCGCATAATCAAGCTCCTTTTCGACGACGGCGACGCAACTGCTCGAGGCGTTGCTCGATTGCCACAGCTACGTCAGGCGGCCGATCGACGTCTGTGGACAGGGCCGCAATGATCGCGGATTTAAGAAACAGGGCCTGGCGGCCCTGGTCGGCAGGGGCGGGCAGGCGACCGCAACGGACGCGCCGCCACAGGGTCGCTCGCGAGATGCGCGCCAACGCCAGGACCTCGGATGTCGTCATGCGTTCGACGACGGCTTCAGCGGGCGGAGGCTGATTGAGGGGCGCGTTCATCAGTGCAGCACCTTCCGATCGAAGGGCAGCCCGCGCATGCGTCGGCGCAAGAGCAGCATGGTTTCCGCTGAGGTCTTGTGGCGGCGCCCCGAGATGTTGAGCAGCGGCTCCTGCATCGCGATCAGCGACTTCTCTTCGACCAGGGCGTGGCCGGATTCGCGTATCGCCACCGATACGTGGTCCTCAATCCACCGGCTCAGGCGCGCCTCCCCCTCCGGCTCGAAGCGGAAGCCGCGCACCCCGCTGGGACGGGCGCTCAATTGGAGTTGTTCAGCCAGCACCGCCCCCAGACTCATGCGGAAGGTTGAGCGCGCACTGTCGTCAGACAGGTGGCATTTCAGCCGGCGACGCAGACTGTCGTCGTCGCGCCCAGATAGAGGATGGCGCGCCCACCCAGGCGCAGGGGATCAAGTTTCAACCCCGCACGATGCAGCGCAGTCCAGAGCCTTGGGGTGATCCAGCAGCAGGACATAGATCCCACCCGCTTCAGGCACGAAGTTGATGTGGCCACGGATCGCTCCGGCCGGTTGAATCAGATACGAAGACAACATATCGATAGGGCCTCCTCTGCCCATATGGGCGATTTGCGCCCACGAAGCAACGAGCTAACACAACGGTTCTCGATGGTCAATATGCGCCCACATGGAATATTTTCGCCCACAGCTCAGCAGCTGACGGCGGCGCGTGCGGCGACCGGGCTGTCGATCCAGAAGCTGGCTGAGGCGACCGGCCTTGGGGTCAACACCATCCGCCGCGCCGAAGCGGGCGGCGCGCAGGTGCTGACGCCGGTCAACGCCCAGCGGTTGGTTGAGGTGCTCCAGGGTCTGGGGGTCACTTTCCTGGAAGCCGACGCCAACGGTCCGGGCGTACGCATTCGTTCCGCTAACGGCTGACCGCGCGCCGCGCCAGCCGGGTTCCCCCTAACCCGGCTGCTCATCCTGGACGAGGCGCCGCGGGGCCTTGGCCCGCGCCAAGCGCAAACGGCCAAGGAGGCGCGCCGGTCCGTGTGTCCGGCGGTTCCGACGTCGAGTCCGGCGCGTGTCCGGCGCTCACCAGGCCTTTGGCCTTTTCCCTGAAATTTTGAGCGCTTAGCCACGGCTGGAGGCCGGAGAGACTCTAATTCTGGGTTCGATCCGAGTCCGACGCAGGTCAACAAAAACAAGGAGTTACAGACGCCCCCGAAAACCAGCTGTCTCACACCGTCTCTACCAGGCGCAGGCCGTCTCATACGAGTCCGCGCGTCTCGACCGCGTCAGGTCACCCCGACCGGCGGCCTCCATATAAAGGACCTTCAATATGACTTCCGGCATCATCCAGAATCTTGCGCATGCAGCGCGCACGGTCGCCGACCATCCCGACCCGTCCGCGCGCTTCGGCATGGCGGTCGGCTTCATCTGCGACATCGCCCTTCAGAATGACATCGACGGGCTGTGGATCGCGTCGAGCGCGGCGTGCTCGATTACATCCACACGACCGATGAGGAGGACATTGAGCGCGGCATGGCCGTGCCCCGCCGACGGAACGAAGCTGGAGAGGTTATCGACCTTCTGGTGAGCGACACCGACTGGGGGGGGGCATCAGTATGTAGAGCTCGCCGCTGAGATCGCGCTGATGAAGGAACCTGAGGCTCGACTCGTCGCGCTGGAGGCTGCGGCGATCCGACTGATCCAAGATGGTCACGATCCGCTCGACGACCTGCTGGCGAAGGTTACGCGTGCGCGCCATGAGGGTCTTGCCGCGGACCACCTGGGCATCCCCCTCGCTGCGCAAACGCGGACCCAGCTGCGCTGGAAGGTTGTCGGCGGAAACCTGGAAGTGGTGTCGTGAGCCCCACGCCTCCGTCAACCTGCTCTTCCTTGGCCTCCTGACGGAGCTGCTCCAGCCCGAACGCGGCGCAGAGCGCGCAGAACTGAAAATCAGCCCGAAGGACTAAACCGACATTACCGCATCCTCCAAGTTTGACCTCGACGTAGCCCCGGGGCCCATCGACCCCGCGTACACCCCGAGTGAAAAGTTGCTCGCCACGATCGATAGTATCGCCGGCCACGACGACATCGTCTTTCGCTTTTGGGCGGCCATGACGCTGTACGTGAACATGTCCACCCTCTTCCCCTGCGTGGACGCCGAGGACGTGGTCGTGTTCGTGGTCGATGATGCGGTCGAAGAGGGCGAGCCGACCGACTGCAACTACAGGCTCGTCATCGGTGAGGACGGACGGATCAGCGGAGTCGCCTCGGCCGATTTCGACGCCCTCGAACCCGACGAGGATGAGCGACTGATCCTCGATGCCTGGAGGAAGCCTCGGTTCGTCGGGCGACGCTCGTCGACCTCGCTATCCGCAGCGCGATCACCCCCGAGAACAACAGCCTTGAGGATTCCCCCTACTGGGCGGCGGCGCAGCGAACCGCCACGCACTGACCCTCTGCCTATCGGCCACCGCCCGTCACTCCAACCACGAGATGATCATGACTACCCCCCACCCCCTCTCATGGCGCCCGCCCGCGCAACCGAAGACTCCGCCGGGGGCTCTGCCCCATTTCCGGGGTCCATACACTTGCGAAATGGCGTTCACCATGCCGCTGAGGCTCGGTCGCGCCATGCCAGACGCGCTTTTTGCAGCCTTGTTGACCCGCAGCCCCGACGCGGACGGTGGCAATTACCGAGAACTCGAGGGAGGCTGGCCCCGCCACCCCGTGCGGGTCGTCGGGCGTTCGTCGAAGTACCTGGCGGTCGATCATTCCTTGCTTTTTGATGTACCGCCTCAGGACATTCCGAGCCTCGGCCTGTTCGATCACCCCGAACCGGGCGAGGGTCAGCTCTGGTTCTACGGAGCCTTGCGGGCGATTCGGACTCAGCCTCATCCGGAGAGCCGCTATGAGTTTCCTGCGTATGGCGTCCTTCTGAAGAAGCCCCCGTCAGCTGCACTGGCCGAGCATCCCTAGCCGTCTGTACCGAGCCGTGGTCGCAAATCGCCCTAACCCCGGGGAGCGGCTCCACTCACACACTCCCAGGACAATTTATTGAGACTACACAACTGGCCGTCCCAACCACGGGGACATTAGGCCGCCTGGTGTCGCGTCACTATTGGCACAAAGGAGACACCCATGATCGTGCCCCATGGAATGACGCTGAAGCTCGACCCTCGAGACGAGTATCAGCACGAGCCAGAAGCCGCTTCGAACTTCAACGAGAGCATGTACTTCGATGTGTTCGACAGGCGGCGGTCGATCGGTGCCTGGTTCCGGATCGGCAATCGCGTCAATGAGGGACATGCGGAGGTCACAGTATGCGTTCATCTCTCGGACGGCCGCGTCGCCTTCTGGTTTGCCCGTCCGCAGATCGCGTCAAACGCCTCCCTCGATGCCGGCGGGTTCAAGGTTTCGGTCGTCGAGCCCTTTAAGGCTCTCCATATCGCCTACGAAGGCGAAGTGCTCATCCTGGATGACGCGAAAGCTCTGCGGGATGCCCGCTCGGCCTTCAAGCAGTCCCCCCGGGCCCACGCCTCGATCAGCCTCGATCTCAGCGGCGTTTCGCCCATGCACGGTGGAGAGATCGTCAATCTCGACGGTTCCCGGTGGGACCTGGACCCGGAAACGTCCGCATATCGCGGCCACACCGAGCAGCACATCGCTGCCAGGGGAACCATCAGAGTCGGCGACACCGTTATCGACGTCGATGGGTTCGGGTTCCGCGACAAGTCGTGGGGTCCTCGTCACTGGGGAAATCTCTACTGGCACAAATGGACGCCGGTCACCTTCGGCCCGGATTTCGGTGTCCTGCTGGCGCTCATGGGCCGTCCTGGCCAGGAGCCGGACGTGGTCGGCCATGTGTGGCGTGACGGAGCACTCCTGCCGCTGACCGACGCACGCCTGGACGTCGATTACGGGCCCGACTTCGTCCAGCGATCCATGACGCTCGAACTTGAGACTGCAGCAGGGCGTACGCTCATGACGGGCGAAGTTCTATCGACGACGCCACTTCAGCATCGCAAGGCCAACCCAGCCGGCGGCGAAACTCTCGTTCGGATCATAAAGGGGGTGACCCTCTTCAAGTGCGAAGGCCGTGAAGCGTGGGGAATGTCCGAATTTTTGGATCTCGTCGAGGATGGACGCCCCGTCTCTACCCTGCGTCACCTGTGAACGGCTGACACAATGGGCACATCCGCGGCGTCAATCGACATTCAAACCTTGGCCCGGTGGTTGGCGAGCAACCTTGAGGGCTTCGAGGGACCTGTAGAGGTCGAAAAATTTTCAGGGGGGCAATCCAATCCAACTTATCGCCTGCGCACGCCGGGTGGAGATTATGTCCTTCGGAGCAAGCCGCCCGGGCCGGTGCTCAATAACGCCCATGCCATCGACCGGGAGTTCCGGGTCATGCAGGCTCTGGCGAGCCATGTTCCCGTGCCCCGGGTCAGACGACTTTGCGAAGACCCCTCGGTCATCGGGCGGAACTTTTACGTCATGGACTTCGTCGAAGGAGACATTCTCTGGCAGCCGGATCTGCCCGAGATCGAGCGCAACCGGCGACCGGCCTATTATAGGGCGCTTGCTGAAAGTCTGGCCGCCCTCCACGCAGTGGATCCCACATCCGTCGGCCTCGAAAATTTCGGCAAAGGCAGCGGCTATCTGGAACGCCAGATTTCGCGCTGGACGAGACAGTACCTAGCTGACGAACAGGCGGGGCGCACCGACCGTATGGATCAAGTCGCCCGTTGGCTCGCCGACAACGCTCCCGTTTCCACTGACGTGTCGATCGTTCACGGCGATTACCGCGTCAACAATGTGATGTTTAAGCCGTCGGAGCCGCAAGTCGTCGCTATCTTGGACTGGGAGCTATCCACCCTAGGCAATCCGGCGACCGACTTCGCCTATCACCTGATGAAATACCGCATTCCAGCAGGAATTCCAGGCGGCGGCCTGAAAGGCCTCGATCTACCGGAATTAAACATCCCGACTGAAGACGAACACATGCAGACCTATTGTGATCGCTCCGGGCGATCAGAGATCCCCCACCTGCAGTTCCACATTACCTTCAACATCTTTCGGTTTGCAGCAATCGTGCACGGGATCAAAGGGCGACTGCTGCGCGGCACTGCATCCTCCGACCGCGCAGGCGCCGTCGCCGATGCACTTGAGACCTATGTCGATCTGGCGTGGAACGAGGCGCGCCGCGCCGGCATGAAATGACTCATCTTGACCTTCGAGATATCTCGCCCGAACACGCGGAATCGGAGTTGGTCCGGCACATTGGCTTTACCTACGAAGATGTCTCCTCCGACAGCTTTAGGGTCCGCATCATACCGTCGGTCGCCGCCGTGACCGGCTCCGGGTCGAAGGTCATCGACAGGCGTACTCTGGTGGCGGTGTCGGACCATGTCATGGGCCTCGCCATACATCTTGCGCTCGGCCAGAAAGCGCCGCTAGCGACGATTGATCTAAACTTCGGGCACATGCGGCCCCTCGAAGCCGGCGATGTCTTCATTCGTCTGAATCGGCCCACGACAGTCAGCCGAATAGCCTTTGTATCCGGGACAGTCGACCAGGGCGACACCTCGCTTCCGGCCGGCTCGGTCACCTCCCGGTTCCTGATCGGCGCCTGGCCCGGCGGTACGGTGTCGGAATTTCCTCCACCTGCAGACATGGATGTTTACCTCGAGGGGGTCGATAGCTTCGCCGCCTTCGCCGGCTTACCGGCGGCGGGTGCCGCCACGAACGACTTCGATCTGCAGCCGCATCCCCGGACGATCGGAGCAAGGTCGGTCCCCGCCTTCCATGGCGGCATCGTCGCGGCTGGACTGGCGACATCAGCTGCTGCCTTGGCAGAAAAGGAACGCGGATCGGCGGCGCTCTTACGGAGCGAGGCCATCAACTATCTCCGAGCGGCGTTCGCGACGACCTCGATTCAGTACAGGTCGGAGATCATTTCAAGCGGTCGCAACCTGATGCGCATTCGAGCAAGTGCCCATCAGAATGGAGACGCCCGGCCCGTGGCCCAGTCTCTCGTCCTGTTTGAAATCGCATAGCACGATTGTCCGTCCCCCCTCGTGGGTACGTGACGGCTCCTACGTCCCGGTCCACCATACTGAAAAGTAGGAGACGCCAAGTGACTCAACACTATGACGCCGTGGTCATCGGCGCTGGCGCCGGGGGAATGTGTGCGGCGGCGCGTCTGACTGTTGCGGGAAGGTCCGTTCTACTGATCGACGAAAACGATCGCGTCGGCGGTCGCGCGACGTCTTTCGAGAAAGAGGGCTTCATCCTCAATGTCGGCGCCATCGCCATCGAGCGCGGCGGCATCTTTGACGACACCTTCCAACTGGCCGGCGTCCCGCTCGATATCCGCGAACCCAACCCCGCGACGGTGTTTCGCATCGACGGCAAGACTCTTGATGTTTCAAAGGGTGGCTGGGCGTTTCTTCTGGGCGGTTTCACGAAACAGGCCGCCAAGATCGGCACCAAATTCGCTGACGCGCGAGCAGGCGACCTTCCCGAAGCGCGGATCACCACCGCTGAATGGCTCTCTGGCCTGACTAAGAACACCACGGTCCATCGCCTGTTCCGTAACCTGTGCGCGGCGATCTTCGCGGTGAACGCCGATGAACTGCCGGCGCGCGCCTTCCTCGTCTATTTCGGCACCAAAGGCGCCTTCAAGCGCTTCGGATTCTGTCCTCGTGGCACAATCGGGCTCTGGAATGACCTTGCAGACGCCCTCCGTGAGAAGGGTGCTGAAATCCGGCTTGAAACGCGTGCAAGCCGCATAAACATTGAGGAAGGCGTGGCCCGATCCGTAACCTTCACGGCCAACGGCACGGAAGAGACCGTGACCGCCGATGTGGTCATCAGCAACGCCGGCCCTCTAGCCACGATCGGTCTGGTGGGACCGGAGGCCTTTGGCCCGGACTATGTCGCCGAGGCGAACCGGGTAGTACGTCCCGCCGCGAACATCGTCATAGATTTCGCCAGCCGCGAGGCACTAATCGACGCCCCTAGTCTGGTGACATTCGGGGATACAAAGCGCCTCTGCAACATCGTGGACATGACCATGACCTGCCCTGAAATGGCTCCAGTGGGTTGGCGGCTTTACAAGGCCTACGCCGTGCCCATCCCTGCGCTCGGCGACTTTGACGCCGAGCATGAGATTGAGGCCTCACTCGCCGAACTTCACTCAGAATACCCCCAGTCCGTTCACGCGCGGATTCTCAACATCAAGGTCATGCGCGACGGCTGGCCAGCCCAGCGCAGCTGCGCCGGCTACGACATGGACCAAGCGACTCCGGTCGCCAATCTTTGGAACGTCGGAGATGCTGTGAAGACATACGGCTCCGGCGGCACCGAAGCCTGCGCTGAAACCGCCAGGATCGTTTCCGCCGCAGCGCTGGCAATGTTGGAGCCTGCTCGATGAGCGGCGATGGCCGCGCCGCCCGTGTCGACCTCAAGATCGAGGATGGGCTCGCCATCATCTCTCTGGTGCGCCCCAAGGCCGGGAACGCTCTGGATGACCAGAGCGGTCGCGAGCTTAATCAAGCGGCCCTGGAAAGCGCCATGTCGTCCCAGGTTCGCGCTGTGCTCCTGCGGGCGGACGGCCCGAACTTCTGCTTCGGTGGCGACCTGGGTCATGTCGCGAACCAAAAAGACCCGGCGCGGGCCTTGCGTGAAATGACTCAGGACTTCCACAATGCCATTCTCACCCTGACCCGGATGAACGCGCCGCTAGTCTGCGCTATACGGGGAGCGGCGACCGGCGCGGGGCTCTCGTTGGCTGCCGCATCAGACTACGTCGTGGCTTCCGAAACCGCCTTGTTCGCATACGCTTACACGGGCGTGGGCTTCAGCGCGGACGGCGGGCTGACATGGACCTTGCCGCGTCTGATCGGCCTTCGAAACTTCCAGACGATGTATCTGACCAATCGCCGGGTAGCGGCGCAGGAAGCGCTCGACCTGGGCATCGTCAGTGAGGTTGTTATCGACACCGAGATGGACGCCAGAGCTCACGCGCTTGCCCTCGAACTATCCCAAGGCCCGACCCTCGCCTTCGGGGTCGTAAAGCGCCTTGCGGCGGACAGTTTTAACTCGGCTTTTCCGGCGCAGCTACAGGTCGAGTCTGAACGACTTGCCGAGCTCGTTCAGACGGCCGACGCAAAGGGCGCAATCGACGCCCTTCTCAATCGACGCTCCCCCGTATTTCGCGGCGTCTAACTGGCATCAGGATAGGTCATGAGTGATACTCTGAACATCGACGGTGCCTTCCTGTCGGAAGAGCACCGCCTGCTGCGCGACCAGGTCCAGCGGCTTGTGCGAGAGGAAATTCAGCCCTCTGCGGACCAATGGGAGGAGGACGGCCGTGTTCCGGATAGTGTCTTTCGTCGACTTGGCGAGCTCGGCCTCCTCGGCCTCGCCTTTCCCGAGGCCGACGGCGGCTCCGGTATGGACGCTGTCGCCTCCCTGATCCTGAATGAGGAGCTGGGGCGATCCGGCTATGGCGGACCGACTGCGGGCCTGACCGTTCACACCGACATGTCCGCTCTCCATCTGGCGCGCGTCGGGACGGCGGAACAGAAGGCGAGATTTCTGCCGAGGATCCTCACGGGCGAAACCATTTGCGCGCTGGGTGTTACGGAGCCGGCCGGTGGTTCAGACCTGACGCGCATCGCAACGACTGCGCGGCGAGAGGATGACACCTATATCCTGAACGGATCGAAGACATTCATCACCAACGCCAATATCGCCGACGTCTTCTTCGTGATCGCTCGCACCTCAGCTGAAGCTCGCGGCGGGTCTGGTTTTTCACTGTTTGTGGTTCAGCGAGACACCCCGGGCTTCAGCAACGGCGAGCGGTTCAAAAAGACGGGTTGGCACGGTTCCGACACGGGGGAACTGCGCTTCGACGAGGCGCGCGTGCCCGCCGCCAACCTGCTCGGTGAAGAGGGGCGAGGCTTCTACTACATGATGAAGGGCCTGGATCATGAGCGCCTGTGCGCGGCCGGTCAGGTCCTGGGCCTGGCCCAGGCGGCAATCGATCACACACTCGAATGGACACGCGGCCGACAGGCCTTTGGCGGCGTACTGTGGGATCTCCAGGTCATCCGGCACGAGATGGCCAAACTGGCGACAGAACTGCTGGCCGCGCGGGCCTTCACCTACCTCGTGGCCATGAAGGCCGCGCGTGGCGAGCCGATCCAGATGGAAGGCGCGATGTTGAAGGCGCACGTACCCGAGCTTGGAAACCGGATCGCTTACAAATGCGTCCAGTATCATGGAGGTGGCGGCTATATTCACGGCACGCCGGTTGAGCGGATTTCTCGTGATCTACGCCTGCTCAGCATCGGCGGCGGAGCCTCCGAGGTGATGTACGACGAGGTAGCCAAGCGCCTCTGACCCGTCCCCGACGCCGGGACATGCCCATCGTACCGCGATCCGTCACTGTCCTGCCGATGGACCCGCTTGACTCCGAACACCCTGATGACGCCGCCCAGTCTCCGCGTGTCGTCCTGGAACATGTTGATCCGGGGATCACCATTGTTCGTCTGAACCGCCCGGACAAGCGCAATGCGCTGGACATTCCGATGCGTCAGGCGATTTCAGCTGCCTTTGTAGAGCTGGCCGCGGACCCCCGAATCCGCTGCGTCGTGTTGACGGGCGGCGATAGCGTTTTCGCCGCCGGGGCCGACCTGAACATGCTCGTTGATCGGGACGCTGAGCAGACGGCTGCGCTTGATCTTCCTCAGTATTGGAGGCCCGTTGCAAGCTTTCCCAAACCCGTTATCGCCGCCGTCAACGGTGTGGCATTCGGCGCCGGGTGTGAGCTGACAATGATGTGCGACATCATCGTCGCTGGCCAATCGGCAAAATTCGGACAGCCGGAAGCGGCCGTCGGCATCATGCCGGGCGCCGGTGGCGTTCAGCGCCTGGGCCGCCTGATCGGAAGCAAGGCCGCGTCCTTGATGCTCTTTACCGCTGAGCCACTCGACGCCGCCCGCGCCTTTGAGCTTGGTCTGGTCAGCGCGCTGGTCGAGCCCGAGGCGGTCATGACCCGTGCGCTTGACCTGGCCAAGAGGATCGCACGCATGCCGCCCAGAGCCCTTGTCGCCATCAAGCGCAATCTCCAGGGTGGAGCCGATCTACCACTCGATGCCGCCCTCAGACTGGAGCAACGGGAGTTCCTCCAGCTGTTTGATACAGCAGACAAGACTGAGGGCATGAAAGCCTTCCTTGATCGTCGCAAACCCAACTTCACCGGCTCCTGAGGCGAACATGTCTGGCGAGAAATATCGGATCGGCGTCGTGGGTCTGGGCGTCATGGGGCGCGGAATCGCGCAGCTCTTCGCAACCACCGGCCACACCGTCACCATGTATGACTCGGCGCCCGGCGGCGCGCGGGGACCGCGTGACCAGATCGCTGCAATCCTTGATCAGTTGGCCGGCAAAGGCAGGATATCGGCGGACGTCGCCCGCGAGGCTCGCGGGCGTCTGCTTCCTGTGGAGCGGCTAGACGGCTTGGCGGAGTGCGATGTTGTCATCGAGGCGATCGTCGAAGATCTCAATGCCAAGGTGTCTCTGGTCTCCGCACTAGAAGTCATCCTTGGCGAGGAGGCTATGATCGCTTCCAACACGTCTTCGCTGCTGATTTCACAAATCGCTTCCGGTGCCCGTCGGCCGGAGCGCATCGCCGGACTGCACTTCTTCAATCCGGTGCCACTCATGAAGGTGGTGGAGGTGATTGCGGGCGCACGCACTTCTTCCGACGTCGCCGCAGCGCTCAAGACGATGATCGAGGCAACGGGGCATCGCGCGGTTTCAGCCCAGGACCAGCCGGGCTTCCTCGTCAATCACGCAGGGCGCGGGCTCTACACCGAGGGCCTGGCGTTGCTGGAGGATGGCATCGCGTCGCATGCCGACATCGATCAGGTCCTCAAGGACGCCGCCGGCTTCCGCATGGGGCCCTTCGAGCTCTTCGACTTGACCGGCATCGATGTGTCAGGACGCGTCCTGCAGGGCATTTTCGAACAGTTCCAGTTTGAGCCGCGCTTCCGTCCCTCATCGCTCGTGCCGCCACGGATTGCGGCGGGCCTTTTCGGACGGAAGACGGGACAGGGCTGGTACGACTATCGAGAGGGAACCCCCTCTGCTCAACGGGATCCGTCGAGCACCATTGGCGAAGGCGGTCGGGTGTGGATCGCCCCAGACTGCGAACAGTTCGAAGGCTTGGCCGCCGCCGTGATGGAACGCAACGGCGTTATCGCCCCCTACGCGGAAGATCCGGACGTACTGATCCTCATTCAGCCGTGGGGGCGAGAGGCATCAGCCGTCTGCGCCGAACAGGGCCTCGATCCGAATCGGACGATTGCCGTCGATCCTCTGCCAGGTTTGAGCAGGCGCCGTACCTTAATGGCGACACCGGCGACTACGGCACAGGCTCGCGCCAAGGCTATGGACCTCCTGGGCGGCGGGGAGACGCCGGCGACGATGATCGCTGACAGCCCCGGCTTCATTACCCAGCGCGTACTGGCGACGATCATCAATATCGCCTGTCAGATCGCTCAGCGTGGCATCGCCACAGTGGCCGACATCGATGACGCCGTTCGTCTCGGCCTTGGCTACCCGACGGGCCCGCTGGCCTGGGGGGATCATATCGGCGCGGCCGGGTTGTGGAGATTCTCGACGCCATTCGCGATACCACCGGTGATCCGCGATACCGCGTTTCGCCTTGGCTGCGGCAGCGGGCATGGCTCGGGTTGCCGCTCACCTGGCAGGCGGAGCCATGAGCCGGTCCGACTACAGCGACTGGATCGGGCGAGCGGTAACCCGCTCCGACACGATCAGCCTGTTTCCTGCCCGGGCCCTGGCGGCCTTGCTTCAACGGCCTCAATCGCCCGAGCTCGGCGCGGAACTTTCGCCCGGCTGGCAGTGGCTCTATTTTCTGGACACCCCGCGCCCGGACGGCACGGGTGAGGACGGACACCCCAGACGAGGCGGCTTCCTTCCTCCGATCGCCCTGGAGCGTCGCATGTGGGCGGCGGGCGAGTTCGAGGTCACGCACCCACTCATTATCGGCGAGGCTGCTGAAAAGACCTCGGCCGTTCAGTCAATCACGCCCAAGTCCGGCGCCTCAGGTGAGATGATCTTCGTCGTGCTGGAACACATCACGCGACAGGGCGGACGCGACTGCATCCGCGAGCTCCAGACGCTCGTCTACCGGGCCATGATGCCTACCGCACCGTCGCCCCGGGCCGCTGGAAGCAACGAGCCCGGAACGCCAGAGTGGAGCGCGGACGCTGCGACCGATCCGGTGACGCTGTTCCGCTACTCGGCCCTTACCTTCAACGGCCACCGCATCCACTACGATAGCGACTACGCGCGCAACGTCGAGCACTACCCTGGGCTGGTTGTGCAGGGCCCCTTACTTGCCACCCTGCTGCTGAACCATGTCCAGACGAACCGGCCAGACGCGCCATCCGGCTTCCGCTTCCGCGCGGTCTCCCCGGCCTTCAGCGGCGACAGCCTGACGCTGCACGGCCGCGACATGGACGGCAAAACTGAGCTCTGGGCCGCCACACCCCAAGGCGTGAGCATGCTGGCTAACGCAACCTTCAAGGGACGCGCATCATGACACCGCCTGATCTCTGGCGCTCCCTATTGTTCGTGCCGGCGCACATGCCGCGTTTTGTGGAAGCTGCCCCGCGCGCTGGGGCTGACGCCTACATCCTCGACCTAGAGGATAGCGTCCCTGACGACCAGAAGGCCCTCGCCAGATCCAGCCTGCCGACCGCCGTCGCGCGGATATCCGAAAGCGGCGCGGCGGTTCTCGCGCGGATCAACTCTGGCGCCGCCACGCTCGAAGCAGACGTTGAAGCGGCCATCAACTCTGGAGTCCATGCGATCGTGGCGCCCAAGATCGGATCGTGCGCCGATCTTCAAAGGCTCGCCGCCGTTGCGGCGACGATGGAGACGCGGGCCGAACTCCCCATTGGCGGCATTGGCGTCATCGGCCAGATCGAGGACCTGGATGGCCTAGCGGCGCTGGACGAAATCTGTCGTTCGCCCCGCCTCATCGGGCTATCGCTCGGCTCTGAGGATTTCTCGAGGGCGGCGAGGATGCGTCCCACGGTCCAGACGCTCTACCATCCCAATCAGCTGGTCGCGTTCGCCTGCCGCCGTTACGGCCTGACGCCCTTCGGTTTTCCGGGTTCGATCGCCGACTACTCCGACCTCGACTCCATGAGCGTCATGGTCGCCTTGGCCGCGGATCTTGGTTTCGCCGGCGCTTTCTGCATTCATCCCAAACAGGTGGCGGTCCTCAACCGGGGCTTTTCGCCACGACCGGAAGCCCTGGCCGACGCTGCCCGCATCGTAGCCGCCTACGAGCAGGGCCTCGTGCAAGGCAGGGGCGCCGTTCAACTGGAAGGTCGAATGATCGATGCGCCCGTCGCCGCCCGCGCCCGCGCGATCCTGCAATGCTTCGGCACGAGCGAGACCATATGACCGAGATCGTCTCCATGACCTCCCCCACGACTCTGGATGCTGTCCTCTCGACTATCGGGAGCCTACTAGACTCCGCGGCCGGTTCCTTGGCTTGCGACTGCTCAGTTGGCGGGCGGATCGACGGCGCTCGCTTCGACCGTGTGCAATCGCGCGCCTATGAACTGGCGACTGCAACAGCCGAACTCCTGGCGCTGCGAGCGACCTGGGCGGCGGCCAGCCAGCCCGGCTTGCTTTCGTACGGCTTAGCGGAGGTCTTTGCCGCCGACGCCCTGCTTTCGATCGCGCAGCGCGTGGACGCCCTGAGCGCCGATCAGCCAGACCTCCTCAGCGGCCTCGCAACCCTGCGCCAAACACCCGAATTCCAGTCCGCAATCCGGCGCGGCAGATCCGCTGATGCTCTGGATGCCCTCGGCGAGCGGATCCTCCAGCAAGGCGAGACCATCGCGGACGTCGTTCTGGACGAAGACAAGTCGATGATGCGCGACGTCTTTCTGCGGTTCGGCGAGGATCTGGTGGGCCCGCTCGCAGAGAATATCCATCGCCACGACCTAATCGTGCCCGAGACCATCCTCGGGCCAATGCGGGAGATGGGCGTTTTTGGCCTATCTGTGCCTGCCCAATTCGGCGGCAGCGCGCCGGACGACCGCGAAGACAATTTGTCAATGATGATCGTGACGGAGGCGCTTTCGAAAACGTCACTTGCGGCCGCTGGCAGCCTGATCACGCGGCCTGAGATCATGACCCGCGCGATCCTGGCGGGCGGCACCGACGCGCAGAAGGAAAAATGGTTGCCGGGCATCGCCGCAGGCGCGCCGCTGTGCGCGATCGCCATAACCGAGCCGGATTTCGGCTCTGACGTGGCAAGCCTGTCCCTGCGCGCGACCCGTACCGAAGGCGGCTGGCTGCTGAACGGCGCCAAGACCTGGTGCACCTTCGCCGGTAAGGCCGGCCTGATGATGGTCGTCGCCCGTACTGACCCGGACCGTTCCCTGGGACATCGCGGCCTGAGCATCTTTCTCGTCGAGAAACCGGCCTACGAAGATCATGCCTTCTCCTATCGGCAAGATGGCGGTGGCGCCATGATCGGCAAGGCGATTCCGACGATCGGCTATCGGGGCATGCATTCCTTCGACATCGCGTTCGAGGAGTTCTTCGTGCCTGACGACAATCTGCTCGGCGGCGAAGCCGGTCTTGGACGTGGGTTCTATTTCACGATGTCGGGCATGACAGGCGGTCGGATGCAGACAGCCGCGCGAGCGTGCGGCGTCATGATCGCGGCGATCGAGGCGGCGATCAGTTATGCCAATACCCGGCGGGTCTTCGGATCCGCGCTCGGGGCCTATCAGCTGACGCGCGCCAAGCTGGCGGCCATGGCCGCACGCTATAACGCCAGCCGGCAGCTGGCCTACGCCGTCGGACGCAGGCTCGACGCGGGCGAGGGCCAGATGGAGGCCAGCCTGGCAAAACTGTTCGCCTGCCGCTCCGCCGAGATCGTCACCCGTGAAGCCTCCAGATCCACGGCGGCATGGGATATGCCGAGGAGACCCCCGTCAGTCGATATTTCGTCGATGCTCGGGTCCTCTCCATTTTCGAAGGGGCTGAGGAAACCTTGGCGCTGAAGGTCATCGCGCGTAGCCTTCTTGATGACGCCCTGAAGGCCCACGCACATGACCGGCATCTTGGCCGGCATGCGCGTGGTGGAGGCGTCGGCGTTTGTCGCTGCGCCGCTGGGTGGAATGACGCTCGCCCAAATGGGCGCTGAGGTGATACGGATCGACGCACTCGGTGGCGGACTGGACCACCGGCGCTGGCCGGTGGCCGAGAATGGCGCCAGCTTGTTCTGGGCGGGCCTGAACAAAGGCAAGAAATCTATCGCCCTCGACCTGGCTTCCGACGCAGGCCGCGAGATCGCGAGGTCCATTATCTGCGCCGACGGGGCGGATGCCGGCATGCTGCTGACAAATTTCCCGCCTCGCGGCTGGTTGAGTTACCAAGCCCTCCGCGAACAACGCGCGGACCTGATCCAGCTGGTTGTCAAGGGCGATCGTCAGGGCAGATCGGCCGTCGACTATACGGTCAATCCAGGCGTCGGCCTGCCATACCTGACCGGCCCTGATCCGCGTCGGTCGCCAGTCAACCACGTCCTGCCGACCTGGGATCTGATTACCGGCCAGATGGCTGCGGTCGGACTGCTCGCGGCCGAACGTCGGCGCCGCCGTGATGGCCACGGCCAGGAGGTCACCCTGGCGCTCGAAGATGTGGCGCTTGCCGTCATGGGGCATCTCGGCTTCATCGCGGAGGCGCAGCTTGGCGTCGATCGAGAGCCGGCAGGCAACGACCTGTTCGGTGCATTCGGCCGCGACTTCGTTTGCAGCGACGGCGTCAGGATCATGGTCGTGGGCCTGACACTGAAACAATGGCGCGGCCTCGTGCAGGCCACTGAAATTGCGGATGGCGTCGCTGCAATCGAAAGCGCTCTCCAGGTTGATCTTTCACAGGAGGGCGAACGCTTCCGCGCACGAGACGATATCGCCGCGCTCATCGGACCGTGGGTGAAGGACCGCACCCTGGCCGAAGTCGCCGAGGCATTCGACGCGAACAGCGTCTGTTGGGGGCGCTATCGATCCGTCGCGGACATGGTGCGCGAGCATCCAAACTGTTCGGACGATAATCCGATGTTCACCAGCGTCCCGCACCCCGGCATTGGCTCGATTCTGACGCCCGGCGTTCCTCTCGCCTTTTCAGCTGAACCGCGCACCCCGCCGGAACCGGCCCCCCGGCTGGGAGAACACACCGATCAGATCCTGCTCGACCTTCTCGGACTGTCGTCGGCCCAGGTCGGCGTCTTGCACGATCGTGGAGTCGTAAGGTCTGCGTTTTCCTCCAGCGAGGCCTGACCCCGATCACGGGGACATTCCGGACCCCCGGATGGGCGCTATTTCCCTTTCAGGAGTTCGTTCATGTCTATCACCACAGAACCAAACAAACTTGACCTCTCGCACCTCGTGCAGGGTAATCGCGTCCATGGCTCGGTCTATACCGACGAAGCCTTGTTCCAGCTGGAGCTGGAGCGCATCTGGTACCGCGGCTGGGTCTATGTCGGTCATGAGAGCGAGGTGCCGAACAAGAACGACTTCGTGATGAAGTCGATCGGCCCCCAGCCCGTCATCATGACGCGCGACAACGGGGGTGAAATTCGCCTGCTGCAGAACCGCTGCCCTCACCGTGGCAATCAGGTCTGTCTGAAGGAAAAAGGTAATACGCGGGCCTTCACCTGCCCCTACCATTCCTGGACCTTCTCAAATACGGGCGACCTGATCGGCTTCGCCTTCCCGGACGGCTACCGGGACAATCCGGACGCAGACAAGAAGCGTCTCGGTCTCGGCGTACTGCCGAGGGTCGAATCCTATCAAGGGTTTGTTTTCGGCTCCTTCGCCGCCGAAGGAATTTCGCTCGCCGAGCACCTTGGCGGCGCCGCCGAGACGCTTGACCGACTGGTCCAGACCTCACCGGATGGAAAAATCGAGCTGACCGCTGGCTACCTGAAGCACCGGGCCCGCACCAACTGGAAGTTCATCCTCGAAAACGAGTGCGACGGCTACCACCCGGCCTTCGTCCACAGCTCGATCTTCTCCGTTGCGGACAGCGCGATCGGCACCTACTACGGCGACCAGTCGACAGCCCTGACGCGCGACTACGGCGGGGGCCACACCGAGGTCGACCTGCGCCCCGAGTTCCGCAAGGCGGATATCCCGCTTCGTTGGTTCGGAACGACCGCCGAACGCCTGCCCGCCTATGTCGAGGCCATGAACACGGCCTATGGCAAGGAGAAGGCCCGTCAAATCATGATCGATGGCACACCGCACGTCATGATCTTCCCCAACCTCTTCATCGCGGAGATCCAGGTTTTCGTCATTCAGCCGATCTCGGTGAACGAAACGATCCAGCATGCGACGGCGATCCAGTTCAAAGGTGCGCCGGATCTGAACCGGCGGATGCGCCAGCAGACGATGGGCTCTGTCGGCCCGGCGGGCCTGCTGCTGGCCGACGACACTGAGATGTACGAGCGCAACCAGCGCGGCGCTGAATCGCTGACGCCGGCCTGGCTGTTCCTGGGGCGTGGCGAGCAGCGCGAACGCCGCGACGAGAATGGCTACATGGTGGGGCACTCGACCGATGAGGTCCCTTCGCGAGGCATCTGGCGGCACTACACCCAGGTGATGGAGGCCCAGTCTTGAGCGCCGCCGATATCGACCTGCTGCACCGCGTGACCGCCTTCATCTATCGTGAAGCCAAGCTCCAGGACGAACATCAGTACGATGACTGGGAAGCCCTGTGGACCGATGACGGGGTGTACTGGATTCCCGCAAACGGAGACGACATCGACCCCGAGAAGGAGATGTCCATAATCTTTGACAATCGATCTCGCATCGCACTGCGCATCCGTCAGTTCCACACCGGCAAGCGCCACGCCCAAAGCCCTCGCTCGCGCCTTCGGCGTGTCGTCTCGAACATCGAGATCGCGGAATCCAGCGAGACGGGCATCCGGGCCTTTTCGAATGCACTAATTTTTGAATCAACCGTTCGGGCCGACACCGTGTGGTCGACGCGCAATGAGTATTTCCTTCGGCCGGAGGGTGAGACCTTCCGGATGGCGCGCAAGAACGTGTTCCTCACGAACAACGATCGGGCGCTTTTTACCCTCTCATTTCTTGTATGACTCAATGACGGATTACCCTGACACCGATCACACACGCCTGGATCTGATCGCTGACGGTCCGGTACTTTTGAGCATTGACGGGGGAGTGGCGCGCCTGACGCTTAATCGGCCCGGCTCCGCCAACGGCCTGAGCGTGGAAATGCTCAAGGCGATGCATGAAGCGGTCATGGTCTGCCACAGCCGCGCAGATCTCCGCGTCCTGATCCTGCGGGGAGCCGGCGCCAACTTCTGCGGGGGCGGCGATGTGAAGGACTTCGTCTCGCGCGGCGAGGGCCTGCCGGACTATCTACGCGAGGCGACCGCCTATCTTCAGGTCGTCTCCGGTAGTCTGGTGCGCCTTGAGGCTCCAGTCATCACCGGCGTGCAAGGATATGCCGCCGGTGGCGGCGGGCTTGGGCTCGTCTGTGTGTCCGACTTCGTCATAGCGGCGGCCTCGAGCAAGTTCCTTGCGGGTGCGACGCGCGTTGGCATGGCGCCGGACGCCGGCAGTTCGGTGACCCTGCAGCGACTGGTGGGCTTCCGCCGCGCCATGGACATTGTCATGCGCAATCCCGTCATAAGCGCCGACGAAGCCCTCCACATGGGGCTCATCACAACTGTCGCCGCAGACGATCAGCTGGATCAGGTGATCGACAATCTCGCCCTGACCCTGGCCGCCGGCGCCCGAAGGCGCTCGCGGCGACCAAGCGCCTGCTCTGGAACGGCATGGGGCTCGGCTTCGAGGCCTGCCTACCCGAAGAGGCACGGACCGTCGCAGAACTCGCACGCATGAATGACGCCAAGGAAGGCCTTGCTGCGGTCATCGAGAAGCGACCCGCCCGGTTCACAGGCGAATGACATCAGGCTTCGACCCGCTGATGCTGACTGGCAGGCGTGCCCTCGTCACGGGGGGGGCGCGCGGCATCGGCGCTGCCGTCGTCGTGGACCTCGCCCGTCGCGGAGCTTCTGTGACCTTCGTCGACATCTCTCTGGATCAGATAGACCCGATCCTCGAAGGCCGCGCGCAGGCGCTGCAGCTTGACGTCTCGGACCCGGCCGCCGTCGCCGCAGAACTGGGCCGCCACGAGCCGTTCGACATCCTGGTCAACAACGCCGGTCGAGATCAGCATTCCTTCTTCACCGACACCACGCCGAACGACTGGGCCGATCTGCTGGCGGTGAACCTGCTTTCCGTCTTCGCTTGCACACAGGCCGTCCTGCCGGCCATGCAGCGGGCTCGCGGCGGACGCATCATAAACGTTGCATCGGAGGCTGGAAGGCTCGGATCCAAAGGCGGATCGATCTATGCGGCGGCCAAGGGCGGTGTCATTGCCTTCACCAAATCCATCGCGCGCGAGAACGCCCGCTTCGGAATCACCGCTAATGTGATCGCGCCGGGGCCGATCCGGACCCCGCTTTTAGACAAGGCGGTCAAGGCGGGCGGCGCACCCCTGCTAGCCGCCATGGAGCAAGCGACCCTCCTGCACCGTCTCGGCATGCCCCAGGAGGTTGCAGGTCTGGTGGGATATCTCGCGACGGACTCGGCCGCCTACATCACCGGCGAGGTCATCGGCGTCTCGGGCGGCATGGGATGCTGAGCTCCATCGACCAGGTGATTGCGCGTGTCCAGGCCACCTATTCAACTTGGAAGCGGGACACGAGTCCGGACCAGATGCGCGCCGACTGGGAAGCCCTGTTCGGCGGCGTCCGGATCGACGCAACAATCGAGGAAGACAGGCTCGCGAGCGTACCCGTCACGCGGATCGCGGCCAAGCCTTCGGATCCGGCACGGCTCTTTCTCTACTTCCACGGCGGCGGATATCTCGTCGGATCACCGCGCTCGCACGCCGACCTGATCGCACGGATATCCTTCGCGGCCGGTGCAACGGGCCTCTGCGTCGCCTACCGGCGCGCACCGGAGCATCAATTCCCGGCGCCGATCGATGACGCTCTGGCAGTATGCGAGGCGCTCGACCGTCGCGGTGTCGATCTGCGCCAGGTCGCCTTTGTTGGAGATTCAGCCGGTGGAAATCTCGCCCTGGCGACGGTGCTCGCGCTCAAGGCGCGGGCATCCGCCCTGCCAGCGGCGGTCGTGCTGCTGTCGCCTTGGACCGATCTGGAAGCCCTCGGTGAGAGCTATGAGACCCGTAAGGACAAGGATCCGATCCACCAGCGACGCATGATCCTGGAGATGTCGGGCCGGTACCTCGCAGGCGCCGATCCCGCGCAGCCGCTCGCGTCCCCTCTGAATGGCGATCTCACCGGCTTTCCGCCCGTGTTGATCCAGGTGGGCGATCGCGAAACGGTGTTGAGCGACGCCGTCAATCTGAATGCCGCCGCTCTAGCGGCCGGCGTCGAGTCCCACCTGCATGTGTGGGACGGCATGATTCACGTCTTTCAGCAGTTCTCGGAAGAACTGCCGGAAGCCCGCGCCGCGATCGACGAGATCGGCCGCTTCCTCAAGCCTCGCTTGGGCGCAACAAAGGAAGTGCGAACATGACCGCTGGCATCGTCGGATATGGGGCCTATGTGCCGCGGCTACGCATGAGCCGACAGGCGATCTATGACGCCAACGCCTGGTTCGCCCCAGGCCTCAAGAGCAAGGCCAAGGATCCCGCTCCTTGGCTAACTGGGATGAGGACGCCACAACCATGGCGGTCGCCGCCGCTCGCGACAGCCTGCCGGTGACCCACGGGGCGCCGTCCTTGAAAGCTGTCATTTTCGCATCCACCACATTCACCTTCGCGGATCGCCTGAACGCCGGCGTCATTGCCGCCGCGCTGAACCTTGATGAAAAGACAGACGCAATCGACATTGGGTCGAGCCGTCGCGCCGGCCTATCGGCGCTCCGTCAAGCCCTGTCCAGCAGTCGCGGGGGCGAGGCCCCGATCCTGGTGACGGCCGCCGACTTGCGACGAACGCGCGCCGCGAGCGCTTCAGAGATGGAGTTTGGAGATGCCGCTGCGACGTTGCTGGTCGGTACTCAGGACGTCATCGCCGAACCGCTCGGCTTCGGGACCGTGACCGTCGATTTCGTGGATCATTTCCGGCAGTCCGGCGAAGAGATCGATTACGTTTGGGAAGAGCGCTGGATTCGGGATGAAGGCCTCTCGAAAATCGCCCCCCGAGCCGCTGCTGCGGCACTCGCCGACGCCGGCCTCTCAGGGGCGGACGTTGATCACTTCATATTCGCGAGCAGTTCCAAAGGCATGGCCGCGCAGGTTGCGCGAGGCATTGGCGTGCCTGCCGAAGCGGTAACCGAGGACCTGATGGGCCAGATCGGTGACACGGGAGTCGGTCACGGACTTCTGCTCCTCGCAGGCGTTTTGGAGGTCGCCAAGCCCGGCGCGGTCATTCTTTCGCTTGAATTCGGCAACGGTGCCGAGGCGATCGTCTGGCGCACGACGGACCGCATCAAGACCTTCAAGCCGCGGCGTGGACTCGCTGACTGGCTAAGCCGCGGCGTCCCCGAGACCAGCTACACACGCCTCCTTGCGTATCGCGGCCAGCTTGAGCTTGAGAAGGGCATGCGTGGCGAGTTGGACAAGAAAACCGCCCTGACAACCCTGTACCGACACCGCACAACGATCATGGGGCTGGTCGCAGGCCGTTGCCGCGAAACCGGCAGCGTCCATTTCCCGCCGTCGCGCCTGAGCTATGACCCCCGAGGCGCCGCGCTGGATACGCAGGAGCCCTATTTCCTAGCAGACAGGCGAGCACACATCCTCAGCTGGTCTGCGGAGGCCTTGTCCTATCACCTGTCACCGCCTCAGCATTACGGCCAAATCGATTTCGAGGGGGGCGGCCGAATTCTGTTGGAGTTCACCGACGTCAGTCCCGGCGACGTTGAGACCGGCACTCCGATGGAGGCTGTGTTCAGGGTCAAGGACCGCGACCTTAACCGCGGGTTCACCCGATACTTCTGGAAAGCCACGCCGGTTCGCGGCGACCACGGAGGCACGCACTGATGGCCAAGGGCATCAAGGACAAGGTCGCCATTCTGGGAATGGGCTGCAGCCGCTTCGGCGAGCGGTGGGATGCAAGCGCCGAGGATCTCATGGTCGAGGCCTATACGGAGGCGCTGGCGGACGCCGGCATCGGCCCTGAGCAGATAGACGCCTCGTGGTTCTCCACGCATATGGACGACATAGGCGTGGGCCGCGGCGGCACACCGATGGGGATTGCGCTAAGGCTCCCGTTCATCGGCGTTACGCGGGTCGAGAATTTCTGTGCGGGCGGGTCCGAGGCGGTTCGCGCGGCCGTTTATGCGGTTGCCTCGGGCGCTTGCGACATCGCACTGGCGGTCGGGGTTGAGAAGCTGAAGGACACGGGTTACGGCGGCCTGCCCCTGCCCTCGATCGGCACCTATATTCCACAGTGGTATCCGACCGCGGTCGCGCCCGCGAACTTCGCCCAACTGGCGACCGCCTACGGCTCCAAACACAGTGTAAATCGCGATGACCTCAAACGAGCGATCGCTCACATCTCGGTCAAGAGCCACGCCAATGGCGCGCTGAATCCGAAGGCGCACCTGCGCAAACTCATCACGGAAGAGCAGGTCCTGAACGCGCCGATCATCGCCGAACCGCTTGGACTGTTCGACTGCTGTGGCGTCTCTGATGGCGCGGCGGCGGCTATCGTGACCACCCCCGAGATCGCTCGCGCGCTGGGTAAAACCGATCTGGTGACGTTCAAGGCGCTCCAGGTGTCGACGTCGAACGGCTGGGAAATGCACTCCAGCGAGTGGGACGGAAGCTACGTCCATACGGCGCGCGTCGCTGCCAGACGGGCCTATGAAGAGGCCGGCGTGAGCAGCCCTCGCGACGAAATAGGGATGATGGAGGTGCACGACTGCTTCTCGATCACTGAACTGGTGACCACCGAGGACCTGTTCATCTCCCCCGAGGGCGGCGCCATCCGCGACGTGCTCGACGGCTTCTATGACTCCGGCGGCCAAGTCCCCTGCCAGATTGACGGCGGCCTAAAGTGCTTCGGTCATCCCATCGGCGCCAGCGGCCTCCGCATGCTCTATGAAATGTATCTCCAGCTTCAGGACCGGGCCGGTGAACGGCAGCTGGCGGATCCGCGTCTCGGGCTGACTCACAATCTCGGCGGCCAGC
>NZ_BATC01000008.1 GCF_000466985.1 Brevundimonas abyssalis TAR-001
CTGGTGGATCAGGCCGCCCCGCCCGACCCGGCCTCGGCGCGCCTGCTCAAGGTGTCGCTGGCCAACACCCTGGCCGCCGCCATCCTCATGCCCTATGGCGCGTTCCAGACCCTGGCCGAGCAGAGCGGCTACGACATGGACCGCCTGTGCGCCCGCTTCGGCGTCTCGTTCGAACAGGCGGCCCACCGCCTGACCACCCTGTCGCGGCCCACCGCGCGGGGCGTGCCCTTCTTCTTCATCCGCGTGGACCGGGCGGGCAATGTGTCCAAGCGCTACGCCTCCTCCGCCTTTCCCTTCGCCCGGTTCGGCGGCGGCTGCCCCCGCTGGCGCCTTCACGACGCCTTCGGCTCGCCCGGCCGCGTCCTGACCCAGATCGTGGAGACTCCCGACGGCCAGCGCTGGTTCACCCTGGCCCGCACCGTCCCGCGTCAGGGAACCCACGACCACGACCTGGCCGTGGGCCTCGGCTGCGAGCTCAAGCACGCCCACCGCCTGATCCATGCGAAGGGCCTGAACCTCGACGCCCCCGAAGTCACCGGCATCGGCCCCGCCTGCCGCCTGTGCGACCGTCACCCCTGCCCCCAACGCGCCGAACCCCCGCAAGGCCGCCCCCTCACCGTCGACGACTGGGCCAAGTCGGTGAGCCCCTATCCGTTCGTGATCAGCTGACTTAGATCTTCCCGGTCAGAACGAGCCGCTTCAGCTTCTTGCCCCACACGATCGCGCTTTCACGAAGCCGGATCATCCTCGCCTCGGCGGGCGAGACCTCATCATCGAATGTCTTGAAGGCGACCCGCGCGCGACGCTTGATCTTCATGGGGCGAATGGTCGGGAAGTGAGGCTTCAGCCTGGCCTCCCACCAGTCCGCGCCGTGAAGGGTGACGTGGGCGTTGCGCCCATCCAACAGCAGGGTGCGCGCCGGGGCCGTGTCGATGACCAGAAGGGCGTGTTCAGCGACCGCCGCCATATCGGTGAGGACAGGGTCCAGGTCCTCTTCGGGAATATGTTCAAGAACATCGACATTGATCAGCACGTCGAAACGGCGCTTCGGGCGCGCCGAAAACGCCGGCACCGCAGGATCGTACCGGCCGATCTCCGCGATCCCCAGCCGCCGCCCCACCAAAGGCCCCAGCATGCCCTTGCCGCAGCCGTAGTCGATCAGCGACGTCGCCTTCAGCGCCTTCAGATGCGGCAAGATCCACGGGAGTGTCTTGTGTCCCGTGGACCCATAGGACGCGTCCTTGGCATGGAACGCCGCATACTCATCCACGAGTGCCTGATCCGTCATAATCCCCCCCATTTTTTTATGGTGGGTCATCCATCAGACTCCACTCGAAATATCAATGGTGTCTGAGATCAATTGGATCAGGGTCAAGACCTTTTGATCTTCGCGAACGGTCGTCTGGCTAGAGCAGCACCACCCGCCCGTCGCGCACCTCGTGCGCCACCCCCGCGCGCTGGAACAGCGAGGCGATCTCGGCCGCGGGATCCGCCGCGCCGTCCGTCAGCAGCCGGCGGATGTCGCCCGCAAGGGAGGCGTCGCCGCTCACCCGCGTCAGCTCGGCCAGCCACTCGTCGGCGGTCAGGATACCGTCCTCGCGGTTGGCGTCGATCATCCCTCGCACCACGGTGAAGACGTCCCCGCCCGTTCGCGCCGCGCCGGGCTCGGCCAGCATGTGGAACACGGCCCCGCAGGCGTAATAGGCCTGATGCTCGCTGCGCTCCGCCGCCGTGTGAATGGGCCGGGCGGCGAAGCCGGCGCATTCGTCCACCGCCGTCTGCAGTCGGGCGCGCGCGTCATAGGTCGATCGATCCGGGCCAGGGCGCGCACGGCCAGGATGTCGGCGCCGCCCTCGGTGATCCACATGTCGCGCACGCGTTCGTAACGCACCACCTGACCCAGCCAGAAATGTGCGCCCTCGTGGGCGATGAACCACCGTGCGCCCGCGCGCACCTCGGGTGTCGGCTCAAGCACGCCGACACCCTCGAAGGTCATGATGACCAGCCCGGGCAGGACGCTGCCACCCATGCTCAACAGGGACGGGGTCGGCCCGGCCCAGCTGACCATCAGGGTCGGCCGGGCCGACTGGCCCGCGCCGAGCCGATCCGCGTAATGGCTCATGACCCGGGGCGTGAAAGCCGACAGCTCCGTCTCGATCCAGGCGGGCAGTTCCGGGTCGAACACGGCGGCCAGATGCGCCGTCTCGTCCACCGGCACATCGCCGAACAGCACATAGGTCGGCGCCTCGGGCCGTTCAGCCTCGGCGCGCCGCTCGCCGTTCATCAACACCGGTCCCGCCTGATCGCGGAACAGGGCGCGAACCACCTCCCCATCAAGTTCTACGCCGTTGAGGTCCATGGGCAGGGCGTCGGCGTCCGCCGCATTCGCCAGCGGCCGCATGTCGAACTGGTCGGAATACAGCGCCACCGAGCCGTCGGTGAACGTCAGGGCCGGATCATAGGCGGCCAGCAGATTGCCTGAGAACGGCTCGAACCGGATGCGCACACGGCGGGGGACCGGGACGCCGTCCTCGCCCACCAGTACATCGTGCCAGCCGCGCCGCTCGATGCGCACACCGGGCGTCTCCACCGTAAAGGCGCGAGGCCGCCACGGCTGATTGTCCACCCGCGTCAGCGCCGAGTCCGTGAACAGCCAGGCCGGGGCGTCGCGGTCCAGCACATAGTCGGCGGTCCACACATCCCCGTCGCGCAGCACCCGCACCGTGGCGGGCCCGGCCAGGTCCTGCTCCGGCATGGGCCCGGGCGTGGCGGCGCAGGCGGCCAGCAGGGCGGCGGCCATCAGGAGGCAGGCGTGGCGCATCATGGCGATCTCCATTGCTAAGCTCGCCATATCCCCGGCCCCGCGCCCGGTCATCTTAAGCTTGAGTCATTTGCGCGGCCGGTCAGGCCCTGAGAGACCGCAGCATCAACTCGTGCCGCCACGCCGCCACATCGGCCAGGGCCCGGTCCAGTTCATTGCGCACCCGGCCCAGCCCGGCGCCGTCCCCGGCCTCCGCCTCTGCGCAGGCGCGGGCCAGGTCGGCCGCCCCGATGCCCGCCGCCGCCCCGCGCAGGGTATGGGCCGCGTCGCGCCAGCCGTCGGTCCCCGGCGCCAGCATGGGGGCCCACAGGGCCGCCTGTTCGGTGAACAGGGCCAGCACCTCCCCGGAGACGTCATCGTCCCCGCCGGTGGTCCGCTCCAGCACCGAGAAATCCACCGCCCCGCTCAGATCCCGCCTCGCCATCGCGCCCTCCATTTCCGTTCATCATCATGACCGACGCAAAAGCCTTGCGAAAGCATTCGCGACCTAGTAGGTGGTCCGCCCTTCGCCGGACATGTCCAGCGAGGCGTACGATGGTTCGGGTGATTAGCTCAGTTGGTAGAGCAGCTGACTCTTAATCAGCGGGTCGTAGGTTCGAGCCCTACATCACCCACCATCGTTTCTCAATAAAAACAATAACTTACACCCATCTGGAGGGGTCGCCCCGTTCTAGCTTGGCCGTTTAGAACGGTGTTTAGAACGGTGCTCTCGGGCGCGTTTACGGCCTTTAAGAACCAGTGACTTCTTCGTGATGGAGGAAGGTGACCTGTCTTTTCACGGTGCGAACCCTTCGGGTCGCTTGCGCCTGGTGTTCGGGGGATGGTGGTCTGAACTGAGACGGAGGTTCGCCGTGAGCGCACGGGTCGGTCAGCGATTTCTACGCACCCCGCAAGCAGGGGAATATCTGGGCCTCTCGAGCCGAACGCTCGAGAAGCACAGAACCTACGGCACGGGGCCCGTGTATCGAAAGCTCGGCGGACGCGTGGTCTACGATCTCGACGACCTTTGCCAATGGGCCGACAGCGGCCTTCGAGCCTCGACATCCGATCCTCATTCCGGCCCGCATCCGGCGTCACCCCGCGCCTAGCCTTGTCATCCGCCCTCATTTAGACTTGTGAATGGCGGGTTCCGGAACGGGTAGGTGCTGGTCTTGAGTCAGGGGACGCTTAGCGTCGACGGCGACCAGGGTCGAAACGCCGGGCTTCATCACAGAAGTTCCTGGCCCGCCCCCTTCCCTCATCGTGCTTCGATCAAACCTTGTCGAACAGCCGACGCGACGGCCTCAATTCGCGTTCGAACCTTCAGCTTGGAGCAGACTTTCTCAAGGTAGCTGTCCACCGTGCGCGGCGACAATGAGAGGATGGTCCCAATGTCTGCGGAGCTTTTCCCGCGACACACCCACTGCAGACATTCCTGTTCGCGAGGGCTCAGCGAGGCCGGGGGCGGCTGGGGTTCCGGGTCTTGGGCATTAGCTTCCATGCTACACCACTGGTTGACTCGGTCCATCCGTACACGGCGGATCGAAGCGAGAGCAACGTCAATGTTTTGCGGCTTTCCCGCAGGTTTCTTGCGGTCCCGCCAACCTTGCCGGATGGTTGAACCCGCAACCGTCGGCGACTACAGCCCTCCGGTCGGGCGCCGTGAGATAGGCGCGGAGCTGGAGCCGGGGTTCGCCCATGGTGGAGGCAGCGCTGCGCGTCGAAGTATCGGGCCTCGTTTCGCGAGGATTCCAACGCCCGACCCCTCCGCCTTGCGTCAGGATTCCGTTTGATTCATGCTCTAGTGTCGGCGTGCGCGCCGATAGGGGCTTGGAATCCCCTGTGCGAAGTCAAACTCAAACGACGCGCGCCCCGCGCGCTTGTCGCTTGTCGACGGAGAGAGCCCGTGCGTCCGCACGGCGGCGACCCGTCTGATCTCGTCTGCGGATTCCCCGCCTTCCCTGAGGGTCGGAGAGGTGCGTTGACCGATACCAAAGAGCTGGAACCGGAAGCAGCGGAGGGCCTAAACGGCCTGTATCGCCGCTATGCCGGCTGGCTCGATGGGCGGCTCAGGGCGCACGTGGGCGCCGACCAGGCAGCCGACGTGGTTCAAGAGACTTATCTGCGGGCCGCGCCCTATCGGAGCGCGGACATCCGACACCCCAAGTCTTTCTTGCTGCGGATTGCGCTCAATCTGGTTCGTGACGAGAGCCGGCGCCTGAAACGACAGCACGAGGCATTGGGCGATTTTGGTCAAGAGCAGAGTGGGGCCGCTTCTCAGGCGGAACAGCTGATGCTGAAGCAAATCATCCTTACCATGCCGCCGCTGTATCGGGACATCTTCGTATTGAGCCGCTTTCGCCCGGCGCACCCGACCGGCTGCCATCACATCGCGCAATTTCGCCGCCTTGGCTCCTTTCCACGCCCATCCCGTGGGCAAGGCGCGCGGCAACCATTGGGGTGAGGCGGTCGCGACCCTGCGGACCACGGCCGGCTCGCCCTTCTACTTCAACTTTCACGTCGGCGACCTGGGCCACACCTTCATCTGCGGGCCCTCGGGCTCGGGCAAGACGGTGGTCCAGAACTTCATGCTGGCTCAGCTGGAGCGTTTCGGCGCCCAGCAACTGTTCATCGACAAGGATCGCGGGGCCGAGATCTTCGTGCGCGCCTCTGGCGGAACCTATCTGGCGCTGCGGAATGGCGAGCCGACCGGGTTCGCCCCCTTCAAGGCGCTGCCGCCCTCTCCCGTCAATCGAGCGTTTCTGGTCCGTCTGGTCCGCGCCCTCGTCGCCCGTCCGGACGAAACCCTGACGGTGCCTGAGGCGCGGGCCATCGACCAGGGCGTGGCCGCCCTAGAGGCCTTGCCGCGCGACCGCCGCTCGATCGCCGCGTTGCGCAGCCTGCTCGGCCAAGGCGACGCCGGCGGGGTGGGGGCCCGGCTGGAACGCTGGCAACGCGGCGGGCCACTTGGCTGGGTGCTCGACAATGAGGAGGACGCGCTCGGCCTAGAAACCCGCTTCGCCGGCTTCGACATCACCCAGGTGCTCGATCATGACGAAGTCCGCACGCCGGCCATGCTCTATCTGTTCCACCGCATCGCAGAGCGTGTGGACGGTCGCCGGCTGGTCCTCGACATCGACGAATTCTGGAAGGTGCTAGGCGACCCGGCTTTCACCGACCTTGCGCAGGACGGCTTGAAGAGAGGTCTGGGTCCAGGCCAAGTCGCTCGGCATGGACGTTACCGGATACCGCCCGAGACAGCGAGACCGCCAAGCTGGCGGCGAGGTCCAGGAGCGCCAGCAGGAAACGGCTCCCGCTCGCGTCCAGGTCGGGCGAACCGTGGACGATCGGGTGAAGATCGCTTCCGCCGTCATTCGCACGCTGGTCACCGATCCGCAGGCGCAGGGCCGGTTGATCGAGCGGGCCTGGACCCGGGCGACGGCGCATCTGGAGCGGATTCGTCGGGCACCGGACATGGGTCTGTGCGGCAGAGAGATCAGAACCGCGACCGCTGAAACGGTAGGTCCGGAAGGTTTCCGGCGGCGACGCCCTCGCCGCCGGAAGCCTGAACACTCGCTCCAGAGGAACGCTTCGCCTAGCCTTGGGGCGCTGGTTCCGGCGTGGCTGAGGCCTCATCGGACGGTTCAGCCGACGGCGCCGTAGGTTCTTGGGTCGGTCTCATGTCGTCACAGCATTTCATCTCGGCGTCAGCGCCATATCCTTGCAGCATTCGCAAGCTTCGGCGGCGAGAGCCGCGCCAGCGCTCAGCGTCAGGATCGCGCCGGCGGCCGCCAGCAGGTTGGAAATTTTCATCGTCATTCTCCTAGTGAACCATGGATGGTCATGAAATTCCTCGAAACCGTCGTACCCCCCGTATGGGCGGATATCGGCCACGAGCTAAATTGATCGGCGGTCGCCGCGTAACGGCGCGCACGGCCTCCCAAGCAGCGGAAGCCGTTCTACGACAGCCGTTTTGGCGGATTCTTGTGTGGAAGCGGGCCAGCGCCCTCTCGCACGACATCGACGGCGTCGAACCTGATCCCCCGCCGCGCGGACGGGCGTTGGACAGTCGGCGCCGGCGGCAGGGGCGCCGCAACGGCGGCGCAGCCCATCTTGGCGATGCAATCGGGCGTCATCTCGTCGCAGGGGCTCATCGCCTTGCCGGAAGACTCGTCCTCCATCACCATCATTAGGGCGCAGTCCATCTCCGCCATGCCACCCGTCGATGCGAACACCTGCAACGGGGTGGCGTGCGCCGACGACTGCCCGATAAAGCCGGCCACTGCCAAGGCGAACAGAACGGTGCGAACGATATTCCACATGCCCTTCCATCCCACCCCTGCCGACGCGGAGTCAAACGACCGATCTTGCCTGCGTCAGGCCCTCGCGCGGCCAATGGGTGCCGATTGCCTTGCACCGCATCCCATTCCGGACAGCGCCGACCCGGGGTGAGTTTGCGTCAGCCGAAGGTCGGATGAGGGATTGAGCCCCGGCGCCCGTATATATCGTTGAACCCCTTTGGTTTCGGAGTATCCAGAATGACCCCTCGCAAGATCCTTTCCCTCGTCGGCGCGGCCAGCGCTCTGCTGCTGGTCGCCACCCAGGCCGAGGCCCATGCCCGCGTCGTCTCCTCCACGCCGGCGGCAACCGCGACCATCGCTTCTCCCCGGGCGCTCACGGTGACCTTCAGCGAGCGCGTGGTCCCGGCCTTCTCGGGCCTTGAGGTCGTCAACGCGGCGGGGGCCAAATTCGCCGTGACCACCACCGTCTCCGAGGACGCAAGACCATCTCAGGGCGGACGGCCCGCCCGCTCGCCGCCGGCGCCTACAATCTCAACTGGCGCGCGGCGTCGGCTGATGGTCACCGCATGACCGGCGTTATCGTCTTCACCGTGCGCTGAGCCTTCGTGCTCGACAGCCTGGTCATTCTGCTCCGGCTCGCTCAGTACGGGGGCGCTGTCGTCCTTCTGGGAACGCCGCTGTTCCTCATCTATGGACTGCGCGCGTCGGACGGGGTGGCACTCGGTTGGCCGAGGCCGCTGCTGATCGCCGCCTCGGCCGTTGTCGCCCTGAGCTCGGCCGCAGCGCTCGGGGCCCAGACTTCGGTGATGGCGGGCTCGATCGCCGAGGGTCTCAAACCCGCTTCCCTGGGTTTCATGATCACCGGCACGAGCCTAGGGCCGGCCTTCCTGGCCCGCGCCTTGGTCGCTGCGGCCGCTCTGGTCCTCCTTGTGCTGGCCAAGCCTTCCCGACCGGTCTGGATCGTCGTCGCCTTGGCCGGGCTCGTCGTGAGCGCCAGTTTCGCTTGGACGGGGCACGGCGCGGCCACGGAGGGGCCGGGAGGTCTCGTTCACCTGACGGCGGCCATACTGCACAGCTGGGGGGCCGCAGTCTGGCTCGGCGCGCTCGCGGCCCTGCTGATCCTGACGGTCCGCCACCGTCCCGCCCCAGCCGCTGACCGGATCCTTCACCAGGCGCTTCACGGCTTCGCAGGCGTGGGGACCGCGTCGGTCGCCGTCCTGGTGCTGAGCGGCCTGGTCAACAGCTGGTTCCTGATCGGACCTGACCGACTCTCTGGTCTTCTCACCACGCCCTACGGCCTGCTGCTGACGGGCAAGCTTGTCATCTTCGTGCTCATGCTGGTCCTGGCCGCAGCAAATCGCTTCCACCTAACCCCGGATCTCGCCCGCGTCCTCGATGATCCCGAGGATCTTCGGGTCGCGGTGGGACGTCTGAAGCGCAGCCTGATCATGGAAACTCTGCTGGCCCTAGCGCTTCTCGTGCTCGTTGCGGTTATGGGCACCTTAGCGCCTGTCTCTGCAATGGACATGACGATGTAGCCGTCAGGTTCTGAAATGGGTGCAAAGAAGCCTCGAAACCGCACGAAGACCCAGAAACGTTTCTCGAAGCCGTCGTGCGCCGCCGGTCCATCGGACCCGGGGTCCTGGCGTGTCCTTTTGCACCCGGTATTGTGAGGCGACATATCGGTTCCCTGGCAAAAACCATCGCCAAGGCCCTTCTGGCCGCCGCGTTTGTGATGGCAGGCATCCTCCAGCTGACAGCGCCAGAACCGTTCCTGGCGATCACACCCGACTGGGTGGTCTGGCCGCAAACGGTGATCCGCGTCACGGGCCTGCTGGAGATACTGGGCGCGAGCGCCCTGTACGTCCCGCGCCTGCGTCGCGCGGCCGGACTGGCCTTGGCCGCGTATGCGATCTGCGTCTTCCCGGCCAACATCAAGCACGCCATGGACTCGGCCGCTGAGGCCAGCGCCTTCCCAGGTTGGTGGTATCATGGCCCTCGGCTAGCGCTTCAGCCGATCATCGTCTGGTGGGCGCTCTGGTGCTCTGGCGTGATCGACTGGCCCTTCCATGGCCGCCGCAAATCACCCGACTGATTGGTCCAGGCCGTCGAGACAGGCACAGACTCAGCGTTTGGATCCCCTGGACGCGCGCGCCGTCTTCAGGTCCCGCGAAATCCTTATCCACAACAGGATGAACCCTGACACGACGATGCTCAGCGTCAACGCCGTGGTGATGATGATCAAGGGGTGATTGAAATCCTCGCCATCGTTCCAGTCCATGACATGGAGACGCCAGAAGAAGTCGAAGATCCGCCAGACGCCCGACCGGCGTGTCACCACCTCGCCGGTCGCCGGCGACAGGTAGAAACTGGTCTTTTCGCGGTCGGCGAAGTCCACCCGCCACAACGGCCCGGTTTGTCCGGTCTCCTGGGGCGCGGTGTTCAGGAACACGGCTTCCGACACCCCCGCCTCGCCCCTGTAAGCGCGCCTGGCGAAGCCCGTGGCCTGGGCGGTCGACATCGGTCCGAACGGCCGACCTGTCGCAGCCGACACGATGACCGGCTCGCCCGCCGCCGGTGTCAGGGTCCACGCCGGGCCCCGCGGCGTTGTGCGCAACTCCGCCTGGACCGCGCGACGCCCGCGCGGCGGGCGATCTCGCCGAGGGCCGGAAGGGCGCCGAGCTCCAGCGGCACCGGGTTGAGTTCAGCCGCGCGATGCTCGCCGCGCACCGTCTCGATCGGGATGGCCGTCATCACCAGACCGCCGCCGACCCAGAACAGCACTTGAAGACCGACGACGAGCGCGATCCATTTATGCAGTTGGGTGGAGAGCCTGAGAACCTTCATGCCCGCGCCTCCGCCTAGCCGTGACGCGCGAAGACGCGCGTGCCGCCGCCCTTGAGGATCAGCAGGGTTTCATAAGGCTCCCGCTGGCCGTCGGGCGTCTCCATGCCGGGAGACCCCAGCGGCATCGCCGGCACCGCCAGACCCAGGGCGTCGGGACGCTCCGCAAGCAGCCGGCGCACGTCCTCGGCTGGTACATGGCCCTCCAGGACATATCCCCCGATCACGGCCGTATGACAGGAGGCTACAGACGCGGGAACGCCTTCGGCGCCGCGAACTGTGCCAGGGTCGCTCACCTCGGTGATTTGCGCCTGAAAGCCCGCCGCTGTCATGTGCTCAACCCACGCGCCGCAGCAGCCGCAGGTGGGCGATTTGTAGACGGCGAGGTCAGATGAAGGATGCAAGGTTTGCGAGCAGGCTGCGGCTGCCGAGGCGCTGACTCCAATGATCAGAAGAGAGCGGCGCGAAAGCGACATTATCATTGGCTCGTTACTCTGGTGATTGAGAGGCGGGGTAACCCGGTTGGGCGTCAAGTCGCCCGACGCAAGGGCCGAGCCGAAGAGTGATAGATGTCGAACCTCCACTCGTCGCCCCGCTTGCGCAGGACGCTTGTGGCGACGCCGCGGCGCTCGATCGGTTCGCGCGCCGTGTCCTTGAAGGTGATGTGATAGGTGTAGGTCTCGCTCACGAATGCGGTATCGCCGTCGATCTCCACAGTCATCTCGTGGTTACGAAACTCGAAACCCGCCAGATCGGTGAACTCGGGTCCGAGATGGTGCTCGAGATAATAGGCGAACGTCCCCTCGACGCCGCCGTTCTCGAAAATCGCCGAGTCCTCCCAGAACAGAGCCGTGGTCTGTGACACGTCCATCCGAATAATGGCGTCCTTGTAGGCGGTGACGACGGTTCGGACCTGCGCCTCGTCAGCGGTTTGCGCATGACCGGGGGCGTGTGCCGAGCCTGGAGTGTGTGTCGAGCCGGGGGCGTGAGAGTGGGGCGCCTGGGCCTGGGCAGAGGTAGCGAGGATGGCGGCGAGCGCCGATCCGGCGAGTGCTGAACGAAACGACATGGATCAAGCTCCTGGTTAGCCGCGGCCGCGAAAGCGTCCTGGTCCGGCCGAAGTGGATCGAAAACAATGTGGCTGGACGGCGAGCGTCCTTGGGGACCGTCAGAACATCAGATGTCTCATGCCGTGAGTCAGCATCCCGCCCAGCAGGCCGTTGACCATCACGGCGGCGGCGGTGAGCGTCAATAGGCCGATGTAGATCATCTCACGCCCGCGCCCCGGTCGGCGGACCCAGTGTTCCTTCGCCCACCAGCAGAGCAGGCCCAGAAGGGCGATCGAGGTGCCGAGCCACCGGTGATAGGCGTGGGTCGCGTCGTCCTTGCCGGGAAGCCCCATGGCGAACCACCCCAGCGCCACCGCGACGATCGAGGAGATCGCCGCCAGAGCGATGATGACGCGGGTGCCCTGGGTCAGGACCGGCCGACGCAACGTCAGAGCAGCGATCTCGAGAAGGGCGGCGACGAGGAACAGTGCGATAGGGAAATGCACCGCCGCCGGATGCATGGCGCCGAACCAGCGATACAAACGCTGGGGCATGGGCCTGGGACTCTCGTCTGCCATCATGGCGCCGTGGTCCATGTCTTGGGCCATGTCCGGCATGGCCATCATCCCCCACTCCGGCACGGCGCCGGCCGGGGCAGCGGCCTGGACGCGGGCCGCAGCCTGCTTGTCATGGTCCTCGTGCGCGATTGCCGGCGCGCTGACCGACAGCGCCAGCACCAGGGCGAGACCCGACAGAAATCTACGCAGCGCCATGGCCCTCTCCAATCCTGTCCCTTCTGCTATCTACGCGCCGCAAAGCCCGTCCCCTCGCTCGAGGGATTTGGCGCGTTTCGGTGTAATAGGGATTAGGGGCGCAAGGAGAATGTTCGATGATGCGTAATTTGGATGATCTTCTGGTGCGGTGGGCGGCGATGCCCGTCGATAGGTCGCTCGACGGACTGGAGCCCATCGTCTGGCGCCGAGTCGATGTTTTAAGGGGGGAGCGCCTCGTCGCGCAGCTTCGGTTCGGGGCTGTGGCCATGGCCCTGGCGACCGGCCTTACCGCAGGCGGCGTCGGCGCTGTCGCCGCGCCACGACCGCCCGGCGAAATGGCCATCTTCACGGTTGATGCGGGCCTGTCGCTCCTGGTGCGCCTGGAAACCGGCCGATGATGCGCGGCTGGCGGGCGATCGTCCTGACGGCCGTGCTGGCCGCAGTCGCAGGCGGCGCGGGCACCTGGATCAGCGCCAGCTGGGTGCTGAGCCGGCGCGAACCGCCGTCGCTGCACGACATCGTGCACAATGGCCTCACGCTCTCATCCGACCAATTGACCCGCATCGAGGCGGTCGAAGCCCGGTTCGCGGCCCGCCGGCCTGCGCTCGAAGCCGACGTCCGCGCGGCGAACCGAGAATTGGCGCGCGCCATTGAACAGAGCGATGGCGACGGGCCCCAGGTCCAAGCCGCAGTGGACCATTTTCACGTCGCGATGGGCGCCCTCCAGAAGGAGACGATCGCCCACGTGTTCGAGATGCGATCGGTGCTGACGCCGGCCCAGGCCGAGGTCTTCGACGACCGCATCGTCGCGGCTCTCGCGCCCGACGAAAACTAGCGGTCCGGGTGGAGAGTCCAACGGACCTGTCAGCCCGCGCCGCCGGCGGCGACCGGGCGGCCTTCAGCGAGTTGATGCGGCAGACCAAGACGGCGCTGTTCCGCTTCGTCCGGCGCTATGTCGGCGACGAGCAGGAGGCATGGGATCTGTTACAGGAGACCTATGCGGCGGCTTGGATCAACATCCACCGCTACGATCCGATGCGGCCCTTCGAGGCCTGGATCCGGACCATCGCGCTCAACAAATGCAGGGACTGGAGCCGCCGTCGCGCCGTCCGGCGGCTCATCCGGGGCGGCGTCGATCTGTCTTCGCCGGAAGCCATGGCCGTGCCGGACGTGGCCGAGTCGGCGGACGAGAGGATGGAGGCCGGCGAGCGGCTCGCCCGGCTGAACGAGGCGATGAGCCGTTTACCCCCTCACCTCAAGGCTCCGCTTCTGCTCACGGCGATCGAGGGCCGCAGTCAGGCGGAAACGGCTGGAATGCTCGGGATCTCCATCAAGGCCGTCGAGACCCGCGTGGCGCGCGCCCGCCGCAAACTTTCCGACGCCTTGGGGGACACGAGCGCCGTCCGGACCATTCTGGAGTGACCGGTCCGCTGTCCCCGGGACCGTCATCGGCGTCCGGCCATATGCTCGCGCCGGACCGAGCGCCAGTCGATCGACATGGTCGGCGAGGGCTGCGGCGCGCGCCCGCGTAATCAAGTATAAGACGTCGCCCGCTCCCGCGGGTGGCCCAACAAGGCCGAATTCCTTTTGACCTAGGCGTCGCCAAAGGCGACCCGACCGTCACCCCTTTCTGAGGAGCCGTTACATGAGAACCTTGATCCTCACCGCCGCTGCGGCGGTCACCCTGGGCGCCTGCCAGCAAGCCGCCGAGCCTCAGCCTGTCGACGCCCAGACTGCGCCGGACGCCTCGGCGACGACCCCGATGGACGCCGCGCCGGTCGTCACGCCCGAGCCGACCCCGCAGCCGCAGACCGCCGAGTCGGCGCCCGCGACCCCGCGTGCCCCGGCGCCCCGACCGGCCCGGCCAGCGCCAGCGCCCGTTCCGACGCCGCCGCCCGCCGATCCGATGGCCGGCCATGACATGTCGAAGATGGACGACATGACCATGCCGCCCAACCAATAGTTCCGCGTAAGTATCAGGAGTTTTTCCCATGAACCGTTCAATTCTCGCCGGCTTCGCTATCTTGGCGGCGCTGGCTCCCGTCTCCCTCGCCCACGCCCAGAGCCAGCCGCACGCGGGCATGTCGGCGCAGGAGCACGCTGCAATGCAGGCACCGGCCAACGGCGTCGTGACGACCCCGGCGGACAACGCCATGCTGTCCGCCGCCCCGACCGCTTTCTCGGCGACCTTCCCGCACGCCATGGTCCTGACGTCGCTTCGCCTGACCGGCGGGCCTTCGGGGCAGGCGGTCGATGTGGCCGTGTCGGCGGATGCTGCGCCTGCGACCATGGTCAGGGCGCCGCTTCCCACCATGGCGCCCGGCTCCTACACCGCCGCCTGGGCAGCGAATGGCCCCGACGGCCACGAGATGAATGGCGTCGTTCGTTTCATGGTTCACTGAGGCGGCGGCCTCTCGCCTCCTGAGGGCCCAAACAGATGTGAAGGAACGCCGCGCGGCTTGCCGCGCGGCGTTCCTTTTTGACCAATCGGATCATCGGCCTCCTGACCTCTGATCATCGGTCGATTGCAAGCGGCGGTGAGATCGCGCGTGTGGCGGTCTTCATCCACGCTGGCTCTGGGGGCCGGGACCAGCCGTTCGCCCAGGCCCGCCAAGGTCCGGACCACGATATCGGCGTCGCCGGAACGGCCCCTTACCCTTGGCCCGCCTCCGGATCGTATAGGATAGTAAAACAGCCCAGAGCCTTGGACGGACGATGTCCCTTTCGGGGTTGCCGCCGATCACGCAGACTTTGCGGGGCTCACCCGCCAGGGGGCAAAACGCCCGTCTGAACGCGGCGGGGCAGGTCTTTCCGATACCGACTTCGCCCTCGATCCAGATGTGATCGAAATAGGATTCGGGACCGAACCGCTTGATCTTGGCGAGCTGCAACGGACCGGAGCCGTTGGTGAGAAGCGCGAAACGATGTCCCGCGTTCCGCAACTCAACCAGCAGCGCCTCCGCCCCGACCTCGAGCCGTATGTCTTGGTCTCGCTGCTGGCTGAAGGCGTGAGCGAGGCGCTCGGCGACCTCCGTCAGCGGTGCGGGATATCCCTCCCGGTCAAGCGCCTTTGAAGGCGGCGGCGGCGATGCGGCGGGCGGCGCGGCCCCGGCGGTGACTGTTCGGGTCACGCCAGAACGCTTCGCCGGCTTGGTTCAGGGCCTGTGCCGCGATGTCTGGCGCCAAGTCTCCAAGCTCGGCTTGCAACGCCAAGCAAACGCTCCGCTACGCCTAATCCGGCCTGCGGTAAGCCGAGATCAGCGTATCATCCATATCGATGACCACGACCGACGACGCCGCCCTGCGGGCGGGCGCCGGGCTGATCTTGCGAGCGGTCCGGAAGGGCCTGCGATAGCTTCAGGTCGGATGAGGTTTGCCGCCCTCAACCCCGCTAAAACCACGTCCGGATACCGACGACGAACCGCGTGTCTTCAGAACTTCGCCCATCGGCTTCGAGGAAGTCCGCCGTATTGCCGAAGCTCTTCGTCCATTCCAAGCCGACATAAGGGGCGAACTCCTTGCGGAACTCATACCGCAACCGAGCCCCCACCTGGAGCGACGACAGGCCGGACCCGACTCGAAGCTCGGGAATGTCCTCGGCTGACAACACCACTTCAGCGCGCGGCTGCACGATCCAGCGATTGGTGATTCGCTGATCGTATTCGGCCTCCGCCCTCGCCGTCAGCTCGCCCTTGGTGGACAGGAAGGCGGCTGCATCGACTTCGAACCAATAGGGTGCCAGCCCCTGGATACCGACGACCAGATCAGTCCGGTCGCCTCCGTCGGGGCGATAAGTCTGGCGCACTCCGGTTTGAAATCGAAGAAAGGTCTGATGGCGCGGCTGTACAAGGCCTGAAGCTCGGCCTCCTCCAACCCGCCATCGAACTCACCCTCCCCTTCCGATTTCCACCAGAAGCGATTGATGTCTCCGCCCGTCCAACCCTGAACATCGAAGCCGTATGCCTCCTCGCCATCCGAGAAGCTCGCTTCCAA
This sequence comes from Brevundimonas abyssalis TAR-001, assembly GCF_000466985.1. Taxonomy (GTDB): domain Bacteria; phylum Pseudomonadota; class Alphaproteobacteria; order Caulobacterales; family Caulobacteraceae; genus Brevundimonas; species Brevundimonas abyssalis. Next base: position 15,761 of record NZ_BATC01000008.1, read on the forward strand.
TTGGTCGATGATGACGGAACTGGCGCGCACCTCGCCGTTCTCGATCCGAAGCTGCTCCCTCGACGCCGCCATCTCAGCCGGATCGAACAACAGATCGGCGGCATGCGTGGGACCAGAGGTCGCGGCCAACGGGACCGGCATCTCCGGGGGGCGCCCCGGGGTGTCGGCGCTCGTCGGCACGTCGGGGGGAATTGCCATCCCTAACATGTCGTGGCCGGCATGGGGATCCGCTTGTCCCGGCTGGGGCTGGCCCATCGCCGACATGTCGTGGCCTGCGTGCGGATCGGCCTGGCCAGTCGCGGGCATCGATCCCGACGGCATCGCGGACATGTCATGGCCGGCGTGAGGATCTGCGGCGGGCTGAACGCGTTCGGGAACGGCTCCCACAGGACAAATGGGAGCCCCGGTCGCGCTGACCCGCGCGGCGTCGCCGGTCGGGGCGCCGCGTCGAACACAGCCTGGCGGAAGCGGCGCGGATTGCGCGGGCTGGGCGGCGACCGAGTGCCCAGCATGGGACTGAGCCAGGGCGGGAGACGCGGATGCGAGGATGAGCGGCAGAAGGGCGACTGAGGTCCGGATCACGAGGCGACTCCATCCATGGGGCGCACGGTGACGACGTTGAACATCCCCGCGTGCATGTGCATCAACATGTGGCAGTGGAAAGCCCAGTCGCCGGGGGCGTCGGCCGTCAGATCGAAGGTGACCTTGCCGCCCGGCGCGACATTGACCGTATGCTTGAGGGGCTGGTGGCCGGCTGGTCCGCCCGTCACGAGTTCGAAGAAATGGCCGTGCAGGTGGATCGGGTGGGCCATCATTGTGTCGTTGACCAGGGTCACCCGCACACGCTCATCTCGCTCGAAGCGGATGGGTTCAACGATCTCGCTAAATTTGCGCCCGTCGAAGCCCCACATGAATCGCTCCATGTTGCCGGTCAGATGGATTTCCATCGTCCGTGACGGGGGACGCTGGTCCTTATTGGGCTGGAGCGACACCAGGTCGGTGTAGACGAGGACGCGGTGGGGAACGTCCTGTAGCCCGGTCGGGCGCTCGCCCAACCGGTTCGCCGGGGCCATGGCGATGGCGTCAACGCCCACCCCGACCGCCATGTCGGGCGGCGCGTTCTCAGGATCGCGCATGTTCATCCCGGCCATGGACCCATGGTCCATCCCGCTCATCGTCCCGGCGGATTGGGGAGCCATGGCGCTGTGATCCATGCCCGCCATGGCTCCGCCGGACGCGCCGGTCATGGCCCCGTGGTCCATCCCGGCCATGGCCGCGCCTGGTTGGGCTCCCATGGACCCGTGATCCATCCCGCCCATGCCGCCCATGTCGCCCATGCCCATGTCGCGCATGGTCAGGTTGGGGACCTCGCGCAGCGGCGGCACCTCGGCGCTCATGCCCAGGCGCGGCGCCAGGGTCGCCCGACCCATGCCGGAACGGTCGATGGCCTCGGAGACGATGGTGTAGGCGCGGTCCTCGGTCGGCCGAACGATCACGTCATAGGTCTCGGCGACCGAGATCTGGAATTCGTCGGTTTCGACCGGCCGGACGTTCTCGCCGTCGGCCTGGACCACCGTCATCGGCAGGCCGGGGATGCGGACGTTGAAGATCGACATGGCCGAGGCGTTGATGATGCGCAGGCGCACCCGCTCGCCCGGCCCGAACAGGCCGGTCCAGTTCTCCTGCGGCCCGTGGCCGTTGATCAGATAAGTGTAGGTCGTGCCGTTGACGTCGAGGATGTCGCGCGGATCCATGCGCATCTCGCCCCACATCCGGCGTTCCTCCAGGCTCATCCGGTCCTCGCCGGAGATGAGCCCGGCCAAGGTCGTCCGCTGCCGATTGAAATATCCCGGGCTCTGCTTAAGCTTGGTCAGGATGTCGTGGGGGTTCATGAAGCTCCAGTCCGACAGGACCAGAACATGCTCTCGGTCATAGCCGATCGGGTCCGCGGCCGCTGGATCGATGACGATCGGGCCGTAGTGGCCGAGCGCTTCCTGGAGCCCCGAATGGCTGTGGTACCAGAAGGTCCCGGACTGACGGATCGGGAACTCGTAGACAAACGTCTCGCGCGGTCTGATGCCTGGGAAGCTGATGCCTGGAACCCCGTCCATCTGGAACGGCAGCAACAGGCCGTGCCAGTGGATCGAGGTGTCCTCGTCCAAGGTGTTGGTCACAGACAGTCGCACGTTCTGGCCCTCGCGCATCCGAAGCAGGGGCGCCGGAAGCATCCCATTGATCGTCGTCGCGAGACCGGTTCTGCCGCCCACGGTGAATGGGGTCTGGCCGACGGTGAGGTCGATGTTCGGTCCCGTCAGGGTCGGCAGGTCGGACCTCAGTCCCGGCGTGCCGGTCTGTGCCCAGGCAGGCATCATGCCCTGCAAGGCCGCAAGACTGCCTCCGGCGACGGCGCCGCGCAGCAGCAGTCGACGATCCAGCTTCATGGGATACTCCTGAAAGTCATGATCGCACCTCCGAACGGCGACGATCTATAGGGATTTACGCAAGCGGCGCGGCCGTCCCTCGCGACACGCTGCCGCAGAGAGCCGACCGCGCCAGCGCCTTCTTGGACCGCCCGCCGAATTACCGCCGCGCCAGAAGAGCCTTCATCTGGGCGATTTCTCGTTCCTGGGAGCTGACGATCTCTTCGCACAGACTGAGCACTTCCGGATCCGTCAGCGACGCCTGCTGGCACATCAGGATGGCGCCGGAGTGGTGCGGGATCATCGAACGCAGGAATTCCGCATCGCCCACCGCCGCCTGGGTCCGCATCCCCCAGAAGCTGACCGCGAAGACCAAAGCGGCGGCGGCGCCGATCAGCAGATTGGTTCGTTTAGAGGGATACATTGACCTCATGAAGACCAGCATAAGAATCGCCATCGGCGAGACCATCATCAGGGTCATGTAGACGTTATTGAGGTTAAGGTAGAAATGATCGAGGGACGCGATCATCGTATACATCACAAGGTACATGATGATGAAATCAAGGACGAGTTCGATCGCAAACGACCGATAGCTCCCCTTCATGGCTTTCATGTTTTCCACGGCTGCAACCCTTTTCTGATCAAAACCCGCCCCCGCATCAGCAACGCTGCGTCAGCCGGCATTCCCGGGATGGGCTTCCAACCACGCGCGTAACTCGCCGATGTCGGCCGTCTGCATCTCGATCGTCTTCTGCGCCATGCGCCGGATGCCGGCGTCCTGGCTCTCGCGCAGCACCACCTGGGACATGTCGAGAGCGCCCTGGTGGTGAGCGATCATCTTGCTGGCCCACATCTGGTCCGTGTTCGCTCCGGTCGCGGCCATCATGGCGTCTATCATTTTCGCTTCGGCCGGCGCGAACGGCGGCTCACCGCCTCCGTCCGGCGCCGCCGCACCGTCTGCGGCCCCCACGTTCGTCTCAAGCCAACGCCGGAGCTCGGCGATGTCCCCGGTCTGCATGTCGATGGTCTTCTGCGCCATCCGGCGAATGTCGGCATCCCGGGTATCCCGCAGCACGATCTGGGACATGTCGAGGGCGCCTGATGATGGGGGATCATCTTGCGGGCCCATGACTCGCCGGCGTTGGCTCCTGTCGCCGCCCTCATGGCCTCGTGCATTTCGGTCTCGGCGGCGGAGAACGGCGTCTGCGCCATCGCCATGGGTTCCGAGGAGGCGTCCGCCTCCGGCGCCGACGGCGCCTCTGCCGCAGGACTGCAGGCTGCAAGAACGAGAGCTGAAGAGCCGGCTGCAAGGAGGGTCAAGCGCGTGATGGTTGGGTTGATCATTGGAATCTCCGGCTTCGATGCGGTCGCCGGCGATTCGCGGGGCGGCCAAACAATGAGGGGCGTCCGGCATCCGCTGCGGCGGGGCGGACTTGACCTGCCCCGGCAACACGCCGGACATGGATGACAACCTAATCCGGGCCAGCCGCCACGGTTCCGCCTTGATTAAATATACCGGAGCGTCGCCAGATCAGGCGAAGGATCTTCCGCCGGGATGCGTATTGACCCAAGCGCCATTCATCATGTTCCCTGATCGCATCCCGACGCCGCCCCCTTCAAAGCCGGACCGCACGAAGCCGAAGCGCATTGGCGATGACGCTGACCGAGGATAAGGCCATCGCCAACGCCGCCAGGGCCGGTGACAGCAGAAGGCCGAAGATCGGGTACAACAGCCCCGCCGCGACCGGGATGCCAAGGGCGTTGTAGCCGAAAGCGAAGACCAGATTCTGGCGGATGTTGCTCATCACCGCCTTCGACAGCTTCCTGGCTCGGACAATGCCCTGAAGGTCGCCGCCTAGCAGGGTGACGCCGGCGCTTTCGATCGCCACGTCCGAACCTGCGCCCATCGCCACACCGACATCTGCGGCGGCCAGCGCTGGAGCGTCGTTGACCCCGTCCCCGGCCATGGCGACGATCCGGCCCTCGGCGCGCAGCCGCTCGACGACTGCCGCCTTGTCCTGCGGCAGGACCTCGGCCTGGACGTCGTCGATGCCTAGCTGGCGCGCCACCGCCTCTGCCGTGGTTCGGTTGTCGCCGGTCATCATCACCAGACGCAGGCCCGCCGCCTTCAGGTCGCGGATAGCCCCGGCGGTCGTCGCCTTGACTGGATCGGCGATGCCCAGGACGCCGGCCGCAGCTCCGTCCACGGCCACGAAGATGGCGGTGGCGCCGTCCTGGCGAAGCGCCTCAGCCTCGGCCTCAAGCGTTGCGACGTCGACGCCGATCTCCTTGAGGTAGCGGCCGTTACCGAGCACCACGCGGCGACCGTCGACCACCCCGGTGACGCCGCGCCCGACCGGGCTGTCGAACTCCGACGCCTCCGACAGCACCAGATTTCGGTCGGTCGCTGCGCGTACGACCGCATCGGCCAGCGGATGTTCACTGCTGCGTTCCAAACTGGCGGAGAGCCTTAGAAGCTCAACCTCGTCGAAACCGGCGGCTGGGCGGATAGTCGTCACCGACGGGCGTCCCTCGGTCAGGGTGCCGGTCTTGTCGAGCACCAGGGTGTCCACCTTCTCAAAGCGCTCCAACGCCTCGGCGCTCTTGATCAGAACCCCCGCGTGGGCGCCGCGTCCTACCCCGACCATGATTGAGATGGGTGTGGCCAGACCCAGCGCACACGGACAGGCGATGATCAGGACCGACACCGCAGCGACCAGCGCGTATGACAGTCGCGGTTCGGGACCGACCAGGCCCCAGACGATTGCGGCGAGAACCGCGATAACGATCACCGCCGGCACGAACCAGCCCGAAACCTTGTCAGCCAGACGTTGGATAGGCGCTCGGCTTCGTTGCGCCTGGGCGACCATCTGGACGATCTGGGCCAACAGGGTGTCGGCGCCAACCTTATCCGCCCGCATGACGAAGGAGCCGGTCTTGTTGAGCGACCCGGCAACGACCTTGTCGCCGACGGTCTTGGTCACCGGCATGGATTCGCCCGTGACCAGGGACTCGTCGATGGTCACGCGACCGTCCAGGATTTCGCCGTCGACCGCCACCTTCTCGCCGGGACGGACGCGCAGCCGATCTCCCACGACGACCAAGTCGAGCGTGACGTCTTCGTCGCCGCCGTCGTCACGAACCCGCCGCGCGGTCTTGGGTGCCAGATCCAGCAGCGCCCGGATGGCGCCGGATGTCTGTTCGCGCGCACGCAGTTCCAAGATCTGGCCCACTAGAACCAGCACTGTGATGATGGCCGCAGCCTCGAAATAGACCGGCGCGCTTCCGTCCATCCGCCGGATAGCGTCCGGGAACAGACTTGGCGCCATCACCGCGACCACGCTGTAGATCCACGCCGCTCCGACGCCGATGGCGATCAGGGTGAACATATTGAGGCTGCGGTTGCGGATCGAAGCCCAACCACGCTGGAAAAAGGGCCAGCCGGCCCACAGCACAACGGGCGTCGCCAGGGCGAACTGAATCCAGTTGGAGGTCTGGCCCGGAATCCGCATGGCCAGTCCCGTCAGATGGCCGCCCATTTCGAGCGCGAAGACCGGCAGGGTCAACACCGCGCCGACCCAGAGGCGGCGGGTGAAGTCGATCAGTTCGTGATTGACCGGCGCCTCGGCGGAGACTGTCTCCGGCTCCAGCGCCATGCCGCAGATCGGGCAGGAGCCAGGGCCTTCCTGGCGCACTTCCGGATGCATGGGACAGGTGTAGATCGCGCCGGGGGTGACGGACGCCGGTCCCGGGGCCTCGCTGAGATACCGGTCCGGATCGGCGATGAATTTGGTCCGGCAGCCCGCCGAACAGAAGAAGTGATCTTGTCTCTCGTGGGCGGTTCGATGCGCCGTGGTCGCCGGATCGACGGTCATGCCGCAGACCGGATCGACCGTCTTTGAGTCCCTGTCCGCCGATTTGGTCGAGCAGCAGCTGTGACCGGCTGGCGGCGAATGGGAGGGCATGGACATTGCGGGCTCCTTGGAAGGCCGCGCTTCAAATATACCCTACGGGGGTATATCGCAAGGCGCCGACCTGGGATACGGTCCAACCACTCGATCGAGGAATTGGATGCAGACCGAAGCTAAGCCCAAGGTGTTAAACCGCTTGAACCGAATCGAAGGACAGGTGCGCGGCATCGGTCGGATGGTCGAAGAAGATCGGTACTGCGTCGAGGTCCTGACCCAGCTCCAGGCGGTGCGGGCCGCCCTCCTGCGCGTCGAGAACGAGGTCTTGAAGGACCACCTCGACCACTGCGTCATGGGGGCGATGACCGGCGACGATCTCGCCGACCGCAAAGCCAAAGCCACCGAACTGATCTACCTTCTCGCTCGCGCCCGCTAACGCGACAGGTCCCGTCGGAGCGGTTCGGCGACGTGCTGAGATATCCTCCGACGCCGGGGTCCGGTATGAGGGCTGTCTGCATCCGATGCGTAACCCAATTAGGCGGACGTTTTATCCCCGCCCGCCTTGGGGGCCATCGCTCATGACGTCTGTACCGCCGACCCGCGACGGCTACCCCGCCGAACTGAGGGCCCTGACCAGTTTGCGGGCCTTCTTGGCGGTGGGGGTGGTGCTATTCCACTATCAGCTCCAGTGGGACCCAGCCTTGGGCTTCAGTCCGATTATTGAGCGAAGCCGCCTGGCGGTGGACGCTTTCTTCATGCTGTCGGGCTTCATCCTGACCCACGTCTACGGGCCGGCCTTCGCTGCCGGGACCTTCAATTACAGGCGCTTCATCGTGGCCCGGCTGGCGCGGCTCTACCCCCTGCATCTGACCGTACTGACAGGGGTGCTGATCATGGTGTTGGGCGCCATGGCGGCCGGGGTGCAGTTCGACGCCGACAGCTACCCTCCGCTCGCCTTCTTCCAGACCCTGTTCCTCGTCCAGTCCTGGTTCCCGACGGACGCCGTCATCAACTGGAGCGGACCCAGTTGGTCGCTTTCGGCGGAATGGTTTGCCTATCTGCTGTTCCCCGCCTTTGCATGGCTGGCCCTGCGGTTCCGAGCGCGCCCCTGGGCGTTGCTCGGGATCGGAGCGGTGGCTTTCATTGCGATCGACGCCCTGTATGTCCAGGCGTTCGGCAAGGTCCTGCCCCGGGCCGAGGATTCGCTCGGCATCCTGCGGATCGTCCCGGAATTCTTGATCGGCATGGCGCTTTATGCGCTGGGCCATCGCTGGCGCTGGAGCCGGCCCGTCGCCGCCGCCGCCGCCCTGTTCACCACAGTGCTCCTGCTCGGTGCGATGCAGCTGTCGCTGGACGACCGCATCATCGTCGCCCTCGCGGCCCCCGTGATCCTGACATGGTCGCTGCTCGCCCGCGCGGACTGCGAAGGCCCCCTTGCCGCCCCGGCCCTAGTCTTCGCCGGCGAGGCGTCCTTCGCCCTCTATCTCGTGCATATGCCCGTCATCGTCGCATTCAAGGGTGTCGTTGCCGAACTCCGAGGCATCGACAGCGCTTTCCGGATCACACCGGTCGAACTGACGGGGTTGTTTGTCGCCACGGCGCTGATCGCAGCCGCCTTGCATTTGCTCGTAGAGAAACCCGGTCGAACTTGGATACGACGCAGGTTCGAGAGCCATAGGTCTGAAGGAGTTGCGCCCGACTAATCAGCATCTATCCTGCTGCTGGTTCTTTCAGCCCAAATGATGGTGTCGGCCCGACCGCCTTGTCGGAGCCGTCGGCGACTCCTGATCTAATAGCTCAGACGCTGACGCGCAGACCTGCGGCCTCTTAAGCCGCAGGTCCGTGGTTCAAGTCCACGAATGCCCCCACTTGTCACCACTCCTCGCAGGGACTTTGTCATCAAGCTTATTCGGCCCGCAACGTCAGGCAGCTAGGCTAGGATAGCTACGGACACGCCGCCTTTCTGTAGGTCAAGGCCGCCAATTCATCAGCAGAAAGACGAACTCCTTGAATTCGGCCCGACAGAATTGGCCGCAAGCAATCTAGCGGCACTCATATCCGCAAAAATACCTGATGCTGTCGCAGCCAAGCTACTATAAACCAAGTGACGCCTAGCACGACAGCGAGTGAAAATAACGACGCTAGGGTCGCCCCTCCTACTAACCCGTCGAAAGCCCGGCCTACATATAAGCGTCCAGCGGAAAGCGCCGTCAAAATCAGCGCATGCAGAACGTAAGCCGCGATCGCATTGAGCCCGAACGACCGGAAGAATTCGGTGCCGATGGGCCGTCGGCCAAGGACGTCGACTAACCAGTATGCAGATGCCAGTATCAAAAGAGTGAGGCCAGCACTGACCATCGCATAGCTGCTAGTCCAGAGGTTCTTTACGATCGGGAGCGCCCCTGACCAGACAACGCCCACCGCCAAAAACAGAGCACCGCTAATCGCTAAGCGAAAGGATATACCAGCGGACGGAGTGCGCTTGCACAACCATAGACCCGCCATCACACCGATCATACACAGGGCCACCGCAGGAAACGTACTGAGAACCCCTTCCGGATCGTAACCCGAAGGGCCCGGTACGTAGATGTGGCCGCTGAGCGTCACGCGATCAAACCACGAGACGAAGTTTGCGCCCGGCACCGTTATATCTCTAGGGACACCGGAGGGTAGCGGCGCGAGGAGAGCCGCCCAGTACCCGACAAGAAGAGTTGCAATCATGACTATCTGGAAACGGCTGGAACTATGGCGAATGAGAAGGGCGGTCGCCAAATAAACAAGGGCGAGCCGTTGTAAAACGCCGAGTATACGGAATGTGTCTGGGTCCGGATCCCTCAACCAATAGAGATTGGAAAGCACAAGGCCTACGGCAAAGAGGCGGCTTGATCGGACCAGGACTCGTCGAAACGGTTGCTTTACAGAGGCGTCATAATTGAGCCCCAGCGAGACCCCCATCAGTACAACGAACGCTGGGAATACGAGATCAGCAGGGGTTAAACCCGTCCATTCTGCATGGAGAAGGGGCCAAGGCACGACGCTGACATGATGGTTTGCGACCGTAGCCGCCCAATTCACGATAATCATGCCTACGACGGCGAAACCGCGCATCACATCGAGCGAAGCAAGACGCTGCGCACCAACCATCGACAGTCCTCCGCTTCCTAAATTGATTACGTGGCGAGCGACTAGTTCCCTCACTCCGCTCGTTCGACTTCCTCGACGAATTAATTATTTCGCGCTCTATCTGAAAGGAAGGCGGCGCTCCGTGGGGGAGCTGAGTAGAAATCGCCATGAGACTGACCCAGAGCCGGATTCCGACTCAGGTCTATTCAGCGCCGGACGATCCGATGTTGCTGGCCCTTGTATTGGAGCTGACGGACCCCAAGGGGGTCTAGCGCGGCTCGTCGCAGCGGTTAATCGAACGGCCCAGGAAGAACCGCTCGGCGTGGACCTGTCGGTCACGCTCAACCCGAAGACGATTAAGCACGGCGGCAGGCATGTCGCGCTTCGCTGTTCCTTACTGATTTTTCCGCCTCAAAAGCGCTCGTGATTCTGCAATGAAAATGACGACAAACGGCTCACCGAAACACAGGCTTCGTCCTGACGCTTTCGGCTGCCGCCAATCAGCGGCGACGGCGCGCCGATCGGTCGGGTGGCGGCGCCGCCGGAGGATGGGTGAAATCCTTCCCAAGCCACGCCTGATCGAGTTGACGCTCGATCTGTTGTCCTCGAGTTAGGACGGGCGGCATGTCGGGCACGAACTGCTCGATCCTGCGGCCCATCGCCTGGTCTTCCACCTGACCGGACCGGGCGAGCCTCAGCGCCTCCGCGACGAACGCTCGCCTTATGGTCAGCTGCCGGTCCCGGATCGGTCCGAGCCAGCCGGCGTCACGACCGTCCGGTCTGGCGGCGTCGCGATAGGCGCTGGCCAGCACCGCAGGGATCTCACCCGTCCCCGCGACGAACCGTTCCCGCAGCTTGCGTACGGGGATGCGCTCAGCCTTCTTGACTACGCCTCGCGCGCGACGCGGGGTCGCCTCGGCTTCGACGCCCCTCGCCCGCATCGCGGCTGCGAACCTGTCCCGCCAAACCTGCAGATCGGCCTTGCGCGGGTTCAGCCGTTCTCCATCCCGCCCGAGCGCCCGCACAGTCATATGCACATGAGGGTGACGGTCGTCTGTGTGGAGCGCGAACACATAGGGATGGCGGTCGCCGAAGGTTTGGTCGGCGAAGGCGCGCGCGGCGTCGTGGACCCGAAACGAGTCGGTCCCCGCCGGCATACTGAGCACGATCGACAGCGACACCGGCGAATTCCGTCGATGCCTTGGGTCGACCGAAAGTTCGGCCGTCCAGTCTTCCGCCAGTGACTTAACCGCAGATCGACCCTCCAGCCGCTCGCCGTCCGGCCCCTCCAGAACGAGCTTGCCGTTGCGCGAGATGTAGTCGAGGTGGCGCAGAAGATGGCCTCCATCGCGCGTCCGACCCGTGATCTTGACCATCACCTCCGGCGCCCGGCGCACGACCCGCGCCAGTTGCGCGCGCGTTCCCGACCCTGCCGCGGCGGTTGGTCCGCGAAGCACGGTCGGAGTGATCCGCGCGCGTCGAATGTCGATGGGCGGCCGAAGGACCTCCTCGAAGCCGAAGGGTGTCCGGAAGTCGGTCATAGCTCCGCGGACCAGTAGGCCAAGTTCCCGTTGAAGGCATCATGCAGACCCGCGATGTGCGCCCGGACTTCGTCGCTGAAGGCCGCCAGCTGGGCCGTCTCCAGGTCGAGCACCGTCCCTTCCATCACCGCCGTGTTCAGGGCGCGGGCGATTTGGTTGACGTTGACGCCGATCCGCCGGAGTTCGCGCTGGACCTCGATGAACGCCAGGGCCTCCGGCCGGGTGAACTGGGGCCGGTTGTGAAGGCGTCCGCGGATCAGGGCGACAGACCATTGGGTGCGGGACAGGCCCGCGCTCGCCGCCTCGGTCTCGAGCAGGGCCACATCCAGCTCGCCGAGGCGGAGGGTCAGCTTGCTCGACTTGCCGCCCGTCGGAGGGTTCTCGGGCACGGGAAGATGTGCCTGCGCGACGCCCTCCATGAGGCTGCGCAGGAAGCGCGACCGGCCCCCGTGACCGGCTGCGGCGGCGTCGAAACGACGGGCCAGATCGGGCGAGAGGCGAAGGGTGAGGCGGTCCATCGGTCGAGGGCTTTGTCAGACATTGCCGGCGCAAAGCCTATCCTGCCCTAGACAGTCACCTCCCTCGCCCCGTAGGCCTGCGGGGCTGCCCCGTCCTCCCCTCGGCGTCCGCTTCGCGACCGCTCGCCCACCGCCCTGAAGGGCGCCCCAGCCGGACGACGGGCGATGGATGGACCCCGCCATGCTTTCATCCAGATCGTGCTCTCAGCGTTCCAGGCACTTGTGCGGCGGCGGTTGGAGAACACACCCCTCAGGTTCGACTGCGTGTATTTTCTGTCGCCCCACGACGCCGCGGACGCGACCATCTTCACCGTCTATCCCGGTCAACCACACAGCTTCTTCACGGAGATGTCGGATGAACGGCTGGCGGTGATACGCCTTCTGCGGGTAGATTCAGCGACGTGACGAACGATCCAACCTCGTAGATCGACGCCGCCGCCACGCGGCGTCGATACGATTGACGGTCTCAGCCGGATTGAAGTTCGTGCAGGAAGGTCACCGCGCGTTGGGCGTGGGCGGCCGCGCTGAAGACGAAACGCTTGTCGTCGCGCAGCACCCGGAGCCAGGACTCGACATAGGCGGCGTGATCGTCACGCGGTTCCAGATGGAGTTCGAGGTCGGCGCACAGGAATGCTGCGCCCAATTCGGCGACCAGTTCCTCGCGAGCATAGCCTTCATCGCCGTGCCGACGACGCCCGAAGTCGCGGTCCAACCGACTGGCGTGGCGTGTCCAGTGGGTCATCTCGTGGCCGAGCGTGGCGTAATAGCTCCCGGCGTCGATGAAGGTCTCAAACGCCGGCATCTGGATAATGTCAGGCCCAGGCGCATAGAAGGCGCACCCGCCACCGTGCCGAACAACCGCCCCGGTCGCGCTGAAGAAGGCTTCGGCGCGGGCGATGCGATCGTCGGGGTTTTGGACGGGCGGCTTCACCGGCGCGAAGGCCTCGGGGAGTCCCTCGATCTGTTCGGTGTTGAAAACTGTGTAGGCCTTCAGGAACGGAATGCGGGCCGTCTCGGGCTCGCCGACGTCAGAGATTTCCTCGCGGACGATGGTGTTGGCGTAGACCACGGTCGATCCGGTTTCGCCCTTGCGGACGTGGGCGCCAAGCGCGAGCGCCTGTCGGAAGGTCATCCAGGTGGCGGAGACATAGCCTCGCGTCATGGCTTTCGACCAGAGAAGCAGGACGTTGACGCCATTGTAGGGCGTGCCGTCGTGGCGGAGCGGCCGGCTGACGGTTTCGCTGGCTGTCCAGGGCTGGGTCCACGGCCGGACCCCGGCTTCAAGCTGGGCGATGATCCGATCTGTGACGCGAGCGTAGAGATCGGGGCGAGCGGGTTCGTTGGGGCGCGTCATGGCGGCCTCCTCGGACGGGATGTGAAGGAAGGGGCGACGGCGCTTGGTCAGCGCCGCCGCGACTCGGTCAGCGAGACCAGATCAGGCTGTGCCCGCCGTCGATCTCGACCAGAGAGGCGTAGATCGGAGCGGGGAAGCTGGGATCGTCGAGCTTGACCGAGAGGTAGTCGCGGTTCTCGCGGGACGTCTTCTTCCAGGCGGCGCCGAACTCGGTCTGGCCGGAGAAGATGCGGAAGTCGGGAGCCTTCTCGTCGGTCTTCTCGTTGGCCCGCAGATTGGCGGACTTGACGTTGAGGGTGAGGGTCTTGATCGAACCGCTGTAGGTTCCGTCCGCTTGCTGGGTGAAGGTGCCGATGGTGGCCATGGTCGTCTCTCCTTGCTGATGTCGGGCCACGCCTGCCGCGGCCTCGATGGCGATCGACGGACCGGGAGACGGACGGCCCGCAGGTCGGAGCGCCGCAGGCGAGAGAGACCCCGAAGCGCACGCGAAGGACTGGGCGGGGCGTGTTTCTTGCTTGCGCGAGGAGGCCGTCAGGCCGGGGAAGAAACTCGCCCCGCCCGGTTGCGGAAGACGACCGGCTTTCGGTCAGATCAAGCCATTGAGAGGCCGCGCACGGCTGAGCCCGCTGCCAGGAGAGCCGGCCCGTCCGCTCCTCGGTCAGCCGGCAAACGGACGGTCGGCGGCGACCTTACCCGCCCGTCATAGGCGCGCGCCCAACGCCCTGGCTCAGAGAAGAACGATGCCGGCGCCCCCCGCCGCCACGATCACCGCCACGATGTTCAACCGACTGGTCCAAACGTAGAGCACCGCCAGCGACGCCGCGAAAATCCCCACGCCGATGACCAGGGGAGAGATCCGTTCGCTCGTCGCCAGGGCGAGTTCGACGGTCGTCGCCGCGATCAGGCCCACCACGGCGGCGGTGATGCCCTCCAGCAAGGCGTGCAGTCGCTTGTCCTCCAGCACGGCCTCCAGACGATCATACAGGACCAGGGAGAAGCCGAACGCCGGCAGGAACACCCCCGCCGTCATCACCACCGCGCCGACCGGCCCGCCGCCGACATAGCCCACGAAGGTGGCGAAGATGATTAGTGGAGCGGGCAGCACCCCCGACAGGGCCAAGCCGTCGAGGAACTGTCCATCGGTCATCCAGCCTCGCCCCACGGCGTCGTTGCGGATGAACGGGATGGCCGTATAGGCACCGCCGAAGGTGAGCAGTCCGGCCTTCAGGCCGGACGCGAACAAGGACAGGAGCGAGGCATCGACCGCTCCGGTCACGATCGGCGCAATGTCGAGGTCCGCTGTCGAACCCGACGACGTCACGACCCAGGCCAGCGCGACCGCGACGATGAAGACCAACGCGGCCAGGATCCCACGCCCCAGCGCCAGAAGCGCATAGACGAGCCCGGCCGCTGGCAGGGTGATCCAGAACGGCGTCCCCGCGAAGGCCGCCAAGCCGCAGACGACGGCGATGACCCAGAGCCAGCGATTGCGCAGAACGTGTTCGCCGATGCGATGCACGGCCCGGACGATGAGCGCGATGACGGCCGCCTGGATGCCGAGGAAGGCGGCTCCCAGCGCCGTCCCGTCGATGTCGAGGGCGAAATAGGCCCAAGACAGCCCCATCATCAGCAGGAAGCCCGGCAGCATGAAGCCCAGGCCAGCCAGCACGCCGCCGATGCGGCCCCTGGCCCGCATGCCGAGATGGACGCAAAGTTCGTGCGCCTCTGGGCCCGGCAGGGCCTGCATGACGGCCAGCAGGCGGTTGAAGCGGGGGCTGGATATCCAGCGCTCCTCGTCGACCAGCTCGCGGCGGATCATGGCGATCTGGGCGACGGGTCCGCCCCAGGCCATGAAGCCGAACTTCAGGAAGCGGAGGAACAGCGCGGCGTACCCGAGCGGGGGCGGCTGCGGATCGGCGGCGACGCGATCCAGCGACGCGCTCACGGCCGCTTCCGCAGGGTGGCCCATGTGAAGGCCTGAAACCCTCCGGCCGGGGTCCGGTGATAATCCGTCCAGTGGTCCACGAGATCGAAATCGACCTCGAACTCACGGTGCAATCCGGCCACGTCGTAGCGGCGGACCGGCAGTCCGCTGCATCGGTCGGGCCCTTCCGGCGCGAAGGTGGCGATGATCACATGGCCATCGGGCGCCAGGCCGGCCGCCAAGGCCCGCCGGTAGGCCGCTCGCGCCTCGACCGTGATCAGGAAATGAAAGACTGCTCGGTCGTGCCAGAGATCGTAGCGCCGCTTCGCCCGCCAGGTGACGATGTCGGCGACGCGCCAGTCCACCCGATCCGCTCGCGCGCCCAGGCGCGCTTTCGAGACCTCCAGGGCTTCCTCTGCGATGTCCAGGACGGTCAGGTCGCTCCAGCCCAGATCGAGCAGCCGGTCCACCAGGGCCGACGCGCCTCCGCCGACATCGATCAGTGACCGGCGCGGACCGGCGCCCACGCGGCGCAGCGCCTCAAGCGAGGCGGTCGGGGTCGCCTCGAACCAGCTGACCTGATCGGACGTCTTCGACCGATAGACGTCGTTCCAACGGTCGCCGTCATGACCGGTCATGGATTTCGGCGAGTCCCTGTAGGTTCAAATCAAGCCCCAGCGTCATCGTCGACCTCGTCGCGCAGTTGCACCAGCCGCTCTTCACAGACCATCTCCGCCAGCCCACGCAGCACCTCTACCCGTTCCGTCAACCAGGCCAGTTCCTCGTCGCTGATCTTGTAGTGCTTGGAGTAGCGCGCCTTGACGTATGCTTCGCGCAACAGCTCGAAGCAGCGCCGCTCGAACTTGCTCTCACGCGGCCACGCCGCCGTGAGGCGCGCGTCGATCGCCTCGCCCTTCTTGCGTAGAAAGGCGAGGTTGTGCGCTTTGCCGCTATACAGCGTCACCACCAGCAAGATGCAGTGGTAAAGGTGCTCAGCAGCCTGATGAAGAAGGAAGGCCGCCCAGTTGCGGTCTCCCATCTCGATATAAAACTTCGCGCCAGCCTGCGCTCCGGTGGCGCTGGTGATCCACTTCTCGAAATGCTGCTCGGCTTCCGCCAGCGCCACCTGCGCCTTAAGGTCCGCTGGCTTGTGCAGCTTGGCGCCAGGCGTGTCGTGCAGAACCACGCCCTCCCGCACGATGTCGGCGAAGAAGTAGCGACCCCGGTCCAACTGCTCGTTCACGTCGTCCAGGCTGTGAACGATCAGGCTGACCGGTGTCTTGATGTCCGGCCCCAAGGGCATCAGCCGGTTTTCGGCGTCATGCCAGAACTCGCCGTCGGTCAGGTCTTCGTGGTCGACCACGATCAGCAGGTCGAAGTCGGAGAAGTAGCGGCCGACCGGATCGTGCACCCAGTCGCCGCGCGCGTATGATCCGTAGAGGATGATCTTGAGGATATTGCCGTTCTTCAGCCGCGCGGCCCGGCGCGTCGAGATCGCCTCCTCGAACGACTCCCGAACCACCTCCACCACCCGGCGCAATTCCGCCTGCTTGCGCAGCGGCAGATGATCGAGACTCTTCTTCATCGCCAGAGTCTCCCTGATGGCGGCTCGAACAGCAAGCCTCGCGTCCAAGTGGAGCGCGCGTCGTGAATCCTAGGCGTTGTGGATCAAACGGAGCAGTGTCCCGTCGAGGTCGATCAAGGCACCAATGCGCAGTCCTGATGCTTCGACGGCGGGCGCGTGAAGCCGGGGCGCTCCCCAGCACTGCCCGGGCAGGCCGGCGGCCTTGCAGACGGCGTAAAAGCCGTCGAGGTTGTCGAGATGTAGGCAGCAGCTGAACGAACTGGTCGTCGGGTCGAGGTCGGCATAGGGAAAGAACTCAAGCGTGAGATCGCCGCGCTTGAGGATCATCCAGCCCTCGTCGCGCCAGCCTTCGACGAAGCCCAACGCCGCATAGAACCGCGACGTGAGTTCGAAATCCCGCGAGGGTAGATTCGGCGTGGCGTGATCGGTCATGGACTGAGCCTAGCCGCAACATCCCTTGCCATCCACCTGAACCGGCGGACAGGCGGTGTCGCCATAGGAGCAGAAGACGCAGCAGTCTCCGGGCAGGGGCCTTAGCTGGCGCCTGCATCCGAGGCAGTTGTAGAACCAGAGGCAGGCGTCGGTCGGCATCGTCTCCGTCGCGGCGTGGCGGCAGTGCGGACAGACGAGCGTCGAGGTCAGAACCACGGGCGTGCTCATCGGAGGGCTGCCAAGCGCAGCATGAGGAATGGTTCAATCAGGGGTTCCCAGACGAAGGCCGTCGCCACAAGAGCCGTCGCAACTACTAGAACCCAGAAGGACAGACGCGATGGCCGGTCGCAGCTCGCATCGGTTCGGCAGCGCCGCAAGCGCCAAAAGTGCAGCAGCCAGCCCACCGCGACGATGAGCAGGGCGATCGGGGTCAGCGTATGGCGCAGGCCCGCGAGCATCGCCGCGCCGGCGAAGGAAAGCCCGACGACGGACAGAGCTAGCGGCAGGACGCAGCAGGCGGCCCAAGCGAGAACCGACGCCGCGCCGGCAATAGCGGCTGAGGCGCCGACGGCAATTTCGGCCTTGTCGCGGTCGGTAGGATCGGGAGTCATCGGCAGCTCCTGTTCAGCGCCAGTCACCCGCTCTACAACCCGTAGCGGCTACGGGTTCAAGAGTGATGTGTGCGATGAAAATCGGCGAACTGTCGGCGCGGGCGGGGGTCCACCTCGAAACGATCCGCTATTATGAACGGATCGGGCTTTTACCTCCGCCTGGACGGACCAGCAACGGTCATCGCCGTTATGGGTAGCAGGAGGCCCAGCAACTGCGCTTCATCCGGCGGGCGCGTGATCTGGGCTTTGGGATTCCCACGATCCGCGATCTCGTGGCGCTTAGCGATGCCGAGACTGAAGCCTGCGGGGCTGTGCGGGACTTGATGCGGAGCCATCTGGAATTGGTGGATGAGAAGATCGCCGACCTCGAGCGGCTGGGAACGGTGCTGGGTCGCGCCCTCGACGGCTGCGAGGACGGCGATCAGGCGCGCTGCCCCGTCATCGAGGCGCTCGGCGCCGGGTGAGTTTCGTCGGTTGACGCCTTTGCGCAGAGGCGGCGCCGCATGCGAGGCTCGTTTCAGTGTCGGGACGCGGTGATGGTGACGGCGGCTCGCGACAGGCCTCTTCGCAGCGGCAGCATTCGTCGGCGCAGAGGCGGCAGTGCTCGTGCTTGTCGGCGTGCTTGTCGCATTCGGCGGCGCAGTCGGCACAGGCCTGGGCGCAGGCTTCCAACATGCGCTTGATGAGGGCCTCATTGCCGCCCGCGCGCCGCGCGGCCAGACCGCCCGTGACGAGACAGACATCGGCGCAGTCCAGGTTCAGGCGGATGCACTGGGTCAGGTCCGCCACTATCTTCTCGGCCAGGCAGGCGTCGGCGCAAATGCGGCAGACGGCGGCGCAGCCGTAGGCGGCCTCGATGGCGCGAACGAGGGAGTCGTTGACGTCGCCTCGCACGTCGGGGTGGCTGTTGATCATCGGTTGGATATGCATGGGAAGCTCCTCACGGTTCCCGGAACAAGTCAGACCGATTGCCGCTGTTCCCGCGCCTGGCGTTCCCTATTCATCCGCGAGCCCCGCCGACGGCGGCGCGAGCGTCTGGCCTTGTCGGATAACGGGCGCGGGACCGCTGACGCGGCCCCGGCTTTCCCGCCTATTCCGCCGCGAACGGAGCGTCCGTCGCCTGCTCAGCCGCCGGACCGAGTTGCGCCCGTCAACCGGTCGTGCGAAGGTCTTCCGCATGTGGAATGTCATCCGCACATTCATCATCGCCTTGGCGTTCGTTGGCTTTCTTGACCAGTCGATGGCGCGCGCCGCTCCGTTGCCTGTCGCTGCCGACGCGGTCGAGATGTCCTCGGACTGCGCGGAAATGGCGATGGACCAAGCCGACCCATCAGACGGGAAACGCATGCCGTGCGACGAGATGACGCCGGAGTGCATGGTCCAGATGGGATGCACGGCGGTTTCGCCGGTGCTGAGGCCTGAATCGATACTGTCTCATCCGTCGGTGGGCGTACCAGCGGCCTACGACCGGGTGGTGACGCGCCTGACGGGGACGACCCCGTGTCCGCTTCGAGATCCTCCCAGACTCCAGCCCTGACACTGTCTTCGCGGGCGGCGCACCATTGGACGCCGACCATTCGAGCAGCTGAACCCGTAGCCTGACGGCGACGGGTCCGAGGGTTTCGGAGTTCCTTGTCGTGTTAAAATCATCTGCCGGTCGGGCGCGCCGCGGCGCGCCGCTCTGGCTCCGCGCCGCATCGTTCGGCGGCTGCGCCTTGCTCATCGCAGGCTCGGTCCAGGCTGAACCTCTGACGTTCGAACAGGCCTTGGAGGCCAGCTCGGACGCGCCGTCCCTGCGCGCCAGCGAACTGGGCGTGGACGCCGCCCGGGCCTCTGCGATCGCCGCCGGTCGGCTGCCGGATCCCCGCCTGCGCGTCGGCCTGAGCAACTATCCGGTGTCGGGTCCTTCGGCCGGCCGGTTCGACGAGAGCGCGATGACCATGTTTCAGGTCGGCGTTCAGCAGGATGTTCCAAGCCGGGCGCGCCGGCGCGCCGAACGTGAAGTCGCCGGGGCGGATGTCGACGTGGCCCGGGCGAGGGCGGCGACCACCCTCTGGGAGGTGCGCATCGCCGCCGGCCAGGCCTGGATTGATCTGCACTACGCCGAGCGCCGGCTGGCCGTCCTCGATGAGCTTCTGGCGTCGCTCGAGCCGCTCTGGGAGGCGGCGCCCGCCGCGGTGGCGTCATCCCGGCTCCGCCCGGCCCAGGCCCTCGGACCTGTGGAGTTGAAGGCCGATCTTGAGGACAGGCGCGACGGCCTGGACGCGAACATCGCCGAGGCGCGCGCTGGACTTTCGCGCTGGACCGGCGATCCGGCGCCGACAACGGACGGCCCGCCGCCGGACATCGATCTCGATCCGACCGCCCGGCGCATCAGCCTTGCGGACCTGCCGCCCCTGCGGGCCTACCGCGCCGCCGCCGAGCGCGCCGAGGCGGATGTCGATCTGGCCCGCGCGGGCCGGCGGCCCGACTGGTCGTTCGAGGTGGGTTATTCGCGCCGCGACCCGATGTTCGGCGATCTCGTCTCCGTCGGCGCCAGCGTCCGCCTCCCGCTGTTTCAATCGACACGACAGGCGCCGCTGATCACCGCCCGCGCAGCCGATGCGCGACGCGTCGCCGCCGAGCGTGAGGCGCTCGAGCGCGCCCTCTCGGCGGAGCTCCAGGGCGATCTGGCCCGGTACGAATCGGCGCGAACGCGCTGGATCCGGGCGAGGGACGTGGTCCTGCCCAACCTGCGCTCCCGCGCCGATGTCGAGACCGCCGGCTATGCGGCCGGCTCCGCGGACATGTCCGGGGTCATCGACGCCTTTACCGCCCTGGCCAATGCCCGCCTCGACGCCCTGGACCGGGAAGCCGAGGTGGCGCGGCTCGCCGTCCAGATCACCCTGACCTACGGGAGCGGCCAATGATCCGGCTCGAGCGCAACCATCTCCGGTGGGCGACGGCCGCCGCCGGTCTGATCATCATCGGCGCCGGCCTCGGATGGGGACTCTCCAGACCTGGGGCGGATCGCGCGGAGGCGCCCGAAGCCGCGTCGGGCGAGCGCGAGGTGCTCTACTGGTACGATCCCATGGTCCCGGACCAGCGGTTCGACCGGCCGGGCAAGTCCCCCTACATGGATATGGACCTGGTCCCCCGATACGCCGACGAGGCCTCGGACACCGGGGCCGGCGTTCGCATCGATCCCGCTCTCGTCCAGTCGCTCGGCGCCCGCTTCGCCACGGTTCGATCAGGAACCCTGGAGGGCGATGTCGCGGCGACGGCCGTCGTCGATTTCAACGCGCGCGACGTGGCCGTCGTCCAGGCTCGCGCCGCCGGCTTCGTCGAACGCGTCTATGACCGCGCGCCCGGCGACGTCATCCGGGCCGGCGCGCCGCTGGTCGATCTGCTCGTGCCTGAGTGGGGCGGCGCCCAGCTCGAGTATCTCGCGCTCCGGCGCACGGGAGATGCGGCCCTCACGGCCGCTGCGCGCCAACGCCTCATCCTGCTGGGCATGCCCGAAAGCCTGGTCGCTGCGGTCGAGCGCTCGGGCCGGCCCCGGACGACGGTGACGGTGTCCAGCCCGATCGGCGGCGCCATTCGCACGCTCGGCGTCAGGGCCGGGATGAGCGTGCCCGCCGGCATGACCCTGGCCGAGATCAATGGGCTTTCGACCGTGTGGCTCAACGCAGCGATACCCGAAGCCATGGCGGGCCGCCTGCGCGTCGGGCGCACCGTCGGGGTGACGCTGGCGGCCTTCCCCGGCGAGCGGATGACGGGGCGGCTGACCGCCCTGTTGCCGGAAATCGCGGGCGACAGCCGGACCGTGACGGCCCGCATCGAGATGACCAATCGTGGAGGTCGGCTGCGGCCGGGCATGTACGGGCAGATCGTCTTCGGCGGCGAGTCCGGGACCACCCTGCTCGTACCGTCCGAGGCGGTGATCCGGACCGGCCGGCGGACGCTCGTCATGCTCGCGCTGGAGGGCGGCCGCTATCAACCCGCAGAGGTCCGGGTCGGGCGCGAAGCCGGCGGGCAGACGCAGATCCTCGCCGGACTCAATGAAGGCGAGCGGGTGGTCGCGTCCGGGCAGTTCCTGCTGGATTCGGAAGCCAGCCTGTCGGGCGTGGAGGCGCGCAACCTCGACCAGGCCGCGGCCGCCGACGGACCGGCCATCCACCGGGCCAGCGGACGGGTCCAGGCGATCGGGGAGGGGACCATAACCCTCGCCCACGGACCGGTGCCGGCGTTGCAGTGGCCGGCGATGACCATGACCTTCCGGATTCCGGAGACGGTCGATCAGGACGTATCGATCGGCGACCAGGTGGACTTCACCTTCGAGGCGGCGGACAGCGAACCGACGGTGCGCAGCCTGACCCGCAAGGAAGCAACCCGATGATCGCCGCCGTCATTCGCGCGTCGGTCCGGGCGCGGATTTTCGTCCTGCTGGCCGCGCTCGCCCTGCTGGCGGGCGGGCTTTGGGCCGTTCGCAGCACGCCCGTCGACGCCTTGCCGGACCTGTCGGACGTCCAGGTCATCATCCGGACAGCCTATCCCGGCCAGGCGCCGCAGATCGTCGAGAACCAGGTCACCTATCCCTTGGCCACGACCATGCTGTCGGTGCCCGGCGCCCGCACGGTGAGGGGCTATTCGTTCTTCGGCGACAGCTACGTCTATGTCCTGTTCGATGAGGGAACCGATCTCTACTGGGCCCGGTCGCGGGTTCTCGAATACCTCAGCCAGGTCCAGTCGCGATTGCCCGAGACGGCGAGGCCGGCGCTGGGCCCGGACGCGACGGGGGTGGGCTGGATCTACGAATACGCCCTGGTCGACCGAACCGGCCGGCACGATCTGTCCCAGTTGCGCAGCCTGCAGGACTGGTTCCTGCGCTACGAGCTGAAGACCGTGCCCGGCGTGGCCGAGGTCGCCACCATCGGCGGCATGGTCCGCCAATATCAGGTCGTGCTCGACCCGGTGAAGCTCGCCGCCTTCGGCGTCACCCACCAGGCGGTGGTGGAGGCCATCAGGCAGGGCAACGCCGAGACTGGCGGCTCCGTGCTCGAGCTGGCGGAAACCGAATACATGGTCCGCGCCAACGGCTACCTGACCGACCTGGACGACTTTCGCGCCGTCCCGATCCGGGCGGCGGCCGGCGGCGTTCCGGTTCAGCTCGGCGACGTCGCCACGGTCCAGATCGGGCCGGAGATGCGCCGCGGGATCGCCGAGCTGAACGGCGAGGGCGAGGTGGTCGGCGGGGTTGTGATCCTGCGATCCGGCGGCAATGCGCGGTCCGTCATCGCGGCGGTGCAGGAACGGCTCGAGACGCTCAAGTCGGGCCTGCCGCCCGGGGTCGAGGTGGTTCCGGTCTACGACCGGTCCGAACTCATCGATCGCGCGATCGAGAACCTCAGCACCAAGCTGATCGAGGAGTTCGTGGTCGTCGCCATCGTCTGCGGACTGTTCCTGTGGCACGCCCGCTCGGCGCTGGTCGCGATCCTGACCCTGCCGCTCGGCGTGCTGGCGGCCTTCATCCTGATGCATCTGCAGGGGGTCAACGCCAACATCATGTCGCTGGGCGGCATCGCCATCGCCATCGGCGCCATGGTCGACGCGGCGGTGGTCATGATCGAGAACGCCCACAAGCACATCGAGCGATGGGAACACGATCATCCGGACGACCGGCTTAAGGGCGAGGCGCGCTGGCGGGTGATCACCGAGGCCGCCGTCGAGGTGGGGCCGGCGCTGTTCCTCAGCCTGGTGATCATCACCCTGTCGTTCGTGCCGGTGTTCACCTTGCAGGCGCAGGAGGGGCGGCTGTTTTCGCCCCTGGCCTTCACCAAGAGCTACGCCATGGGGGGGGCGGCCATCCTCTCCATCACCCTCGTGCCGGTGCTGATGGGATTTCTTATCCGCGGACGCATCCCGGCCGAGCACAGCAACCCGATCAACCGGGCGCTTGTTTTCGTCTATCGGAGACCGCTCGACTGGGTCTTGCGGCGGCCACGGGCGACCCTGCTGATGGCCCTGATCGCCTTCGCCACCGCCGCCTGGCCCTTGAGTCAGCTGGGCGGGGAGTTCATGCCGCCGATGGACGAGGGCGATCTGCTGTACATGCCCACCGCGCTGCCGGGCCTGTCGGCCGCCAAGGCGTCCGAGCTTCTGCAGCAGACCGACCGGATGATCGCGACCGTGCCGGAGGTCGAAAGCGTGTTCGGCAAGGCCGGGCGGGCGGACACCGCCACCGATCCGGCGCCGCTGGTGATGTTCGAGACGACGATCCGCTTCAAGCCACGCGATGAGTGGCGTCCCGGCATGACGCCGGACCGGCTGGTCGAGGAGCTGGATCGCGCCGTCCAGGTCCCGGGCCTGACCAACGTCTGGGTGCCTCCGATCCGCAACCGGATCGACATGCTCGCGACCGGCATCAAGAGCCCCATCGGCGTCAAGGTTTCCGGCGCCGATCTCGCCGAGATCGACCGGATCGCCCAGCAGGTCGCCGACGTCGCCGGCGCTGTTCCGGGCGTCAGCTCCGCCTTCGCCGAGCGTCTGACCGGCGGCCGCTACATCGACGTCGACATCGACCGCCTAGCGGCCGGCCGGTACGGCCTCAACATCGCCGATGTGCAGTCCATCGTGTCCGGGGCGGTGGGTGGAGAGACCATCGGCCAGACCGTCGAGGGCGTGGCGCGTTACCCGATCAGCGTGCGCTATCCGCGCGAAATCCGCGACAGCCTGGCGGAGCTTCGGGCCTTGCCGATCCTGACCCCGTCGGGACAGCAGATCACCCTGGGCTCGGTCGCGTCGCTGGATGTCGCGGACGGCCCGCCGATGCTGAAGTCGGAGAACGGCCGGCCGACCACCTGGGTCTATATCGACGTTCGCGGCCGCGACCTGGCCTCGGTGGTGGGCGACCTGCAGGCCGCGGTGGCCGACGAGGTGGAGCTGACCCCGGGCGTCAGCATCGCCTACTCCGGGCAGTTCGAATATCTCCAGCGCGCGGCGGAGCGGCTGAAGATCGTCGTCCCGGCGACCCTGGCGATCATCTTCCTGCTGCTCTATCTGACCTTCGGCCGGCTGGACGAGGCGGCGCTGATCATGGCGACCTTGCCGTTCGCCCTGACCGGCGGCGTCTGGACGCTCTACCTGCTGGACTATCACCAGTCGGTGGCGACCTCGGTCGGCTTCATCGCCTTGGCCGGACTGTCGGCCGAGTTCGGCGTGGTCATGCTGATCTACCTGAAACAGGCGCTGAAGGCCCGGGGAGACAACCCGGACCGCGCCGCTGTGGAAGCGGCCGTGCGTGAGGGCGCGCTGTTGCGCGTTCGCCCCAAGGCCATGACCGTGGCGGTCATCCTCGCCGGCCTGTTCCCGATCCTGATCGGTCACGGGGCCGGATCGGAGATCATGAGCCGCATCGCTGCTCCGGTCATCGGCGGCATGGTGACGGCGCCTTTGCTGTCCATGCTCGTTATCCCGGCGGGCTATCTGCTGCTCCGGCGGCGCAAACTCGATCAGACCCTTTCAACCTGAGGAGATTTTCCCATGAAATACTCATTGATCCTGGCGACGGGTATGGCGCTCGGCCTGGCGGCTTGCAACCAACCGCAGGAGACGCTGGCCTCGACCGAAGAGCCAGCGACGGGAGAAGCTGACGTAGCGACTATACCGATGACGGCTGACGCCGGCGCGCAGACCGGGACCGGGACCGGCGTAGTCACCGCCATTGACCCGGACGCCGGCACGATAACCGTCGATCATGGACCTATCCCCGGCGTCGGCTGGCCGGCGATGACCATGCGCTTCACCGCTTCGCCCGCCGTAGCGGAATCCGCCGAGACAGGCGAGCGCATCGCGTTCGATGTCTCCGTCCGCGACGGCGTCAACGAGATCACGGCCATTCGACCCGAGTGACGTCGACCGGCCCGTTGGGCCGAAGGTTCGGCAATAGGCCGGTCGCCCAAATCGATCTGAGGGAACCTTGACGCAGACTTGCGGACTTTAGTCTACGAGGAGGCTTAACCATGATGAACGGTATGATGGATGCCGGCTCGATGATGAGCGGTATGGGGCTGGTAGGACTACTGGTCGTCATCGCCCTGATTCTCGCCATAGCTTGCTTGATCAAATATTTGTTCAGCAGGCGTTGATGGCGACCTCTGCCAAAACCCCCGAGACGGTCATCGTCACCGGTTCCAGCGGATTTATCGGCTCGGCTCTGGTCGAGCGGCTGGCCAAGCGCTTCAGGGTCATCGGCTTCGATCGGGACATGCCGCCCCATCCGCCGGCCGAGGCGGAATGCGTGTGCATCGATCTCACCGACGACGCCAGCGTCAAGGCCGCCTTCGATCGCGTCCGCGCCGGGTACGGCAAGCAGATCGCGTCCGTGGTCCACCTCGCGGCCTTCTTTGACCTCAGCGGGGACCCTGACCCCCGCTACGAGGCAGTCACGGTCCGAGGCACGGAGCGCATGCTCGAAGCGTTGAAGGCCTTCACGCCGAGCAGTTCGTCTTCTCCAGCACTATGCTAGTTCACCAAGCCACGGAGCGTGGACGTCCCATCGACGAGGCGGCGTCTCTGAGCGCCGCCTTGCCGTACCGGGAGTCCAAAATTCTCGCTGAAGCCCTCGTCCGCGAGAAGCGAGGCCGGATTCCGGCCGTTTTCCTGCGCCCGGCGGGCGTTTATGACGACGGCGGCCACTCGGCGTTCCTCGCCCAACAGATAGCGCGCATCTACGAACGGCGCCTGAGTTCGCACGTCTATCCGGGCGACCTCGCCACGGGACAACCTTCGTTGCACTTGGAAGACCTGCTCGACGCCATCGAGCGGGTGATCGACCGGCGACGCGATCTGCCGACAGAGTTCCCGGTCCTACTCGGCGAGGCCGACGTCATGACCTATGACGAACTGCAGCGCGACCTCGGCCGCTTGATCCACGACGAAGCTTGGGCAACTCACACCATTCCGAAGACGGCCGCCAAGGCAGGCGTTTGGGCGGAGACCGTTCTAGATGAAGACGCTTTCATCCGCCCCTGGATGGTCGACATCTCCGACGACCACTACGAACTGGATCTGACCGCGGCGCGAACCCACCTGGGCTGGTCGTCCAGACACAGCCTTCGCCAGAGTCTTCCGGACATCGTTGCGGGCCTTAAGGCCGATCCGTTCGCCTGGTATCGCGCCAACAAGCTAAACGCGGCCCGTGTGGCGGACGACAAGGCCGAAGTCGCCGCGTCGGAGACGCACGCCATCCCGCCCGAACAGCACCGGGCGATGCTGTCCGATCACGCCCGGTCAATGCAGGGCATGCATTTCAGCATGCTCTGGGTGCATTGGCTGACCATGGGACTGGGTCTCTGGCTGGCCACGGCGCCTTTCGTTTTCGGCGTCTTCGACCAAACCGAGTTTTCCTCCGCCGTACAGTCCGTCACCGAAGATCGCGGCCTGTGGCCGGCGGCTTTCAGAAATACGCTGACGGGCTGGAACGACGTGATCTGCGGCGGACTGATCATGGTGTTCGCCGCCTTCTCCATGTCTCCCCGGAACGGCTGGGCGCAGTGGGCCAATGCCGTCATCGGCGTCTGGCTGCTGGGCGCCGGGATCCTGTTCTGGGCGCCGAGCGCGGCGGTCTACAGCAACGACATGCTCGTCGGCGCCCTTGTCGTCGCCCTCACCCTCCTCATTCCGATGATGCCCGGAATGAGCATGGAGGGTATGATGGACGAGACCGACACGCCGCCGGGCTGGACCTACTGTCCATCGACCTATCTGCAGCGCATCCCGATCATCGCCCTGGGCGTGGTCGGCTGGTGCTAGCCAGAATTCTGACGGCCTATCAGCTCGGCCACGTCGACAATGTGTGGGAGCCGTTCTTCGAGGCGCCTGGGCCCCTCAACGGAACGGAACACATCATCACCTCGGCGATGTCCAAGGCCTGGCCGGTCGCCGACGGCGGCGTGGGCGCCATCACCTACATGGCCGAGATACTGATGGGTGCCATGGGCGGACGGGCGCGGTGGCGGACCATGCCGTGGATGGTGGTGCTGTTCGGCATCGTCGTCGTGCCCTTGGGTGTGGTCAGCATCTACTTCATCATCATGCAGCCGATCGCCATAGGAACCTACTGCACGATCTGTCTGCTCGCGGCAGCGGCGATGCTGATCATGATCCCCTATTCGCTGGATGAACTCGTGGCGATGGGTCAGTTCCTGGTCCTGAACACGCGGCGCGGACGACCTTTCTGGCGAGCCTTCTTCCGAGGCGACGCCCTGCCTGGCGGAACGGTCGACAAGCGGCCGGGCTTTTCCGATGGCTGGGGACGGGCGACCGCTTCCGCTTTGCGGGGCGCGACGCTTCCGTGGACCCTCGTGGTCAGCGCAGGGCTGGGCGTCTGGCTGATGCTCTCAAGGCTGGTTTTGGGCACAGAACCGCCCCTAGCGGACACGGATCATCTGATCGGAGCCCTGGTGGTCACGGTCTCCGTCATCGCGATGGCCGAAGTCGGACGTCCCCTCCGCTTCCTAAACATAGGCTTTGCCGCATGGCTGATCGCCTCGCCTTGGATGATAGACGGCGGATCCTTGGCAGGAACCTTCTCGAACCAGATCGTCGGACTGACGATCCTGGCGCTCAGTTTGCCGCGAGGGCGGCGGAGTCAGGAGCACTACGGTTCTTGGGATCGGTTCATCGTCTGAACGGCTACGCGGATACGATCGGCTTGGCTTATGATCTGCATGGTCGGCGATCCTTGAGCGCTCGCCGCTAGGACCAGGTCCGATCTACATCTGGCGATTCACGCGGTCAGAGATGCTGATTCATAGTTCTCCGCAGGGCGGACTGTCAGACACGGTCGCGAGGAGCAGTAGCATGGGCATCATGATCCGGGTTCCAGCTTATTCGGGAAGCCAAGCGGTTGGACTGCGGTCGTTCTCAGTGTTGTGACGGGCTGATCGTTGCGGCGGCATCGCGGCAGGCCTGCTCGCAACGCCGACATTCCTCGGCGCAGATACGGCAGTGTTCATGCATGTCGGCGTGCTTCTCGCATTCGACGGCGCAATCGGCGCAGGCCTCGGCGCAGGTTTCGAGCATGCGTTTGATCAGGGCTTCGTTGCTGCCGGTGCGACGCGCAGCGATGCCGGCTGTGGCCAGGCAGACATCGGCGCAGTCGAGATTTAGGCGGATGCACTGGGTGAGATCCTTGACCATCTCCTCGGCGAGGCAGGCGTCGGCGCAGATGTGGCACACGGCGGCGCAGCCGTAAGCCGCCTCGATCGCGCGAACGAGACTGTCGTTGACGCCGCCGCGCACGTCGGGATGGGTCCTGATCATGGGCTGGATTTGCATCGGAGGGCTCCTTGGGGTGATCGAAGAGCAACCCCAGAGCCGCGACGATGTTCCGAACTGTGAAGCCTCGAAAGCGCCGTCGCTAGGCTCGGGACTGGCGAAGCAGTGGTGAGAATGCCGCCTGCGATTACTGCGATCGCACCGGGATGACCGAGACGATCGCCCGACTTGTGGATCGGTTGGAGGCGAAGTTCGACCAGCATTTCGAGCGAGTCCAACGAACCCTTCTGATCTGTGATGTGGGTCTATGGCGCGAAGACGCCGCCCGTTTCCGGGCGGCGCTCTGAGATGATTCCGCGAGCGACGCGTCAGCGTCGCGAGCGCCGGGCCAAGCTCTGTCGGGCAATCGGGGCCGCCGAAGCGGCCCCGACGCTAGGGCCTATTCCGCCGCGAACGGATAGGCGTCCTCGTTCGGAGATGCGGCCTCTTCTCCGGCGTCCGCGACTTGCGGCGGCGCCGTGCGAAGCAGCGGCGGCAACCAGCCCTTGCCCGCGATCAGCGTTTCCGCCGCCTCGGCCATGTCGGCCTTCTTCATTCCGGCGAGACGGTCGGCGTCGGTCTTGGAAACGCCTTCCTCCACCGCCTCCATTACCCGCGCCTTGGACACCCGACCGAAGTAGGAGGCGGCGGTCGCCGTCCACGTCCCGGTCATGTCCAGACCCAAAGCGGTCGCCAGCGTCTCGGCCTGGGCCCAGGCGCCGGGGCGCCGGTCGTGCGGGTCGCGCACGGCGTTGACCCCCAGCGAGGCGCAATGGGCCAGGAGGTCCAACAGGTCCGAACCGGACATATCGACCAGCACCGCCCACAGGTCGCGCGCCTCGTTCGGCAGACGCGTGGCCCAAGCCTCGCTCCGGTCGGCGATGCGCCGTCCGGCTGGGCCTTCGCAGACGCCCGGCGCGAACCGCTCCAGCCCGGTCAGGCTCAACCGCAACTGAAGGACCGTCGGCTGGTCGTAGGGCGGATAGAAGACCTGCAAGGCGAAGGCGTGAACCACCACGGTCAGGGCCATGCTCGCATCCGCCGCCAAGGCGTCCCTCAAGCCCGCCGTGCGGTGGGCCGTCAGGTCCAGCACCAGCTTCTCGGACAGGGGCGCCAAGCCCTCGTCCGCCTCCGCCGCGCCGCTGGCGACCCCGCTGGTCGCGGGGGCCGTGGCCTCCGCGTCACCGGCGTCTTCGCGGCCCTGCTCCGGGGCCTCGTCCTCCGGCTCCGGCAGGGCGTCCTCCAGCCGGACCAGCCCGCGCTCGAACCGGGCCACGCCGTCATGGCTCAGCGTGACGATCACGCCGGAGCGGGCCAGATCGTCGGGCCGGTAGGCATGGTCGTCGCCGAAGGCCTGCAAGGCCGCGTCGATCTCCTCCAGCCGGGCGTCCACTTCGGGCGGCAGCACCTCGGCGGAATCGTTGTCGCTGATGAGGCGGTCATACTCCTCGGCCAAGGCCGTCATCGCCGCCTCGTCCTCGGGGGACCGCTCGACTTTTTCGGGATAGACCCGGCCCAGGCCGAGGCCGTGCGGGAAATCCGGATAGGCCTCGGCCCATTTCCAGCCCTCGCGCTCGCGGACCTCCTCGGCCAGCCCATCCAGCTTGCCGATGACCAGCCGGTCCAGCAGGGACGCGTCCTCCAGCCAGCCGCCGCCGTCCTCGGTGAACAGGTCGCGCAGCACCGCCCCGCCCGCCTCGGCGTAGGCCTCGACGCCGACGAAACGGGCGCGGGGGTCGTCGGCCCGGACCTTGGTTTCGGTCATGACGCGGCGAATGGCGTAGGCGGGCGTATGCGGCCCGATCATGCCCAACACCTGCTCCTGCCGGTCGTGGTCCTCGCTGACGGCGAACGCCATCAACTGTTCCAAGGTCAGCCCGCCCTCGCGGTAGGTCTGCATCAAGGCCGGGGCCACCGCGCCCAGCCGCAGCCTTTGACGCACCACATGGGCCGACACCCCGAACCGGGCGCCGATCTCCTCGGCGCCGTAGCCCCTTTCCTCGGCCAGCCGCTTGAACGCCTCGAACTGGTCGGCGGGATGCATGTCAGCGCGGGTGACGTTCTCGTCGAGGCTGATCTCGTGGGCGTCGTTCTCGGCGTCCACGATGCAGCGCACCGGATAGGTCCGCTTGATCGCCTTGCGCTTGGCCAGCAGCCGCAGCCCCAGCCGACGCCCCTCGCCGATGGTGACGAGGTAGGCGCCGGTCGGGGCGCCCTCGCCGTTCCGCTCGATCTCGACCACGGGCGGCTGCAACACCCCCTTGGCCTTGATGGAAGCGGCGAAGGCCTCGATGGTGGCCGGGCTGTGCGGGGTCTTGCGGGCGTTCTTGTCCGACGCCTTGAGCCGGTTGAGCGGCACGATGATCTCGGCGCCGTGTTGCGGCTCGGTCGCGGCGGTTTGGGTGGATTGGGTCGTCATGTCTGCCTCCTTTGGGCATGGGTTGCAGGCACGCGAACTGCGCGCCTGAAACCCTGCCCCTCGGCGAGAGCGGGGTAGCAAAGGCCAGGGCGGACCGGCCGGAGGGGGATCGCCCGGCCTGCACAAGCCTGATCTCAATGACGATGATGATGATCATGACCGGCGCGGAAGGTCGGGGAGACCGGCCGGTCCGGCGCCGGAGGCGCTTCACCCTGGCCTGCGCGAGGGCGGAGCCCTTAGCGCTTCCTTGTTTACAAAGTCGTGTCCAGCTTACTTTCGCGGAGTTAGTTGACGAATCATCCAGTTTGCCCATTATGGCTTTGCAGGCTTGGAGCTCCGCATGACCCCTTGGGAACATCACACCGCCCTCACCCGCGATCGTCTGATCACGATCGGGAAACTGATCGAGCGCGGCCGTAACGACGCCCTGGATCGCTTCGACGCGAGCGCGGGCTGCACGGGATGGACCCTCGGCTGCGAGGCCTTCGCCTTCCAGAAGCACCAGATCGAAGCGACGGCGCCCGACGTCGACTGGCTGGAGATCCTGAATCCGACGATGCAGTTCGTGTTCAGCGTGGGCGGCGTGCCGATCCGATTCTATCGAGGCGAGCCGGACGATCCGAACGCGCGGACCCTGAAGCAGACCTTCTCGGAACTTCAGCAGCTGAGCCTTTTCGGCGCCGATGAACTGGTCAAATTGACCTCCGAGCCCCTGTACCGTTTCGCGATCGAGACCGATCTGGACGGCGCGATCACGGCCGTGACCTTCGTGGTGCTGGCGGGCGATACGCCGGTGCTGACCTGGCAGGTGCCGCTGGACGAAGCGGTGACCAAGGTGTCGCCGCTCTGGGTCGCGGGCAGCGAGGGCGTCGATCTGCCTGCGCCCGCCGTCGGAATCGCGGCAAGGAAGCAGAAAGACGGGACGACCGAATGATCGGCCGATCCGCACGGATCTGGGTGGGGGGCGGTCGCTAGACCGGCCAGTCATGGAAACGAACTCGAAAATGGCAGGCGAGCAACTCCGGCTCGCCCGGCTGGCGCATGGCTATTCGCTCGAGGAGGTCGGCGAGCTGATCGGGGCGACCCGTCAGTTCATCCACCAGCTCGAGACCGGCTCTCGGTCGCCATCGGACGAAGTGGTGGACGCTCTGGCCGATGTGCTGGGCGTCACGCCGGCCTTTCTGGCCCAACCGATCCCATCGACGGTGCGGCCGGAACAGTGCCATTTCCGCGGGCACATCACCCGGCCAGCCTCGATCACCAGCCAGGTGCTGGCCCGGGGCACGCTACTCGACAAATTCGTCGCGGCCATCGAAGTCCACCTGGAACTGCCGGCCGTGTCCTTCCCCGATCTGCCGGCGGCCACGGCCGAGGAGATCGAACAGGCGGCCGAAGAGGCCCGGCGATATTGGGGACTCGGAACGACGGGTCCGATCACAAGCATGATGCGGGTGGTCGAGAACGCCGGCGCCGTCGTCACCTATTTCGGCGATCTGTCGGATCGGGTGGACGCCTTCTCGATGGATCGGCGCAGGCCGATCATCGTCCGCAGCTCTCTCAAGGAGAGCCTTTGTCGGCAACGGTTCGACTTCGCCCACGAGTGCGGCCATCTGATCATGCACCGGGGCATGCAGACGGGAGATCGCGCGACCGAAGACCAAGCCCACCGTTTCGCGAGCGCCTTCCTGTTTCCGCGTGGGGCTGTCCTGCGGGAATTCCCACGAGGGCGTGCGATCAATTGGCGCGCGCTGTTCGAGCTCAAACTCAGATGGAAGATGTCCGTCCGCGCGCTGGTTCGGCGGGGCTATGACCTGGGTCTGTTGACCCCGGCCCAGTACCGCACCGCCAACATCCATCTGGTGAAAACAGGACAGGCCAAGGTCGAGACCTATGACGCGGACGACGCCTTGCCGGTCGAACAGCCTGAGCTGCTGCCGTCGGCGCTCTCGGCGCTGGCGGATGCGGTGGTCGGGGGCGCCGGGGCGATCGGGCGCGAGATCGGTCTGGCCCCCGCCATGCTTGAATTGATCACCGGCTCCAGCTTCCCGGAGCCCGGGCCGTCGATCAACGATCCGAAGGTCGTCCGCCTCCGGCCCATGTAAGGTTGGTTTGGTGATACGCCAATCTGATAACTCACAGTGCTCAAAATGAGGCTCTGTGAAACAGGGTATTTGACATGTCTCCACTTCGAGCACCATAAGTGCTCAAATGCTAGGAAAGCTAAACAAGCTGGAGCGGCTGTTGCCGGAGGGGCTGGTGGTGGACTCCACCTGGCTCAACGAGCACGGCTACTATAACTCGCTCCGCGCCAAATATGTCGCTGCCGGCTGGCTCGAGCAGCCCGCGCGCCGCGTCTATCGCCGCCCGCGCGGCACGCTGGACTGGCAGCTGGTCGCCCTGTCGCTGCAGACCCTGCTCGACTATCAACTGGTGGTGGGAGGCCGCACGGCGCTCGAACTCCAGGGGTTCGGTCACTACCTGAGCCGCGAGGTGCAGGAGGTTCATCTCTACGGCCTGACCAGGCCGCCGACCTGGCTGAACGACCTCAAGCTCGGCGTCCGCTTCCTCTATCACAATCCGGCCCGCCTGTTCGGCCACGCCGCCTGGTTCGGGCTGCGCGGCCAGGAGCCGTCCGGCCCCGCCGATCCCTTCGCCTGGGGTCAGGCCGGCGTCGCCGAGATGCCGATCGGGCACTGGAAATGGCCGATGCTCGTCTCGACGCCCGAACGGGCCCTGCTCGAACTGCTCGACGAACTCCCTGATCGCGAGACATTCGATCAGGTCGACGCCCTGGTGGAGGGCCTGGCCAATCTCAGCCCGCGTCGCCTGCAACTGCTCCTCGACGACTGCCGGAGCATCAAGGTCAAACGCCTGTTCTTCTTCTTCGCCGACCGTCACGGTCACGGGTGGCTGAAACGCTTGGACCGGAGCTCGATCAACCTCGGCAGCGGCAACCGCATGCTGGCCAAGGGCGGGCGACTCGATCCGACCTACCGCATCACCGTGCCGGAAGACTTCAATGCCGTTCGGTGATCTCTACGAACGCCAGGTCCGGTTGTTGATCCGCACCCTGCCGTACGTGCTGGTCGAGACCGAATTCGCCCTAAAGGGCGGCACGGCCATCAATCTGTTCGTCCGCGACCTGCCGCGCCTTTCGGTCGATATCGATCTGACCTATTTGCCCGTCCGCGAACGCGGGGAGTCCCTGGCCGCGATCGACGCCGGCCTGAGGCGGATCGCGGCCGCCATGGCCGCCGGGCTGCCCGGTGTCGTGGTGACGCCTGGCCAGGCGCGGCCCGAAGGCACGATCGACAAACTTCTCGTCGCTGCGGATGGCGTCCAGATCAAGATCGAGGTCACGCCCGTATTGCGCGGCACGGTGTTCGCTCCTGAGCTGCGGAGCGTCGCGCCGGCCGTGGAAGACCGGTTTGGCTTCGCTGAGGCCCAGATGGTGTCCCTGCCCGACCTCTATGGGGGCAAGATCGCCGCCGCCCTGGATCGCCAGCACCCGCGCGACCTGTTCGACGTGCGCGACCTGTTGGCCAACGAAGGCGTGGGCGATCAAATGCGCCAAGCTTTTATCGCCTATCTGATCAGCCACCCTCGCCCGATGGCCGAAGTACTGCGCCCGCGCCGCAAGGACATCGCCGAGGAGTTCCGGCGGGGCTTCGTCGGCATGACGAAGGAGCCTGTCGACCTCGACGACCTGATCGCCGCGCGCGAGGCGCTGATCGCGATCATCGTCGCTGAGATGCCGGCCGAGCACCGGGCGTTCCTGATCGGCTTCAAACGTGGCGACCCTGATTGGGATCTCATCGGCCTGCCGACCATCGCCGACCTGCCGGCCGTGCGCTGGAAGCAGCGGAATCTGGACCAGCTCGCGCCCGACCGGCGCGACCGCCTGGTGGAAGGCCTGCGCGCCGTTTGGCCGTCATGAGGCGGCGGGGACTGGTCGCCTGGCTCCCCTCGCTCACCGCGGCGGCCTGGTTCACCATAGACAAACTCCTCCCCGACCTCCTCCCGCCGGTTCCCCGGCCCTGGGCTTGGGCAATCGTCGCCCTGTCCGTCCTCGTGGCGGCGTTGGCGCTGGGCGTTCGGGCTCTCCACGGCGTTCGGGCGCGCGTCCCGGGTCCGTGGGCGGCGAGACCGATCTGGTCGATCCTGCGGTGGCTCCACGAGCGACCGCGCGTTTCCATTCTCACAGCGGCCGCGTCGGCGGAGTTCGGCATTTCGACGCTGGACCAGTTCCGGATCAGGCTGACCGTCCACCGCAGCGTCGAACGGGCGACGGTGCCTTGCCGTATCGACTTCGAGCAGGCCGTCCTCACGCTGATCCAGGATGACCGGCAGGGCCAAAGGCGCTTGCGGCTGGTTCCCGGCGAGGCGGGCGGATTCCTGGCCCTGCCGTTGGCGTCGCGGCGCTCGGACTCGGTAATAATCGACTTCGTTCCGACGACCCTGCCCCTGCCGAGCGCTCGCGCACCCGACCTGCACAAACCCTTTGCGCTCGAATTGAGATCGGTTCACGCCGAAATTCAGACGCGTCGCCCGATGGCGGGCCGGCTGCCAATGGCGGCGCTGATCATCGCCCCGCCAGCCTGAGTCCGAATGCGATGACGGCGACGCCGATTCAGACGGGCGTAGCGTTCCGTAAATCTCATAGGCGTCGTGCGCATCACGTCGCCTACCGTAGCAGCAAGACGGTGAATCGGGAGAGGATGTCGAAGAAGTATGTTTGCCGTGGCCGTCGATCCGCTGACGCAACAGCTTTGCCGTGTGATTCCTGAATGGACACTGCCCAGCCGTCAAGCTTAACGTTGTTGTTGATACGGCGCGTTGGCGAAGCGCTATCGCCCTTCCGGAGGTTTCGATTGAGCAGACGCGCCGACCCATTCTTCCTGAGCGACCAAGAGACGGCGGTCGATCTTCTCTATTACGAGGCGATCGCGCGCACGGTTGTGCGGCTGGTGAGACAGAGCGCCGATGTCCCGGTGACGATCGGTGTTCATGGCGACTGGGGCGCCGGGAAATCTAGTGTCCTGAAGATGACGGCTGCGGCGTTCGAGGGCCAGGACCGCGTCATAACCCTGTGGTTCAACGGTTGGGTATTTGAGGGTTTCGAAGACGCGAAGGCTGTCGTCATCGAGACGATCATCTCGGAGCTTCGTCGTGCCAGGCCAGGGTCTGCGAAGGTTGCCGAAGCCGCCAAGAAACTCCTCAAAAGGGTCGACTGGCTCAAGGTGGCCCAAGCGGCAGGAGGCATGGCGTTCACTGCGGCGACCGGCGTCCCGTCTCCGGACTTGTTGCGATCTCTGTACAACGGACTGTCCGGGTTCGTCGCCGATCCCTCCCAAATGGTGACGCCCGAAACCCTCAAGGGCTTGGCCGAAAAGGCCAGCGGGGTCCTGAAAGCTTCCGAAGCCTCATCGGAGACCGCGCCGGATCAGATGCATGCCTTCCGAGAGGAGTTTGAGGCCCTGCTCGACGCGGCCGAGATCGATCAGCTGGTCGTTCTGATCGACGATCTTGATCGGTGTCTGCCGGAGACCGCCATCGCCACACTGGAAGCAATTCGCCTCTTCCTTTTTGTGCCGCGTACGGCCTTCGTCATCGCGGCGGACGAGGCGATGATTGAATATTCGGTCCGCCGTCATTTTCCCGAACTCCCGGCGACCACCGGCCCGATGAGCTACTCGCGGAATTATCTCGAGAAGCTGATCCAGGTTCCATTCCGCATCCCGGCGCTGGGTCTGGCTGAGACCCGAGCCTATGTGACCCTGCTCCTAGCGCAGAGGGCGCTCGGTGAGGCGGCGCCTGAGTTCCAATCGCTGTTGACGGCTGCGCGGGAGGACCTGAGGCGGCCATGGGCGAGCCGCGGTCTAGATCGGACCGTGGTCCAAGGCGCGCTCGGCGGGACGATTCCTCCGTCGGTGGAAGACGCGCTGCGTGTGAGCAGCCAGATTACACGGCTGCTCACGGACGGCACGCGAGGCAATCCACGTCAGATCAAGCGGTTCCTGAACTCCATGGCGTTGCGGCAGGCCATCGCCGAGGAACGCGGTTTCGGCGAGGACATCGAGTTTCCCGTCCTGGCCAAGCTCATGCTGGCTGAGCGGTTCGCACCGGACCTGTACGACCAGCTCTCCCGACTCGCGTCCACCGCAGTCGATGGCCGTGTCGCGGCGCTGGCCGTCCTCGAGACCGGGGCCAAGACTCCGCCAGCGCCGGTCGTCGGTCAGACAAACAAACCAAGAGATAAGCCTATCGTCGATGGCGCGGCGTCGCCCGAAGCTGAGGACTGGTTGAGGAGCGACTGGTCCAAGGGCTGGGCCCAGATTGAACCGCCGCTCGCGGTCGTGGACCTGCGCCCCTACGTCTTCGTCACCCGAGACAAGCGCAGCTATTTCGCAGGCGTGATCGCATCGGATCATCTTGAGGCGCTGGTCGAGAAACTGAGCGGATCGGCTATGGCCGCCCGGTCGGCAGATCCCGACCTGGGACGCATAACCGATACAGAGGCTGAACAGGTCTTCGATGCGCTCCAGACCCGGATACTATCCTCGGACAAGCTGGCCGCCGCTCCGCCCGGTGTTCACGGCCTGGCCCGACTCGTCATTGCCCGGCCGTCTCTGCAACGTCGTCTTCTGGTCTTTCTCAGGGGCCTTCCGACCGACGCCGCGGGCGGTTGGGCGGTCACCAGTTGGACCGGAGCCTTCTCCGACACTCTCGTCGCGGCAGAGTTCGAGACTTTGCGTGCCGGGTGGGCGACGGCGGCGACCAACAAGGGCTTAAAGGCGGCCGCCGAGGCCGCCGCCGCGATGGACCGGAAGGTTTAGAATGGGAACCTCGAGCCCTTACGGAGGGCCGCAGATCGGCCTGATCCCCAGTTGGGTCGATGATCCGGCGACGGGCGTGGAGACGCCCCCCACCAGTCCGGCAGCGACGCCCGCGCCAACCTCCTCGTCTCCGGACACTTCCGGCGCCGGTTCGTTGAGGGGGGCTCGGACCGCGTTCAACAAGTTCGCCAGGACCGGTAACCGCGACGACCTCGCCAGAAGCGTGTCGCGCTATGTCCGCGACGGGGTCGGGGGCAGTCGCCGGGCGGCCAGACGGATGGGCGAGGCGAGAGCCTCAGCGGGACGGTTGCTCGGCGTCGTACGGGACATTGCCCGGGACGGACCGGTCGAAGCGCTGCGGCGCGTCAACCTCGCCAATCTAGCCGGTCAACCCGCCGAAACCGTGCTGTTGGCGCTCCTCGAAGCCATCTGCCCGCCGGGCGGTACGCTCGACGAAGCAATCGCTCGCCAAGGAATGCTCGAGGCCATCGACGCGCTCGCGGAGGACGGGCTGGGCGCCTTTGACACCCTGACCCCGGGGCAGCTCGAGGAGTTCTTCTTGGACGTCGTCGCGCGAACCATCGAAGCGCGCATTCTCAATGACATTGGTTCACGCGGCATCAACCTGCCCACATCGGTCGCCGCCATCGATCAGCTCCAGGCCCAACTTCATGACTTCGTCTCGGGCACGGTGCGACAGCAACTCGCGGGTCGGCTCGATGGGGTGGCCAGCCTGACCGACCGGAACGTGTTGGGCGCCGCGGACGGGATTTACGAGAGAGCCTTCGATGTGCTCGCTGCGATCGGGGACGACCTATGAGCGCGCACAGCATCGTCTGCCGTCTCGGCGACCGGGATCGTACGCGACTTCCTGCCGCCAAGGGACTGACCCGGACGGAGATTTCCTTTATCGAGGCGGATCGACGCCTCGACTACGGCCTCGGCCAAGCGCTGGATCAACTGGCGGGGGTCGGTCTCCGTCCCGGGGAGATCGCGGTTGATCTGGCGATATTCGCCGCAACGCTCACGGCTGCTGACACGCGGGTCAATCGGCACTCTGAGGCTCAGGACGCTGGACCCGGGAAATCACCCTGGAGACGCCGGTTTCTGATCCGGCCCTCTGGGCCTCCGTCTCGGACCTGCTGGTCCAGATGCTTAACTTCCTGACCGGGGATCGCTGGTCCCTTCGATTCCGCGCCAGGGCTCCTGGCCTGAAACGATTAGCCCCGGCGCCGCTGCGGCTACCGCTACATCGACCGAAGGACGTTTGCCTGTTCTCAGGCGGATTGGACAGCTACATCGGAGCCATCGATCTGCTCGAGAAGAAGCGGTCGTCTCTGCTGGTCAGCCACTACTGGGATGGCGTCACGAGCGCCCACCAGAGCCTCTGCGCCGACCGACTCGAGAAGGCTTATCCCAAGTCCGACCTCATCCATCTGCGGGCTCGGGTCGGATTTCCCACCGGAGCCGTTCCCACATCCTCGGGCGAGAATTCTCTTCGGGGGCGGTCCTTCCTGTTCTTCGCTCTCGCCGCTCTCGCCGCCGACGCGATCGATGACGACGTCACGATCCATGTCCCGGAGAATGGCCTGATCTCGCTCAACGTCCCCTTGGACCCACTCCGCCTCGGATCCCTGAGCACTCGCACAACACATCCCTACTACATGGCTCGCTGGAATGAATTGTTGGGGCAGCTTGGAATTCGGGCGAAGCTCCACAATCGTTATCGTCACCAGACCAAAGGCGAAATGGCGGCAGGCTGCGAGAACAAGCCGCTCCTGATGAAGACGGCGAAAGACACGATGTCCTGCAGTTCCCCGGCCAAGGCGCGATGGGTCAAGGCGCCCCCCCAGCACTGCGGCCATTGCGTACCCTGCCTGATCCGGCGGGCCTCGCTCCAGGTCGGACTCGGTTCGGACCCGACGACGTACACTCTGCCGGACCTGCATGCGCGACCACTTGATGCCGCCAAGGCTGAAGGGGAACACATCCGGGCGTTTCAGCTCGCGATCGCCCAACTCAGGACCCGGCCGAGCCGCGCCCGTTTTCGGATCCATCAGCCGGGGCCGCTGAACGATCTCCCGGACGAACTGCTTCAGTATGAGGCGGTCTACGTCAATGGCTTGAACGAAGTAGATGCGCTGGTGCGTGGCGTCGTTGTAAAACCCATGGGATGAACGCCGTCCCGCCGCGCCTGATCGACTTTCATTGTCATCTGGACCTGTATCCCGACCAGGCAAAAATGATCGCCGAATGCGAGCGGCAGGGAGTCGTGACGCTGGCGGTCACGACGACTCCGAAGGCCTGGAGCCGCAACGTCGAGCTTGCGGAGGGGTCCCGAAACGTGCGCGTCGCGCTCGGCCTCCATCCGCAAGTGATCGCCGAGCGGAAGTCGGAGATCGCCATGTGGGAGCGACTTCTCCCGGAGGCGAAATATGTGGGCGAGGTGGGACTAGACGCGGGGCCTCGCTTCTACAAATCGTTCGAAGATCAAACCGCCGTGTTCGACCGTGTCCTAAGCGCCTGCGCCGAAGCCGGAGGTAAGATCCTGACGATTCATAGCGTGCGCGCTGTCGGACAGGTCCTCGGACACCTGGAGCGCCGTCTGCCACCGGACCGCGGCCGAGCCGTGATGCATTGGTTCACGGGGTCGAAGTCCGAGGCCAGGCGCGCCGTGGACCAGGGCTGTTACTTCTCGATTAACAGTCAGATGCTGATCCAGGAGCGCCATCGTGAGCTGGTGGCCAGCTTGCCCCTGAATCGACTGCTGACTGAGACGGACGGCCCGTTCACCCAGACGGCCGGACGACCGAGCAAGCCCTCCGACGTCGCGGATCTCATCTCCCCGCTCGCCTCCCTGCGAGGCGTCACCGCCGAGTCCCTGCGGCAAACCCTTCTTAACAACCTGCGTCTGCTCGTTACTCCGTGAGCGAAGGCAAGCCCTTGCTCGCCGTCTGCCACCCTCTTCGCGCTCGCCGACTCGGTGCATCGATCAGCACTCCCGGTAGCGCGTGGACGGCAACCCGGGCGGCTTGCACTTCCAGCCTCCGCATCGCCGCCCTGGGCCCCGCCTTCAGGCGCGCCACGTCCGGATCAACCGCCATCAGATCATCCAGCAGCGTCCGACTGGTGCTGTTCAGCCAACGGGTCAGGTCTGCGGGCGCCGTCCTCCCCCGCCCGACGATGCCGGCTAGAAGGAACACCGAGAGCTTCTCCTGCGCGCTCCTCAGGTGGTCCCGCATCAGCTTCGAGCGGGTGATGTAGCCGGGGTTCACCCCTGGGAGCGCATGGTTCATCAGCAGGTGTATGTCGACCTCGGAGATCTCCGCCGCCTGGGCGAGCGTGCGGTAGGTCTGGCGCAGATCGTTGCCCCAGTGGCTGAGGACGGTCCGCTTCTCCTTGTGCTCTTCCATGTGACCGCTCGGGCTGTCGCTCGGGAACAGCCAGACGCGTCCACTCTGCGGATAGATGACCGGACTGATACGGCGGAGCCGGAAGATGCACTCCAACATGGCCCGGGACAGCGGGATGTCGAAGGCCTTGTCGGTCCCACCCTTGGGACTGCGGATATGCATCAACCGCTCGCGCAGGTTCAGGTCTTCGACCCGCACATTCTTCAGCGCCTCGGGCCGGCAGCCGGACAGCAGCATCAGCAGGTGGA
Source organism: Brevundimonas abyssalis TAR-001 (assembly GCF_000466985.1). Taxonomy (GTDB): domain Bacteria; phylum Pseudomonadota; class Alphaproteobacteria; order Caulobacterales; family Caulobacteraceae; genus Brevundimonas; species Brevundimonas abyssalis. Next base: position 57,391 of record NZ_BATC01000008.1, read on the forward strand.
ACTCGCGCCGGATCGGATTGGGAATCTGCGCCAGCTGAGTGAACCAGGCCGACAGGTCCGCAACCCCCATGGCGGTGTCCTTGCGCTTCTCCGGGTTCCAGTCGATCGCGAGCGACGGGTTCTCGGCCGGGAGCGCACGGCACGTCTTGCGCGCATGATTGTAGACGGCCCGGAAGCTGCGCATGGCGCCGTTGGCGATGGCCGGTCCGTTATCTTTCGAGATCTGGTCATGGCGGTCGCGAGAAGCCGCGGTTCATCGCCCAATTTGGACAAGGGCCAGTCCAGCCAGTCCGCAAACAACCGTTCTAAATGGTCCTTGTAGATCCGAACGGTCGCCGCGCTGCGTCCCTTGCGCTCCAGATGAGAGACCCGGAAACGCCCCCAGGCTTCCCTCAAGGTGGGAATGTGCGTGGACGGCTCCGGCAGGCTGGGCGGAGCTTTCCGGGGCGGCCGGGGGTCCTCGCCGTCGGCGATCCGCCCGAGCAGCGCCTTGGCTTTCGCGCGGGCGTCCCGGGATGATAATTCTCCGACCTCGGCGACCTTCATCCGGACGGTCTGGCGGGCGCCGTCCAGCCGCAGATCGGCCTGGATCATGAAGCTCTTGGTCCGACTCCCGATAAGCACGAAGAAGCCGCCCAGATCCGTGTCCCGCGCTCGATACTGGCCGGTTCGAGCGAACGGAAGGCCGATCAGATTCTTGTCCGTGAGGGGCAGTCTGAGGTCGGGCATGGTGCTAACTTTTTGGCCATTAGAACGGTGCTTTCGGAGGCGTTTAGAACGGCGTTAGAACGGTGAACTCTTCCGCGGAAGTCAGCATCGGGCGCCTGCGAAAACGTGCGAAACGGTGCGCAGCGACGCGAAGAATGTCAATGACATCAATTGGTTGGATCGTGCGCCCGGCGGTGTTCGGCGGCGATCGGAAAACCCGAGAACGGGTTCTCTTAATCAGCGGGTCCACGGTTCGAGCCCGTGATCACCCACCATTCGTTTTCTTTCTTCCAGCGACAGACGGTCAGGCGCCCAGCCCCTCACGGGGCCCCCGCGCCGCTCAAACCGCCGGCGACGGCTCAGCGGAAGCGGGCAGATTGGCTGCGCGGCGCCGCGCGCGCAGGTAGATGAGCGGCGTCGCCAGGGTCCGCAGCACAGACAGGGCGAAGGCCAGCCCGTAAAGCCTTATGCCCACAAGAAAGACGTCGCCGTTGACGGTGGATGACGCCAGCGGCTCCGCGATGATGGCGCCGGTGATCGTCTGCAGATCGCGCGGCCCGAGGAAGAACAGGAAATAGCCGACAGAGCCCGCGATCCCTTCGCGCAGGAAGGTCTCGATGGCCTCCAGGGCGCCCAGATCGCCGAACAGGGTCTGCTGCGCCTGCTGCGGCGCGAAGGCGTAGCTCGTCCCCATCAGGGCGAAGATGACCAGGAACATCACCAGCCGCGCGGCATAGGCCCCGGACAGAAGCGCCATGGTCTGACCCGGCCGCAGGCGCTGGATCAGGGAGGCGCGCTTCATGTCCCTCTCGCCCAGGTCCGGGATCAGGTCGGGAAAGGTCAGGCTCAGGATGGCGATAAACCGTCCGATCAGATCCGCCAGGACGACGGCGATCACGAACAGGAAGAGCATCGAGGCGACGCTTATGTCAGCCAGCAGCGCGTTGATCGTCTCCGAGAGACCGAAGATCGCCACCACGGCGATGATCACAAAAGAGATTATCGAACCCTCGACCGTGCGGCGGACGAGATTGATGAGCCCCAGCATCGCGAGCCCCCTGTCGCTCTGTGAAAGAGGTTAACAGGTCTAGCACAAGGCTCGCCGAGGCCCGACTCCGCGTCTGCGAAGCCGGGCCTCGTGCACCTTGCCTCAGCGCCCGCCCCCGGCGGCGGGCCCGGCGTCGCGCACGTAGCGGTTCAGCCAGTCGGTCATCTCCCACAGGGTGTGCATCACCGATTCCCGGGCGCGGTAGCCGTGGTCCTCGGCGGGCAGGACCACATAGCGGGCGACCGCGCCGTGGCCCTTCAGCGCCGCATAGAAGCGCTCGGTCTGGACCGGGAAGGTGCCCGAGTTGGAGTCGTCCGCCCCATGGATCAGCAGGATCGGCTCATTGACCCGGTCCGCGTGCATGAAGGGGCTCATGATGTTGTAGGTCTCCGGCGCCTCCCAGTAGGTGCGCTGCTCGGCCTGGAAGCCGAAGGGCGTCAGGGTGCGGTTGTAGGCGCCCGAGCGCGCGATGCCCGCCCGGAACAGGTCGGAATGGGCCAGCAGATTGGCCGTCATGAAGGCGCCGTAGCTGTGCCCGCCCACGGCGATGCGGTCGCGGTCGGCCACGCCGCGCTCGACCACGGCGTCCACGGCGGCCTGGGCGCTGGACACCAGTTGCTCCACATAGGTGTCGTTGGGCTCGGCGCCGTCCACCCCGACGATGGGCATGGACGGGTTGTCCAGGATCGCGAACCCCTGGGTCAGCATGAACAGGTGACTGGAGCCGCCCGGCCGCACGAAGCGGTTGCCGGTGTCCACCACCTGACCGGCCACGGCGGCGTCGGTGAACTCGGCCGGATAGGCCCACATCAGCAGCGGCAGCGGCCCGTCCCGGTCCTTGTCGTATCCGGCGGGCAGATAGAGCGTGCCGGACAGCTGCACGCCGTCGGCGCGGGTGTAGGCGATGGTCTCGCGCGTGGCCCCGGCCAGCTGGGGCGCGGGATCGGGGAAGTCGGTGATGGCGCGGGGATCGGCGCTGTCCAGATCGCGCACATAGAGGTTCGGCGGCTCGGTCAGGCTTTCGCGGCGGGTCAGCAGCACCCGGCCGTCCTCGTCCAGCAGGCCGGCGATCGTCTCATAGTGGGTCTGGGACGAGGTCCAGAGGCGCTCGGTCTCGCCCGAGGCCAGATCCATGCGGCCCAGGAACGGGAAGGCGCCCTCGCGCGTGGCGCCGGCGCCGGTGGTGAACACGCCCTGACCGTCCGGCGTGATGTGCATGACGCGGAAGCCTCGGGCGTCGGGCGCGTCATGGGCGAGCCCGGGTCGTTGTAGCGGTCCTGATAGTTGCGCTCGAGCAGCAGCCGCCCCTGCCCCGGGTTGGACGGGTCCACCAGCCAGCGGGTCTCGTGGCGGGTGTTGAACCAGCGGGTCGAGACCATGGCCAGGTCGTCACGGCCCCAGTCCACGCCTGCATAGCGCGCGTTCAGATCGATCAGCACCTGGGGCGGGGCATCGAAGGGCGCGGCCTGGATGAAGACCCGGTCGCGCACCTCGGCCTCGCGGCGGGAGTCGCCGCCGTCCTGGGCCTCGACCCAGACCAGGGTGGCGGGGGCGTCGGCGCGCCACTGCACCGAGCGCGGCCCCTCGGCCACCGAGTCGAAGGGCGTCGGCACATTGTCGCGCAGGGGCAGGTCGGCCGCCTGATGGATCAGGTTTCCGCTCAGGTCCGTGACGATGACGTCGGTGGGGAACAGCCGGGCCGGGACGTTGTAGCTGTAGGGACGCTTCAGCCGGGTCTGCAGGATGTGGCGTCCGTCCGGCGAGATGGCCGCGCCGGCGATCAGGCCGGGCTCACCGACCATGCGGGCGGGCGAGCCGTCGACCGGGACGAGGGACAGACGGCTGGTGAAATAGTGATCGAACAGGCGCTCGTCGCCCGGCGTCGACAGCAGGTCCTGATAGGTGCGGTTGGGCGCAGCCTGGCCGGTGGTCTCCTCGATCACCGGGCCGGTGGGGGCGGCGGTCACGTCGGGGGCGGCGCCGCGGCCCTCGGGGACCAGCCGGGCCAGGACGGCGGAACTGTCCGGCGTCCAGTCCAGCGCGGTGCTGAAGGCGGCGTTGACCACCGGGTCGGTCAGGCGACGCGCCTGTCCGGTCGCGGCCTCGGCCACCCACAGCTCAAGTCCCTGGGGCGCGTCGGCCAGGAAGGCCATGAAGCGGGAGTCGGGCGACCAGCCGCCGGCGATGAAGCGCTGGCCCTCGCCCAGGGCCACCACACGCTGCTCGCCCGTGGCCACGTCCTGGAACGTCAGGCTGTTCAGCCAGGCGGTGCGGCTGTTGGCCGGACCGTTGTTGCGCGGATTGATGCGGTAGCCGGCCAGACGCAGATCGTCTTCGGCCACCTCGGCGATGGAGGGCAGGTTGGAGCGCCCCAGCAGGGCCAGGGTCTCGCGGTCGGGACTGATGCTGGGGACCGGCGCCGGGTCGGTGTCGAGGATCTGGGCGATGGGCGCGGGCGGCATGCGGTAAGCCGGGGCGTCCTGGGCCATGGCGGCGGGCGCCATGACGACCGCGAGGATGGCTGCGGCGCAGACCGCGCCGGTGACGAACCGCTGATGCATTGGAGAACTCCCGAACCGATGAGGCCGCCAAGCTAGAGCGGCGGGGCCGGGGGTCAAGCACGGAGGACGCTGATCGGCGCGACGCCGTCCGCGCCCCTGTCAGTTTTCGGACGGCTGAATCGTCGGCCGCAGGATCGACAGGTCGTAACCCAGTTCGCGGGCGCGGCTCATGATCTGCTCCCTCACCGGATCCGACGGCTGGGGCGTACGGCTGAGCAGCCAGAGATAGCGGCCCGAGCCTTCGCCCACGATGGACCACGAATAGTCTTCGGCGTGGTCCAGGATCCAGTAGTTCCCGAAGTAGAAGGGACCGAAGAAGGACACCTCGAGCTTGGCCCCGCCACTGCCCTCAACCACCCGGGCCTTGCCTTCAACGGACCTGAATTCGCCATCCAGTCCGCCTTGGAGGCAGGTGTTGACCACGCCGATGAGCCCGTCGTCACGCAGGGTGTAGGTCGCCGTGCTCGCCTCGCAGCCCCGCTGAAAGCCGGCTTCGTAGCGGCCGATCTCGTACCAGCGACCGAGATAGGCGTTCAGGTCCACCGACCTGACCGGTTCGGGCACGGCCGCGTTGCCCACCGGCCCACGCTGAAGGGTCGCGCAGGCGCCCAGGGCCAGGGCTGCAGCGGTGATCGCAATGAAGGAGACGGAGCGCTTGATCATGAGCGCCCAACGGCAGCGGCGGCGTGAGGTTCCCTCCGCGTCATGAACCGCGCCGCTTCACGTGGGCGGCGGCGCGTCCGGCTGGCCCGGGAAGCGTTGATCGCGAGCGGTCTCGTAGGCCTCGCGCACACCCTCACGGGGCTGGTCGGCGCCCAGCTGGCTGATCTGGGCGGTCCAGACGTCGGACAGTTGCTGGACTGTGGCGGTGATCCAGCCCGGCTCCTGCTGGCGAGCCCAGGACTGGATCGAGACACTGTTGAAGACCAGCAGGAACAGGGTGGCGAAGATCACCGTGCGGCTGGTCCAGCGACGGTCGCGAGCGGCCTCGCCCTCTTCGTCCAGCGGCGGTTCGGGCGGGAAGGCGTAGCGGCCCAGGGTTTTCAGGCGGGGCTCGCGGGTAGGCAGGTCGTGCGCGTCGGCGGACTGGATCCAGTCGTTGCGGTCATCCGGCTCCGGGTCGGGCGCGGACGTCGGGACCTCCGGCGCCAGCTCCGCCCCGCGCGGCGGAAAGGGGTCGTGCGCGCCCGCGGGGAAGGGCGCTGGCTCGTCAGGGTCTTTCGGCTCGTTCGGGTCCATCGGTTATGCCAACGTCTAGAACTGGAAATAGATGAAGGGGGCCACGCCCTCGGGACGCATGGCCTCGACCAGCAGGATCATGATCCCCACCAGCACGCCCATGGTGATGGCCGGCGCCTCCTTGACCCGCACGGCCAGGCCTTCCACCGCACGCGGCGGCAGCCAGTGCATGGCGATCCCGCCGATGATCAAGGCCAGCAGGAACGGCGTCAGCACCATGATCGGCGCCATGCGGGTGAGGCCCTCAAGCATCTGCATGGCCAGGTCGAAGCTCTCGGCCCGGAACAGGATCCAGCCCAGGCAGACGATGTGGAAGGTGACGATGACGCCCAGCCAATGCGGCAGACCGGCCTTGCCCTCGCGGAAGTGACGCCACACCCGCTCCACAGCCTGCACTGCGCCGTGCAGGGCGCCCCAGGCGATGAAGGTCCACGCCGCCCCGTGCCACAGCCCGCCCAGCAGCATGGTGATCATGATGTTGATGCAGGAGGAGACGAGCCCCTTACGGCCGCCCCCCAGCGGCACGTACAGATAGTCCCTCAGCCAGCTGGACAGGCTGATGTGCCAGCGCCGCCAGAACTGCTGCATGGACCCGGCGCGGTAGGGCTGGTCGAAATTGCGCGGGAAGGAATAGCCCAGCAGCGCCGCCAGCCCGATGGCCATGTCCGAATAGGCCGAGAAGTCGCAGTAGATCTGCACCGCGTAGCCGTAGGTGGCCGCCGCGATGTCCAGGGCGCCGTAGGCCGACGGATCGAAGAACACCGGGTCCACCAGCCGCACGGCCAGCTCCGAGGCGATCACCGTCTTCTTGAACAGGCCCCAGGCGATCAGCAGCAGACCCAGCGCCGCCATCTCGCGGGTCAGGCGCGGCACCCGGTCGAACTGGGGCAGCAGGTCCGAGGCCCGCACGATGGGCCCGGCCACCAGATGGGGGAAGAAGGACATCAGCAGCATGACGTCCACCAGCGAGCGCGCCGGCGGCGTCTTGCCCCGGTGCACATCCACCACATAGCTGATGCCCTGGAAGGTGAAGAACGAGATGCCGATGGGCAGCACGATCTGCAGCAGGGGCGCGTCGCGCTCCCAGCCGAACTGATTCAGCAGTTCCACCGCCTGCTCGACGAAGAAGCCGTAGTATTTGAAGAAGCCCAGGATGATCAGGTTGAGAGCGACGCCCAGCGCCACCAGCCATTTTCGTCGGCCCGGGCTGTCGCTGGACGCGATCAGGGCCGCCACGCCCCAGTTCAGGACGGCGGAAGCGATCAGCAGGCCGACGAAGCGCCAGTCCCACTGGGCGTAGAAGAACCAGCTGGCCAGCAGCAGGAAGATCTTGCGCCGCCCGTTCTCCCTATCCAGCGACCAGGCGGTGAAATAGACGAACAGGAAGAAGACCCCGAAGGCCAGGGTGGGGAACAGCATCGGCTATTCCTCCGCGCCGGCCGGGACGGCCCTCGCGCGCCAGGCGGCGGTCAGGTCCTCAGCCAGCATCTGCCCAATCCAGTCGCCCCCGGCGGAGTTGAAATGCACATGGTCGCCCCGCATCAGGGGCTCGTATGCCGTGGCCAGCCGGTGCGCTGAACAGTCTCCGCCCATGCGTGCATGCCAGTCCCAGAACGCCACACCCATGTCGGCGGCGACCCGGCGCTGCACATCCCGGACCAGCGGCAGTTCGCGCGGGATGCGCCACAGGCTCTCTTCGTCGCCGCAGGTTCCGCCCCCCTCTGGCCGCTGGGCGTCCGGCGCGCCCAGGATCAGGATGTCGGCCCGGGGCGCCAGCGTCCGCAGCTGGGCGATCTGGCCTCGCAGCAGGGCCTCATAGGCGAACGGGTCGAGGAACGGGTCAAAGCCTTCGTTGGTGCCGAAGGCCAGCACGATCAGGTCCGGCCGCCAAGCGTCCAGCTCGGCGCGCACCACCGCCGGATCGCGCACGGCCAAGTCGTTCAGGGTGGCCCCTATGACGCCGAGCGCCGACACCACCACTCCGGATCCATCGGCGAAGGTCGCCACCGAATGCAGGTCCACCGCCCCTGTCCCGCCGATGACGGTCGCCGATCGCACCGGTTCGCCCAGCCGCACCTCGCGACAGGCGGCGCCGGGGGTCGGGTCGGCGAAGCTGACCGCCGTCTCGCTGAAACCCGCCCGCACGGTCAGGGTCCCGGCGGCCGGGTCGGTCGCACCGCACAGCACCACGCGGCTGAAGGCGGCGGAGCCCTCGGCCTCGATGCGCAGGGACGATCCCTCGCCCCAGATCAGGGCCCGCGATCCGCTCAGTCCCACGCCGGACATGGCCGCCGAACCCGGCCCCGGGGTCACTGCCGTCCAGGCCTGTTCGAACAGCTCCACCTGACGGGGCTGGTACAAGGCATAGGGCTTGCCCGGCGGCAGCACCCCGCGCCCGCCGCGTCCGATGCTGTTCTGCAGGCGCGAGCGCACCGAGGCGGTGATCATGTCGCCCACTGTGTGGCTGTCGCCCAACTGGAGGATGTGCACCGGCCGCTCGCCCTCACCGGCCCCGGCCGCGTCCAGGGCGTCGAAGAAGCGGGTCAGGGTTTCGGGGCGTTCGAGCGCGCTCATCGGATCCTGTGCGGCGGCAGGCGTGGAAGTCGTCATGAGCGCCGCGACCAGCCCGGCCAGCCGCGCCAGTCTCACCCCCCGGCCCCACCCGTCATGCGGTCCAGGCCGGCGTCGGCCCGCAGGCGCTCGGTCACCGGCTCGGTCAGCCGCAGGTAGCCGGCCATGGACATGTGGATGCCGTCATGGGCCCGCATCAGCCGCCGCCGTCCGTCCGTGGCGGTCAGATAGGCGTCATAGGCGCCGCCCTCATTGGAGGTCAGGGCCACAGTGTCGATGTACGGCACGTCCAGCGCCGCCATGCGCTCGGCCACAAGCCCGTTGATCAGGCCCATGCGCCCGTCGAAGGACTCCCGCTTCATGCGCGGCAGCCCGACCCAGTAGACCGCCACGTCGTTCTGGCGCAGCAGGGCCACCAGATCGTCCACGCGGCGGGCGTAGATCTCGCGCCAACCGGGCGTGCCGAACTGATGGATGACTCCGTCGTGCTCGATGGCCTGGGCGTCGTTGGTGCCGAACATGACCACCGCCACATCGATGGGCTGTTCCCGCAACTGGCGGGCGGTCTTGTCCTGAACGTTCACATAGTCATAGCGCGACAGGCCGGTGGAGACCTCGGCCATGCGCACCACCCGCACCCCGTCCACGTCGCGCAGGTCGCGGTAGACGCCGGTCCACAGGCCGTCGGCCATGGAGTCCCCGATCACCCCCACCACCAGCTCGCCCTCGGCCACGCGCCGGCTCAGCGGCGTGATGCGCGGGGCCGCGGCAACCACAGGCTCGGGCCGGGCCACCGTCGCCACCACTTGCGGCGCGGGGGGGCTGGCCGAAGCGTTGGCCGAGCCCAGCATGAGGGTGGGGTTGCGCAGCCAGCCGCGACCGTCCGGCGTCAGGGCCAGGCCCACGATCACCCCCACGATCAATGCCGCCGTCAGTGCGTTGATGCTGGCGCGCAACCCTCTCGCCCCCCGGAAACCAGACTGGTTTACGAACCCCTGTTAACCCAACAAGGGATTGGCAGGCCAGCCCGAACCCGTCTCAGGCGAGGGAAAAGGTTAACGCAGCTTGCGCGGCGCGAGCCGGATCAGCCCCAGCGTCCCTCTGCCCAGCTGGCGGCGAAATAGCCCGCCGTGGCCGCGCTGGCGGTCAGGACCGTGCCCCAGATGATGTCGATGATGGTCATCTGCGTGGACCAGACGCTCAGGGTCGCCTGGTTGGTCAGGTCATAGGTGGCGTAGGCCACCAGTCCCAGCACCGCCCCGGTGATCAGGGCGCGGGTCCACTGGCCGTCCTTCAGCGCCGGCGCGATGGCCAGGAAGACGATCCCGAACAGATAGATCAGATAGAAGGCCACCGCTGCGACCATGTTCGGCTTGTCGGCCAGAATCGGGCCGATGATGGGACGATACAGCCGGTCGGTCATGGTGGTCAGCCACACCGCGTCGATGGCGGCGAAGGCCACGCCCGCCCCCAGATAGGCGGCCACATATTTGATCATCGCGCGTCTCCCATTATTCCATCAAAAGAACGGCTTGAGCCGATAGTGGCTGACGCCCCAGGTGCGTCCGCCGTCGTCGCCGAACAGCCCGGCTGTGGCCATGAAGAAACGCCGCCAGCGCCGCGCCCACAGTTTGGCGTCTTCGCCATAGGTCTGGTGCATCAGCTCCATGATCTCGGCCTTGTGGGCGTCGAAATTCTCCAGCCAGTGGTCGGCCGTCCGCTGATAGTGCTCGCCGGACCAGCGCCACTCCTCCTCCACCTCGAACAGGTCGGGGAACTGGCGGATCAGCCGGTGGCTGGGCATCACCCCGCCGGTGAAGAAATGCTGGGCGATGAAGTCGCTGCTGTCGCCGTGATCGAAGCGGTAGGGCGCGTCCTTGTGCGTGAACACATGGATGAACAGCCGCCCCTCGGGCTTCAGCCAGCCGCGCGTCCGGGTCAGCAATTCGCGCCAGTTGGCCATGTGCTCGAACATCTCCACCGAGACGATGCGGTCGAAGCGCTCATCGGTCTGGAAGTCGTTCATGTCGCGGGTGACGACCGTCAGGTTCCTGAGCCCCATGGCCGTGGCCGCCGCCTCGATGTGGCCGCGCTGGCTGCTGGAGTTGGACACCGCCGTGATCTGCGCGTTCGGGTAGCGTTCGGCCATCCACAGGCTCAGCGAGCCCCAGCCGCAGCCCAGCTCAAGGATCGACTGCCCGTCCTTCAGGTCCGCGTGCCGGCAGGTCTCCGCCAGGGCGAAATCCTCCGCCTCGGCCAGGGTCTCGCCGCCGGTGGGATACAGGCAGCTGGAATATTTCAGGCGCGGTCCCAGGCACAGGCGGAAGAAGCGCGGCGGCAGCTCATAATGTTGCTCGTTCGCCGCGTCGGTGTGCTCGGCCACCGGCCGCGCGGCCATCTGGCAGGCGAAGTCGAACTCGGTGTGGGGCGGATCCTTCGCCAGCCGCTTCCTCGCCTCGGCCACCAGACTGGCCACCGCCGGACGCGCCACGAAGTCGGGAAAGGGGGCGTCCTGAAGACGGCGGATGGCGACATTGGCCAGATTCATGCGGAACGGCTCCTCCAGCGCGGCATTCCAGTCAGATACGGCGCAGGTTTGCATCCGGATGTCATCCGGCGGGCGCGACGGGCCGTACTTGTCCGTGAAACCCGTTCGGACCCGGAGGTTCCCCTTGCCGCCCCATCTCGTCGCCTCCACTCAAGCCGGCTCCGGCGAACGCAAGCGCATCGCGGTGGTGGGATCGGGCGTGGCGGGCCTGTCCGCGGCCTGGCTGCTGGGCAAGGCCCACGAGGTGACCCTGTATGAGGCCGAGGACCGGATCGGCGGCCACTCCAACACCGTGGACGCCCCCTCGCCCCATGGGCCGGTGGCGGTGGACACCGGCTTCATCGTCTACAACGAGGCCAACTATCCCAATCTGACCGCCCTGTTCGCGCACCTGAACGTGCCCAACAAGGCCGCCTACATGTCCTTCGCCGTGTCGCTGGACGGCGGGGCCCTGGAGTATTCCAGCCACGGGGTCGGCGCCCTGTTCGCCCAGAAGCGCAACTACGCCAGCCCGCGCTTCTGGCGCATGATCGGCGACGTGCTGCGCTTCCAGAAGGAGGCGCCCCCCGACCTGGCCGAGCTGGAGGCCTCGGGGGAGACCCTGGACGCCTATCTCGACCGGCGCGGCTACGGCCCCCTGTTTCGCGACGCCCACCTTCTGCCCCAGGCGGCGGCCATCTGGTCCTCGTCCATGAGCCAGATGAGCGAGTATCCGGCCGCGTCCTTCGTGCGGTTCTACATGAACCACAACCTGCTGACCTATGACACGCGGCCCACCTGGCGCACCGTGGACGGCGGCAGCCGCGAATATGTCCAGCGCATCCTGGCCGACTTTTCCGGCACAGTCCGCCACGCGCTGGTGACCGGCGTGGCCCGGGGACGCGATGCGGCGGCGGTGCGGCTGGCGGACGGGTCGCTGGAGCGCTTCGACGCCGTGGTGCTGGCGGTCCACTCGGATCAGGCCCTGGCCCTGCTGGAGGCGCCCACCGCCGATGAGCGCCGGCTGATCGGCGCCGTCCCCTATCAGAAGAACCGCGCCGTCCTGCACCGGGACGCCTCGCTGATGCCCAGGCGCCGCAAGGCGTGGGCTGCGTGGAACCATCTGGGGCACAGCGACCGCTGCGGCGAGGGCGGCGTCACCTACTGGATGAATGATCTCCAGTCCCTGCCCGGCCCGAACCTGTTCGTCAGCCTCAACCCGGCGCGCGAGCCGGAGCCCTCCACCGTTCTCGGTGACTGGGACTATGAGCATCCGGTGTTCAACCGCGCCGCCGTGGCCGCACAGAAGGACCTGTGGTCCCTGCAGGGCGCGCGCAACGTCTGGTTCTGCGGCGCCTGGTTCGGCTCGGGCTTCCATGAGGACGGCCTTCAGGCCGGCCTCGCCGTGGCCGAGCAGCTGGGCGGCGTGCGCCGGCCCTGGACCGTCGAGAACGAGAGCGGGCGCATCCATGTGACGGCTCCCGCCCCGGCGTCTCCCGGCCCGTCCATGAGCCGGCCGGTGGAGCAGGTGGCCTGATCCCATGCTGATGGCCGCCCCGCCCGACGCCAGCGCGCTCTATGTGGGCAAGGTGACCCACGAGCGCATGCACGGCATCCGCCACCGGCTGGCCTACCGGGTCTATATGCTGCTGCTGGATCTGGACCACATCGAGGACCGACGTCCGGGCCTGCTGGGCCGGGGCCGCTTCGGCCTGCTGAGCTGGCGCGCCGCCGACCACGGCGACCGGTCGGGCCACGACCTGCGCGGACAGGTGGAGGCCCATCTGGCCGAGGCGGGCATCGACATCGCGGGCGGACCGATCCGCCTGCTGACCATGCCGCGCATCCTCGGCTATGGCTTCAATCCGCTCAGCGTCTTCTTCTGCCACCATCCGGACGGCGACCTGGCGGCGATACTGTACGAGGTCACCAACACCTTCCATGAGCGTCACAGCTACCTGATCGCCACGCCCCACAGTCGCCCCGACGGTCCGGTGCGTCAGAGCGCCGACAAGGTGTTCTTCGTCTCGCCCCTGATGGACATGGACCTGATCTATGATTTCACCGTGCGTCCCCCGGGCGAGGCGGTGGGCGTCACCATCGCCGTGCGGCGGGGCCAAACCCCCATCCTCACCGCCAGTTTCGCGGGAGCGCGCCGGCCCCTGACCAACGGCGCGCTGCTCCGCGCCTTCGTCACCCATCCGCTTCTGACCTGGAAGGTCATGTGGGGCATTCACTGGGAAGCGGCGGTCAGCATGATCAAGGGCGCGAAATACCGCTCTCGCGGCGCGCCGCCCGCCCGGCCCGTGACCTTGGGTTCGGCGCGCTGACCGGCTAGAGACATGGTCTTGCCCGCGCGGCCGCCTCCGGCTAGGAAGCGCGCAGGCCGCGTTATTCATTAGTCGGTGAAAATCAGGGACGCCAAGGACGCACTCATGGGAAAAATCTATCCTGACGCGAAGGCCGCGCTGGAGGGCCTGACGTTCGACGGCATGACCGTCATGGCGGGCGGCTTCGGCCTGTGCGGCATTCCCGAAAACCTGATCGCCGGCCTGAAGGCGTCGGGCGTGAAGGGCCTGACCGTCATCTCCAACAATGCGGGCGTGGACGGCTTCGGCCTGGGCCAGCTGCTGGAGACACACCAGATCAAGAAGATGATCTCGTCCTATGTGGGCGAGAACAAGGAGTTCGAGCGCCAGTACCTGGCCGGCGAGCTGGAGCTGGAGTTCAATCCCCAGGGCACCCTGGCCGAGCGCATCCGCGCGGGCGGCGCGGGCATCCCGGCCTTCTTCACCGCCACCGGCGTCGGCACCCTGGTGGCCGAGGGCAAGGAAGTGCGCAGCTTCGACGGCCGCGACTATGTGATGGAGACCGGCCTCGTCGCCGACCTCAGCATCGTCAAGGCCTGGAAGGCCGACGAGCGCGGCAATCTGGTGTTCCGCAAGACCGCCCGCAATTTCAACCCGATGATGGCCACCGCCGGGAAAGTCTGCGTGGTCGAGGTGGAGGAGATCGTCTCCACCGGCTCGCTGGACCCCGACCACATCCACACCCCCGGCATCTATGTGGACCGCCTGATCCAGGGGACCTTCGAAAAGCGCATCGAACAGCGCACCGTCCGATCCAGCGAGGCGGCGTGACACCGCCACCCAATGTCTGGCTTCTCACGGCGGCTGCAGGCAGCATCGCCGCAGCTCTGGCGCATATCGGCTGCCTGTTCGGAGGCCCGGACTGGTTCCGCTTTTTCGGGGCGGGCGAAGCCATGGCGCGCGCGGTGGAGCAGGGCCGAGTGCTGCCCTATGTGGTAACCATCGGCATCGCGGTGGTGCTGCTCGCGTGGGCCTGGTACGCCCTCGCCGCCGCCGGACACCTGCCCCGGCCTCCGCTTTTGAGGACAGGGCTGATCGCCATCACCGCCGTCCTGCTGGTGCGAGCCGCTGCGGTCTTTGCACCCGGCGTATGGGGGCCGGATCACAGCCCCACGTTCCAGATCGTTTCTTCCCTGATCGTCCTGGCGCTGGGCCTTTCGTTTCTGCTGGGAACGATCAAGGCCTGGCCCCTTCTGTCCATGAGGACCTGACCATGCCCCGCACCCGCGACCAACTCGCCGAACGCGCCGCCCTCGAGCTGAAGGACGGCTTCTATGTGAACCTGGGCATCGGCATCCCGACCCTGGTGGCCAACCACATCCCCGAGGGGATGGAGGTCACCCTGCAGTCCGAGAACGGCATGCTGGGCATGGGCCCCTTCCCCTACGAAGATCAGGTGGATCCCGACCTGATCAATGCGGGCAAGCAGACCATCACCGAGATCCCCGAGAGCGCCTATTTCAGCTCGGCGGACTCCTTCGCCATGATCCGGGGCGGCCATATCGACCTGTCGATCCTCGGCGCCATGGAGGTGGCCCAGAACGGCGACATCGCCAACTGGATGATCCCCGGCAAGCTGGTGAAGGGCATGGGCGGCGCCATGGATCTGGTGGCCGGCGTCAAGCGCGTGGTGGTGGTCATGGATCACGCCAACAAGCACGGCCAGTCCAAGGTGCTGAAATCCTGCACCCTGCCCCTGACCGGAACCGGGGTGGTCAGCCGCATCATCACCGACCTGGCCGTGTTCGACGTCAAGCCGGACGGATCGGGCCTGGAGCTGATCGAACTGGCCGACGGCGTCACCCTGGATGAGGTGCGCGAGAAGACCGAGGCCGACTTCACGGTTTCCGAAAAGGTTAATTCGCTGGCATAGTGCGGTTCCGCCGGGCGAAAGACCTGGATGTTGAGGACATGGAGGGGGCCAGTGTCAGACGTGCGAACCGAGGAGAAGCCTGCGGAGGCGACAGAGTCGGCCGTCGTGGAAACGGAGGAAACCGCCGCCGTCGCGCTGACCTCCGATGAGACGGCAAACGTCGAACCCCATGACGACGCCGATAGCGCCGAGCCGGCTGTCGAAGAGGCCTCTGAAGAGGTCGCCGCCGCCGCAACCGACATGCCCGCCGATCCGGGACCTCTGGAGGGCCTGCGCGCGGCCGTCATCGCGGGCTGCGAGGGCCTGAACCAGACCTGTCAGGGCGTCGACGCCGACTTCATCCGTGGCCAGCTTCAGGATCTGCGCATGCGGGTGGCGAGCGTGCGCCCGGCCGAGCTGACCCCGCGCACCGGCCTGGGCGGGCTGTTCGACAGCCACAAGAAACGTCTGACCCGTTTCCGCCACCACGTCACCGATCTGGCGCCGTCAATCTCCACCGCCGCGGTCAAGCTGCGCGACGCCGCCGCCGGGCTGGGCCGCCGCAACGGCGCCCTCAACGAACAGCATCAGGGCCTGCTGACCGCCATCACCGAGCTGGACGAGGCCCTGATGGCCTTTCCCGAGCGCGCCGACGCGGTGCGCGACGGCGGGCTGAAGCACCTGCCCCTGACCCGCATGATCCAGAACGTGGACGCCCGCCTGGCCGAGACCGCAGGGCAGGTGGCCGAGGCGGCCATGGGCTGGCGCGACGATCTGCTGAAGGCGCTGGGCGCCGACGGCAAGAAGCTGACGCCCCTGCGCCGCGTGAACCCCGATCAGGGCGCGCTCAATCAGGCCTGCGAGGCCCTGCTGTCGGTGATCGACCGGGCCGAGGCCGGCATGACCGCCGCCAAGGCGCGTCGGGACGAAGTCATGGCCCGTCTGGACCGCACCCTTGCCGCCGCGCGAGGCGACGAGGCCGTCTAGATCGAAATCGGTTCAGTCGGACGCAGTCCGACTGGGCTCAGATTTCGGTCCAGTTTAAATCCGGTCAGGCTTAGCCCACCTTCACCCGTGTCGCCGCCTCGGGCAGGTCCTCGCCGAAGGCGCGTTGATAGAACTCGGCGATGGTCGGGCGTTCCAGCTCGTCGCACTTGTTCAGGAAGGTCAGGCGGAACGACAGGGCCACGTCGCCGCCGAAGATGATGGCGTTCTGGGCCCAGGTGATGACGGTGCGGGGGCTCATGACGGTGGAGATGTCCCCGTTCATGAAAGCGTTGCGGGTCATGTCGGCCACGCGGACCATGGCGGCGATCTTGCGGCGGCCTTCCGCATCGCGCCACTCCGGCACCTTGGCGGCCACGATCTCGGCCTCCACGTCGTGGTCCAGATAGTTCAGGGTCGTGACGATGTTCCAGCGGTCCAGCTGGGCCTGATTGATCTGCTGTGCGCCGTGGTACAGACCCGTCGTGTCGCCGAGACCCACGGTGTTGGACGTGGCGAACAGGCGGAACCAGCGATTGGGGCGGATGACCCGGTTCTGGTCCAGCAGGGTCAGCCTCCCCTGCGCCTCCAGCACCCTCTGGATCACGAACATCACGTCCGGGCGTCCCGCGTCATATTCGTCGAACACCAGGGCCACCGGCCGCTGGATGGCCCAGGGCAGGATGCCCTCGCGGAACTCGGTGATCTGTTTGCCGTCCTTCAGGACGATGGCGTCCTTGCCGATCAGGTCGATGCGGCTGACGTGGGCGTCCAGATTGACCCGCACCATGGGCCAGTTCAGCCGCGCGGCCACCTGCTCGATGTGGGTGGACTTGCCGGTGCCGTGATAGCCTTGGACCATCACCCGGCGGTCAAAGGCGAAGCCCGCGCAGATGGCCAGGGTGGTCTGGGGGTCGAACTGATAGGCCTCGTCCAGGTCGGGCACATGGCTGTCCTTCGTATCAAAACACGGGACCGTCATGTCGGAATCGACGCCGAACGCCTCCCTGACCGTCACCTTGCGGTGCGGCTCCAGCGTCAGCATGGGGTCGGGCGATGCGTCGAGGGGAGAAGAAGGGGCCATAAGGTCCATCTAGAAACTCCGCGCCGCCGGGTCCAGCGGCGCGACCGCCACAAACGAAGAAAGCCCCCCGCCGAGGCGAGGGGCTCCCTTCTGAAATCCGAATAACCGGAAGGCTGGATGCCTTAGTTGTTCTCGCGGATCTGGTCGGCCTGGGCGTCGGCCTGATCCTGAACAGCGTCGGCTTCTTCGTTCAGGGCGTCGCCCTGCTGGTCCATGTTCTGGTCGTAGGCGGCGTCGGCCTGCTCTTCCAGCTGGGCCGCGGTCACGTCCGCTTCCTGCTCGACCAGTTCAGCCTGCTCTTCAGCGACCGGGTCGGCGGGTTCACAGGCGGCCAGGGCGAAGGCGGCGAAAACGCCGGTCGTCAGAATGGCGATCTTCTTCATGGGAAGTGTCTCCGTTGGTGTGGAGCCTGAAGAACACGCCCGCGCCGAAAAGGTTCACGGGTTCGTGAGAAAAGGCCTCAATCGTGCCCGATTCGAACCTCGACGTTGCCGCGCGTGGCGTTGGAATAGGGACAGACCTGATGGGTCTTCTCCAGGATGTCGTCGGCCACGTCGACGTCCAGCCCGTGGCCGGTCACCTTGATCTCGATGTCCAGATTGAAACCCTCGCCCTTGTCGTTCTTGCCGAAGCCGACGGTGACCTCAACCGCCGTGTCGGCGGCCACGGGGTGCTTCTCGCGACCGGAAACCAGCCGCAGGGCGCTGAGGAAACAGGCCGCATAGCCGGTGGCGAACAACTGCTCGGGATTGGTCCCCTCGCCGCCCTTGCCGCCCATCTCGGTGGGGGTGGACAGGTTCACGTCGATCTTGCCGTCGTCGGTGCGCGAGCGCCCGTCCTCGCGTCCGCCGCCGGTGGCGGTGGCGTGGGCTTTGTACAGAACGTCCATGGCGAGCTCCATTGTGTGAGGGAGCTCCTTAGCTAGGCGCCCCGGCCGACAATCCAAGCGCCGCGGGGAAAACCGTCATTCCGTGCATATGGCCTCGTAGAGATTCCGGGCCTCGGGAGTCTGGTGACCGAGGTATTGCAGTTCCGCCGCCGGCGCAGCCAGGCCGGCCCCGAGTTCGGTTTCGCCGGGCAAGACCCTCAGGTTCTCGCGCCGCCGCATCGCAGCGGGCCTACAGAGCACCTCATAGCGGTAGAATTGGACCGGCAATGTCGCGGCGTGTTCCGGACGAGGCAGACGGACCAGCCAGACCGCCACCGTCATGTCGGCCCCTTCAAGGAGAGGGCCGTGGCGGCTGACATAGACCGTGTCTTCGTGAATGGCGGGCCAGGTTTGGGCCTGCTCCAGCGTCGGCGGTGAAAGCTCCGGCTGAGACGTCCATAGCGCCGCGAACAGGACAAGAAGCGTGTGCATGGGCCCCTCCGTTGAGACGGACTATCCGCCGCGACCCGCCGGGCGGGGAGTGATGAAAGCTGACCTGGCGTTCCATGCCTGGTGAGCGAGATCGACAGGCGGCAAGCCATCCAGGCCCCCTCAGGTTTGTCGGATCGACTCGACCTGAAGCCGAAATGGTCTATGGCCGATCCATGCCTGAACTTCCCGAAGTCGAGACGGTGCGGCGCGGTCTGGAGCCGATCCTGACCGGCGCGCGCCTGACCCATGTACGCCAGAACCGGCCGGATCTGCGCTTTCCCTTTCCGCCGGATTTCGTCTCGCGGCTCGAAGGCGCGACGGTGCGGCGGGTGGACCGGCGCGCCAAATATCTGCTGATGCCCTTGTCCACCGACGAGACATGGGTGGCCCACCTGGGCATGACCGGACGCTTCACCCTGGACGGCCGCCAGCTGGGGGAGTTCGAGGAACCCGCGCCCATCGCCGGCAAGCATGAACATGTCAGCCTGTGCGCCGAGGGGCCGGCCGGACGCACCCGCGTGGGTTTCGCCGACGCCCGCCGGTTCGGCTTCATGGGCCTGATCCCCACCGATCAGGTGGAGGCGCACCCCTGGTTCGCGGGGCTGGGGCCGGAGCCGCTGGGCAACGCCTTCTCCGCCGCCCATCTGGGCGAGGCGTTCCGCGGCCGGAAGTCGTCGATAAAGGTCAGCCTGCTGGATCAGCGCATCGTGGCGGGCCTGGGCAACATCTATGTGTGCGAGGCCCTGTTCCGGGCCGGCATCTCGCCCCTGACGGCGGCCGGAAAGGTGTCTCGCCCCCGGCTGGAGCGGCTGACCGGCCAGATCCGCGATGTGCTGAACGACGCCATCACGGCGGGCGGGTCGACCCTGCGCGACTTCGCCAACGCCGACGGCGGTCAGGGCTATTTCCAGCACAGCTTCGACGCCTATGGCCGCGAAGGCGACCCCTGCCGCACGCCCGGCTGCACCGGCGTCATCCGCCGCACGGTCCAGGGCGGCCGCTCGACCTTCTGGTGCCCGACCTGCCAGAAGCGGTGAGACAGGCTTTCAGGTGGGGCTGCTGAAATAACGGGAGCCCGAATTGAGCGAGGGGACGACAGCCCGGTCGAACCGTTGCGATCGTCCCCTCGCCAAGTCCGGGTTGGGACTTGACCTTAGGGTCAGGAACCTGACCGTTTCCCCGGCGGGCGAACCCGAAGAAGAAACGCGGCCTCCTGGCGGCTCCTGGTCTCCGGCGTTCCGTCAGGGTCTCCCCTGTCGTCGTCCATCGATCCCGGCCCGGTTCTCCGTGAACCTCCGCCCGAGGGCGTCTGGTTCGGGAGCCTTGGCCCTGTCCGGTCGATCGAGCCGTCCGAAGACGCCTGAAAGCCTGGATCAGAGAGCCGGACCGACCCGCTTGAAGTTCCCGGTCTCCCGGGATTTCCGCGCCGCCGTGTCCCTCGGCCCGTTGACGTTCCCGCGAAATCGTCTATTGGGCAAGCGCCCGAATTCCTCCTGCTGTGCATGAGGACCCGCCGTCCGGTGCATAAGTCTGTGAAAGACTGTGGACGGCTGCGATTCACAAAACTGAATCAATCGGATGGGTTTTCCACAGTTTGATGACACCCGCCATGAGGCCGGCAAACCGCAGCCGCCGCGTGCTTTCGATCACGCCGGGGTGATGCGTTTGGGCTCAAAGCCCTATATGACGCCTGTTTCCCTCCCCTGAACGCGTTTGCGAACTGACATGGCGACCCTGAACCAGATCCGATCGACCTTCCTCGACTCCTTCGCGGCCTCGGGCCACGAGAAGGTGCCGTCGGCCCCGCTGGTGCCGCAGAACGATCCGACCCTGCTGTTCGTCAACGCCGGCATGGTGCCGTTCAAGAACGTCTTCACCGGCCAGGAGAAGCGCCCCTACAACCGCGCGGTCAGCGCCCAGAAATGCGTGCGCGCCGGCGGCAAGCACAACGATCTGGACAACGTGGGCTACACGGCGCGGCACCACACCTTCTTCGAGATGATGGGGAATTTCTCCTTCGGCGACTACTTCAAGGCCGAGGCCATCGAGTTCGCCTGGAACCTCATCACCAAGGAATTCGGCATCCCCAAGGACCGTCTGATGACCACAGTCTATGTGGACGACGACGAGGCGGTGGAGCTGTGGAAGAAGATCGCCGGCCTGCCGGAAAGCCGCATCGGCCGCATCGCGGGCAGCGACAATTTCTGGTCCATGGGCGACACCGGACCCTGCGGCCCGTGCACCGAAATCTTCTATGACCACGGCGACCACATCTGGGGCGGCCCTCCCGGGTCGCCGGAGGAGGACGGCGACCGCTGGGTCGAGATCTGGAACCTGGTGTTCATGCAGTACGAGCAGGCGGCGGACGGCACCCGCACCAACCTGCCCAAGCCCTCCATCGACACCGGCATGGGGCTGGAGCGCGTGGCGGCGGTGCTGCAGGGCGTGCACTCCAACTATGAGACCGACCTGTTCCGGAATCTGATCGCGGCGTCCGAGGCCGAGACGAAGACCAGGGCCGAGGGCGATCAGGCCCCGAGCCACCGGGTGATCGCCGACCACCTGCGCAGCTCCTGTTTCCTGATCGCGGATGGCGTGACGCCGTCCAATGAAGGGCGCGGATACGTGCTGCGCCGGATCATGCGCCGGGCCATGCGCC
This sequence comes from Brevundimonas abyssalis TAR-001, assembly GCF_000466985.1. Lineage (GTDB taxonomy): Bacteria > Pseudomonadota > Alphaproteobacteria > Caulobacterales > Caulobacteraceae > Brevundimonas > Brevundimonas abyssalis. The sequence goes on from NZ_BATC01000008.1 coordinate 78,353, forward strand.
ACGCGCACCTGCTGGGCGCCGCCGATCCGCTGATGCACCGGCTGGTGCCGACGCTCGTCCAGAACATGGGCGACGCCTATCCGGAACTGGGCCGCGCCCAGGCCACCATCACCGAGACCCTGCGTCAGGAGGAGGAGCGGTTCCGCACCACCCTGGGCCGGGGCATGGCCCTGTTCGAGGACGCCACCGCCAACCTCAAGGAAGGCGACATGCTGGAGGGCGAGACCGCCTTCACCCTTTACGACACCTACGGCTTCCCGCTGGACCTGACCCAGGACGAGGCGCGCCGGCGCGGCCTGTCGGTCAATGTGGCGGCGTTCGAGACGGCCATGGCCGAGCAGCGCGCGCGCAGCCGCGAGCACTGGACCGGATCGGGCCAGACGGCCACGGCCGGCGAATGGCTGGCCATCCGCGACCGCATGGGGCCGACGGTCTTCACCGGCTATGACGGGGTGGAGGAGTCCGGCGAGGTGCTGGCCATCCTCAAGGACGGGCAGGCGGTGGACGCGGCAGGACCGGGCGAGACGGTGCAGGTGCTGTTCGACCGCACCGCCTTCTACGGCGAGAGCGGCGGTCAGGCGGGCGACCACGGGATCATCGAATGGCCCGGCGGCGAGGCCCGCGTCACCGACGTGAAGAAGCAGGCCGGCGACCTTCACGTGCATGACGTGGAGATCGTGTCCGGCGGTCTGGCCATCGGCCAGCGCTGCGCCCTGATGGTGGACGCCGACAAGCGCAGCACCACGCGCGCCAACCACTCGGCCGCGCACCTGCTGCACTCGGCGCTGAAGAATGTGCTGGGCGCCCATGTGGCCCAGAAGGGCCAGCTGGTGGACGCCGAGCGGGCCCGCTTCGACTTCAGCCACGGCGCGCCGCTGACCGAGGCCGAGATCGAGGCCATCGAGGCCGAGGTCAATGCGGTGATCCGCCAGAACGCCCCGGCCGAGATGCGCCTGATGACCCCGGACGCCGCCATCGAGGCCGGCGCCATCGCCCTGTTCGGCGAGAAGTACGGCGACGAGGTGCGGGTTCTGACGCTCGGCCGCTCGCTGGTCAGCGACAATGCGGCCTATTCCATGGAGCTGTGCGGCGGCACCCACGTGGCGCGCACCGGCGACATCGGCCTGTTCAAGATCGTGTCCGAGGGCGGCATCGCCGCGGGCGTGCGCCGCATCGAGGTGCTGACCGGCGAGGCAGCCCGTCAGTATCTGGAAGGCCAGGCGAAGGTGGCGCGCGGCCTGGCCCGCGACTTCAAGATACAGCCCGCCGACGTGCCCGCCCGGGTCGAGGCCATGGCGGCCTCGGTCAAGGCGCTGGAGAAGCAGGTGGCCGAGCTGAAGAAGCAGGTGGCCTTGGGCGGCGGCGGCGGCGCTGATGCCACGCCGGAAGAGATCGGCGGCGTCAAGCTGATCGCCCGGGTGCTGGACGGCGTGGACGGCAAGGGCCTGCGCGGCGTGGCCGAGGATTTCCGCAAGCAGGTGGGCTCGGGCGTCGTGGCCCTGATCGGCGTCACCGACGGCAAGGCCGCGGTGACCGTGGCGACGACCGCCGACATGGCCGGCCGTGTGAACGCGGCCGATCTGGCCCGCGCGGCGGTGCTGGCCATGGGCGGTCAGGGCGCGGGCGGCAAGCCCGACTTCGCCCAGGGCGGCGCCCCGGACGGCGACAAGGCCGACGCCGGACTGGACGCGGTGCGGGCGGCGCTTAAGGGCTAGTCCCTCGGCAGCCGCACCTGGGCCAGTTTCCAGCTGAACACGCCGCGGCGCTCCATGATCAGGTCGATGCGCTCATGGGGGCGGTCGCGGTCTGTGAGGGTGCCGGCGAAGCGGTTCAGGCCGCGATAGCCGTAGCCGATGCGGATGTCCTTCTCGCGGTCCTCAGGGGGCTCCAGCGTCACCGCGTCTTCGTCGCCGATGATGTCGGGCGCCTCGGCGGTCTGGACCATGGCGGCGATAGCCCCGGGCGTCACGAAGGCGTCCACCACGCCGGAGATCAGCGACGGCGCCAGCACCAGCCCCAGGCCGGACAGGGGATCGTCGCGCAGCTCCGGGTCTTCACGCACCCGGCGCACCAGCTGGGCGTTCAGCTGAGCCTTCAGGTCGTCGCGCACGGCGGGGAAGTCCACCAGACGCTCCAGCCGCGCCTCGTCGCCGGTGCGCGCCGCATTGATCAGCGAGCGCACCGCGAAGACCGGCGAAGCGAACCAGGCCACCAGAAACGCGCCGATCAGAATGGCGATCAGCCGCGTCAACACTCGTCGGCTCAAGAGCCGCCCTCCCCTTGCATCCCCCGGTCCGTAATCGAGCGCGCGTCGCCCGCCGGGTCAAGCGGACTCGATCGAACCGCGGTCTGTGGATCAACGGGGCATTGACGCGGCCGTTCCCGCCGGGCCCCATGCACGCCGTTGTTGATTTGAGGGGGCTTCGTTCCATGACCCGATCCATCGCCCTGATGGGCGCCGCCGTTCTGGCCCTGACCGCCGCCGCGCCGTTGTCACAGCCGGTCCAGGCCCAGCCGGTTCCGGCCGAGGCCCAGGCGCAGGATCCAGCCCTCGCGGCGATCCTGGCCGACTACGAAGCCTTCGACCGGTCGCAGGACCCCATCAGCGCGGGCCGCGAGGGCGACGACGAGGCCCTGTCGCAACTGCCGGACACGTCTCGCGAGGCGGAGGTGGCGCGGGCCGAGACCCTGCGCGGGTTCGCAGCAAGGCTGGAGGCCATCGACCCGGCGGCCCTGACCGAGGAGGACCGGCTGAATCACGCCTTCATCTCGTGGATCATCGACATGGCGGTTGAGCGCGTCGCCTTCGACGGGGGACGGCTGGCCTTCGACTCCGAGGGCGGACCCGGTCAGTGGATCGGCTACATGGCCGGCTCGACCCGGATCACCAACCGCGCCGAGGGCGAGGCCTGGCTGGAGCGCATGGCGGGGCTGGGCGCCTTCTATGACGAGGCGCGCACCGACGCACGACGGGGGCTGGAGACTGGCCTGGTCCAGACCCGGTCGGTGGTCGAGAACGCCCTGATGCTGGCCGAGACCGACGCGGCCTTCACGGCCGAAACCGACCCCCTGCTGCGGCCGCTTGCCGATCTGCCCGCCTCGATCCCGGCGGATGTGCAGGAGGGCTGGCGCGCCCGGGCCCGCGACATCATCGCCGGGGAGATCGCACCGCGCCGCCGCGCCTGGGTCGCGTTCCTGCGCGAGGAGTATCTGCCCGCCGCCCCCGAGACCCTGGGTCTGGCGCACCGGCCGGGCGGACGCGACTACTACGCCTTCCTGGCGCGCAGCTACACCACCACCGACATGACGCCGGACGAGATCCACGCCCTGGGCCAGTCCGAGGTCGCGCGCATCCGCACCCGCATGGATGAGGAGATGGCCGCCGCGGGCTGGGAAGGCGACTTCGCCTCGTTCCTGACCTTCCTGCGCACCGACCCGCAGTTCTACGCCACAAGCCGCGAGGACCTGCTTAAAGAGGCTTCCGAGATGTCCAAGCGGGCCGACGGCGGCCTGCCGGCCCTGTTCGGAACCCTGCCCCGCCTGCCCTACGACGTGCGGCCGGTGCCCGAGGAGATCGAGGCCAACTACACCACCGGCCGCTATTTCGCCGGCTCCATGGAGGCCGGCTTGCCCGGCGGCTACATCGTCAACACCGGGCGGCTGGACCAGCGGCCGCTGTACGAACTGCCAGCCCTGACCCTGCACGAGGCGGTGCCGGGCCACCACCTTCAGATCGCCCTGCAGCAGGAAGCCGAGGCCGGGCCCTATTTCCGGCGTGGGGCCAATGTCACCGCCTTCACCGAGGGCTGGGGCCTGTACGCCGAGTATCTGGGCGAGGAAATGGGCTTCTACCGCACGCCCTATGAGCGGTTCGGGCGTCTGTCCTACGAGATGTGGCGGGCCTGCCGTCTGGTGGCGGACACCGGCATCCACTGGCTGGGCTGGGAGATCGAACAGGCGCGGGCCTGTTTCGCCGAGAACTCGGCCCTCGCCACCCACAACATCGAGACCGAGCTGCAGCGCTACATCGGCTGGCCCGGCCAGGCCCTGGCCTACAAGATCGGCGAGATCCGCCTGCGCGACATCCGCGGCCGCGCCGAAGCCGCCCTGGGCGAGGACTTCGACGTCCGCGCCTTCCACGACGCCCTGCTGGTGGACGGCCCCCTGCCGCTGGACCTGCTGGACCAGCGCATGGACGCCTGGATCGCGGAGCAGGCGGCGGAGGACTAGAGCCCCAGGTCCTTCCGCAACTTCTTCGTCAGCTTCGCGGTGATCAGGGCGTGGGCCGTGATCAGATGGTCTTTCAGCTCGTCGTCGGGCCAGTCGGCGGGATCCGCCAGATGCACCCATTTCCCGCGCGCCAGATAGGGCGCGGGGATGGCGCGGCCGGTTTCGGTCAGCACCTCATAGGCGATGTCCGAGGCCTTGAACGACAGGCCGCCCATGCCGCCCATGATGGCGAACATCTTGCCGCCCACCCTGTAGGCGTCGTGGTCGTCGCCGAACGGGTGATCCAGCGTCGCCGCCGGCAGGGCCAGGCAGAACCGCTTCACCCCCGCCCGGTCCACGATCAGGCGTCCACGCCGATGCCGACGGGACAGGCCACACCCGTGCCTCCGATGCCGCAATAGCCCTCGGGATTCTTGGCCAGATAGCCCTGGTGATAGGCTCGGCGAAATAATAGGTCGGGCGCGGGGCGATCTCGGTGGTGATGGGGCCCATGCCCACCCGCTTCAGCGCCGCCGCGTAGGCGTCGCGCGACGCCTCTGCCGCCGCCTTCTGGGCGTCGTCGGCGTAATAGATGGCCGAGCGGTACTGGGTGCCCGTATCGCCGCCCTGGCGCATGCCCTGGGTGGGGTCGTGGTTTTCCCAGAACGCCTTGAGCAGGTCGTCATAGGTGATCTCTTCGGGGTTGAAGACCACCTCCACCGCCTCGGTGTGGCCGGTGCGGCCGGTGCAGACCTCTTCATAGGTGGGATTGGGGGTGATCCCGCCCGCATAGCCCACAGACGTCACCCAGACGCCCGGCAACTGCCAGAACACCCGCTCCACGCCCCAGAAACAGCCCATGCCGAACACGGCGCTCTGGAAGCCCTCGGGGTGCGGTCCCTTGAGCGGACGGCCCGAGACGAAGTGCACCTCGTCGGTGGTCAGCGGCTGATCGCGCCCGGGCAGGGCGGTGTCGGCGGTGGGCAGGTCGGCGGATTTGGAAAACAGCATGGATCGCCTCTTAAATGGGTCCAGCCGCATATGGGAAGCCCGACGGCGCTTGCCCAGACGCTCCGCCTGTTCTATCAGCCTCGCCTCCGCCGGATCGACCGTCCGGCGGCGCACGCACGGCGTGGAACGGACAGGTGGCGGAGTGGTCGATCGCGCACGCTTGGAAAGCGTGTGTACGTGAAAGCGTACCGAGGGTTCGAATCCCTCTCTGTCCGCCACGGCCGGGTAAGGTGCTGCGGGCGGGTGGCGGTGGGCATGCTTTGCAGCCCGGCCATGATACCCCACGAACGGTTCGACCAGGGCAATCGCGTGGATCCGCCCTGGCCGTTCCTCGATCGCGCGACAGCCGCCTGACGGCGATGGGGGTCGCTGCGGCTACTCCCACCCACCTCGGTGGTGGGAGAGATCGACCGACACACTCAGCAGGTTAGCACCGAGCTTTGCAGCCAGGCATGACTTGATCGCAGCCGCCGCGGCAGCAGGCGCGCCGCTGCCGCCCGTGAGAATGGCCGCGATCGCCATGGCGATCG
>NZ_BATC01000007.1 GCF_000466985.1 Brevundimonas abyssalis TAR-001
GGCGAGGCATTTCCTCAGCGATACAGAACCAGCTCGCCGTCCTCGTGGGGGGCGGTCAGGCGTCCGCTGCGGCCGCGGAAGATGGCCACGGCGTTTCCGCCGGCGCGGTACAGGACCACCTGGCCGTCCTCATAGCCCCAGGACGACACGAACATCAGCGGGCCGAAACAGCCCGAGCTGGAGCCCGCATAGCGGCCGAAGGCGGGGTTGGTGGTCAGGTTGACCGTGCACTGGCGGCGCATGCCGGTGTTGGAGACCTCGGTATGGCGCCAGGTTCCGGCGTAGTCCTCGGCCCAACGGCCATAGCGTCCGCCCCGGCGGGGACCGTCGTCGTAGTCGCGATGATCGCCGGCCTCGGGCCCCGGGCCCGTATCGTCGAGGCGGCGCATGGTGATTCCGGCGCCGACGAATCGGCCTTCCACAAACATCAGACGCGTGCCTTCGCTGTCGCCCGCGGTCCGGTACATGGCCAGCTCGCCGTTCTCGACCCGCCAGTTGGACAGGCGGCCGAGACGCGAGGGGCAGTCATGGGTCTCGATCCGGCGGATGCCGAGGAAGCCGTTTTCGCGCATGTCGAATCGACAGTCGCCCACATCACGGCCGCCATCGGTCACGACCCAGTCGCCGAAAACGTCCTGGGGACGGGCCGGTTCGGCGCGGCGGCGCAGGCCCTGATCGGGATCGTCCCGTCGCTCGGCCATGCCCAGCAGGGCGTCGAAGGCGGCGTCGGCGTCGAAGGACACCTCGCCGCTGCGCGTGGTGGTGCGGGTCTCGGTGCGGGTGGTGTTCCCGTCCTGGGTCGTGGTGGTCGTGGATCGCGTGGTCGAGCTGGAGCGGGACTGGGCCGTGGCGGCGTCGGCCGCGAGCAGGGCGGACACGGCCGCGACGACGGCGAGAACAGACTTGGACATGGAACCTCCCCCGAGTTTTTAGGGGGCCCTTTCTAGGGTGGGTTAACGCCGTTATCAATCGTCGCGGGCGCGGCCGGCCACCGCGTTCAGGTGCGCGCCGACGGCTTCGATAGGGCGTTGGCCCAGCGCCTTGCGGCGGGCCAGAAGCTCGGGTGATCCGGCGTCATAATCGGCCATGAGGCGGCGGACGAAGGCGCCGTCCCGGACTTCGACCAGCACGTCGTCCATGGCCTTGCGCGAGGCGTCGTTGATGACGCGGGGGCCGGTGAGATAGGCCCCGTATTCGGCGGTGTTGGAGATGCGGGCGAAGGCGCCGGCGATGCCGCGCTCGAACATCAGGTCGGTCACCAGCTTGACCTCGTAGAAGCACTCGAACCACGCCACCTCGGGCGGATAGCCGGCGTCCACCAGCTTCATGAAGGCCTGATCGATCAGCTCGCCGACGCCGCCGCACAGGACCACCTGCTCGCCGAACAGGTCGCTTTCGCACTCGTCCTTCATGGTGGTCTCGAGAATGCCCTTGCGGCCGCAGCCCAGCGCCGCGGCGTAGGACAGGCCCAGCCCCCTCGCCTGCCCCGTGGCGTCCTGATGCACGGCGAACAGGCAGAAGACGCCGTCGCCCTGTTCGTAGATCTCGCGGATGCGCGGGCCGATTCCCTTGGGCGAGGCCAGGATCACGTCCACGTCCGGCGGCGGCTGGATCAGGCCGAATCGCACGGACAGGCCGTGAGCGAACACCAGCGCCGTGCCCGGCCGCACATGGGGCGCCAGCTCGTCGGCCCACAGGTCGCGGTGGGCCTCGTCCGAGACCATGATCGCCAGCACCTCGGCCCACCGGGCGGCCTCTGACGCCGTGACAACCTTGAAGCCGTCGGCCTCGGCATTCGCCCGCGTGGCGGAGTCGGGCTTCAGGGCCACGCGGATGTCGGCGACGCCGGAGTCGCGCAGGTTCAGGGCGTGGGTGCGCCCCTGACTGCCGTAGCCGATCACGGCCACCTTGCGGGCGCGGATGATCGACAGGTCGCAGTCGCGGTCATGGAAAACGGGCAAAGGCGTGCTTAGGTGTTCAGTCATGAGCACAGACATAACCCCTTCCGCCGTCGTCGCCTTCTGGAAAGAGGCCGGGCCCGCAAAGTGGTTCGCCAAGAACGACGCCTTCGACGCCGAATTCCGCCGCCGTTTCCATGACGCCCACGTGGCCGCCGCCCGGCGTGAGCTGGACGACTGGATGGAGACGCCCGAGGGCGCTCTGGCCCTGCTGATCCTGCTGGACCAGTTCCCCCGCAACAGCTTCCGGGGCACCGCCCACGCCTTCGCCACCGACCCCCTGGCCCTGATGTTCGCCGAGGACGCGGTGGAGCGCGGGCATCACGAGGCGTTCGACTTCCCCCTTCGCAACTTCATGCTGCTGCCGTTCGAGCATTCCGAGCGGCTGGAGGACCAGGACCGTTACATGGCGCTGGCGGCCGGAGACGCCGAATCCTTGAAGTGGGGCCGAATCCATCGGGACATCATCGTCCGCTTCGGGCGTTTTCCTCATAGAAACCCGGAACTTGGCCGCAAGACCACACCCGAGGAACAAGCCTTCCTGGACGAGGGCGGCTTCGGCGGCTGAGTGAGACTCCGCGCGCGAAAAACAGTGCAATGGGAGTGCAACTTCCATCAGCCCAACCTTTCCTCCCGCTCACCCCAGCGAAGGCGGGGGTCCAGAGGGCGGGCGCCGGATTAGACGTTCGTACTGCGGCCTCCTGTCCGCCACCTGGCCTTATGATCTGGATCCCGGCCTTCGCCGGGATGAGCGGATGTGTATGTCCGGTGAGACTCCGGAAGCGAAAAACAGTGCAATGAGAGTCTCACTTCATCGTCCAGAGGGCGGGCGCCGGACTAGACGGTCGTATCCGCGGGCTCATGTCCGCCACCTGGCTCTATGATCTGGATCCCAGCCTTCGCCGGGATGAGCGGATGTGTGTGGCGCCCCCCTGCCTGGCCCCCGACGTTCGGAGGAAGTTTACGGCCTCCCCGGGGTGTGCGGAGAAAGTGCTCCGCAAAAGCTGGCAAAGCCTTTGTTCAAGGGGAACTGGCCTTGCGAAATGCGGGATTAACCGGCCCCTTTCCTCGCCAGCCAATCGGACCTGGAGGCTGACGAAGCCTGACAGTTGAGCGGCGCCCCATAGGCTGTTACGGCGATCAGCGTTAGGCGATTTCCACGATCTGACCGGGGAGGTTCACATGGCTCGTTTCAAACTCATTCTCTGCGCCGCCGTCGCGAGCGCCACGGCCCTGGCGGGCGCCCTGCCCGCCGAGGCCCAGAACCGCCGATCGGGCGCCCAGCGCACCCAGGACGACATGATGGCCCAGATCCCGCGCTGCGCCCGCAATCTGGGCACCGTCGCCATCGCCGACGGCCAGGCGGACGTGTTCCGCGAGTTGCAGCTGTCGCCGCCCCAGAGCCTGTTGCGGGCGGTGATCCAGCGTTCGGGCTGCTTCACCCTGCTGGACCGGGGCGCGGGCATGAGCGTGGCCCAGCGCGAGCGGGACCTGGCGGCGGGCGGCGACCTGCAGCGGGGCTCCAACGTGGGCGGCGGCCAGATCCGCGCGGCGGACTATGTGCTGGTGGGCGAAGTGGCCAGCCAGAACTCCAACTCCGGCGGCAACGCCTGGCGGGCATCGCGGGCGGGCTTCTGGGCCGCCGCAACTCGACCCTGGGCGCCGTGGTCGGGGGCATCAGCACCCGGCGGTCGGAAGCCAACACGGTGCTGTCCCTGACCGACGTGCGCACCTCCGAGACGGTGATGGTCACCGAGGGCTACGCCTCGCGCAACGACATCAGCTGGGGCGCCGGCGGCGCGGCGGCGGGCGGCTCGGGCTTCGGCGGGGCGGTCGGCGGCGGCTACGAGAACACCGAGATCGGCCGCATGGTGGCCCAGGCCTTCATCCAGGCCTATGCGGACATGGTCACCCAGATGGGCGGCATGAGCGCTGACGCATCGGAAGCCGCACCGGTCCAGACCTTCGTGGTGCAGCAGGCCACCACCATGCGCTCGGCGCCCGAGACCGGCTCGGTGGTCCGCGCCCTGCCCGAGGGCCTGCGCGTCTATCCCACCGGCAACCGCGACGGCATGTGGTGGGAGATCATGGACGACAACGACAACATCGGCTGGGTCCAGAACGACCGGCTGGCGCCGGGAACCTGATCGACCTTCAAACGCGAACGGAAGACGGCCTCTGAAGCGATTCAGAGGCCGTTTTCGGAGGCCCAGCGGTCCACGGCGCGGCGGGCGGCGAACAGGCTCATGCCCGGATTGGCGGCGCGCACGGCGTCGGCGGCCTCGTTGCGGGCCCCTGGCGGGCATGGTGTTTGGCGGCGCCGGGCAGGTCGGCCTCCTCGACGGCCACGCCGCCGGCTTCATAGCGGCGGGCCCGCTCCACCGTGTTGTCGGCGCGGATGTTGCGGCGTCGGCGGTTGCCGATGCGCTGGGGGTCCTTGCGGGTGTGGGATCGCCCCATCAGGTAGCCGAACAGGAACATGGCCGTCAGGGCGACGATCGACACCAGATTGATGTTCGCCGCCAGGGTTTCCAAAGCGTCCACAAGCGCCTCCGTCATGTTGTGCATCAAGGGTACAGGAGGCTAACCCCCCACACCGCGAATCGGTTCTGTATGGCGTCATGAACGCCCTGGCCGCCATCGCAGACCCTGAAGCCCGCACCGACGCGACGCCGGCGCCCGCCGACCATCCCGAGTTCCAGTATCTTGGCCTGCTGGCCGACATTCTGCAAAACGGCGTGGAGCGGGGCGACCGCACGGGCACCGGGACGCTGGGGGTGTTCGGCCGTCAGATGCGGTTCGACCTGTCCAGGGGCTTTCCCCTTCTGACCACCAAGAAGCTGCACCTGCGCTCGATCCTGGTGGAGCTGCTGTGGTTCCTGCGCGGCGAGACCAACATCGCCTGGCTGAAGGACAACGGGGTCAGCATCTGGGACGAATGGGCGGACGCCCAGGGCGAGCTGGGCCCGGTCTACGGCAAGCAGTGGCGGTCGTGGTCCGCGCCGGACGGACGGGTCATCGACCAGATCACCCGGGTGGTGGAGAGCCTGAAGACCAACCCCAACAGCCGCCGCCACATCGTCACCGCCTGGAACCCGGCGGATGTGGACGACATGGCCCTGCCGCCCTGTCACTGCCTGTTCCAGTTCTTTGTCGCCGACGGCAAGCTGAGCTGCCAGCTGTACCAGCGGTCGGCCGACGTGTTTTTGGGCGTGCCGTTCAACATCGCCTCCTACGCCCTGATGACCCTGATGATGGCGCAGGTGACCGGGCTGAAGCCCGGCGAGTTCGTACACACCTTCGGCGACGCGCACCTGTATCTGAACCATCTGGATCAGGCGAAGCTGCAGCTGACCCGTGAGCCGCGCCCCCTGCCGACCATGACGATCGCCCCCCGGGACGACCTGTTCGCCTTCGGGCGGGAGGACTTCGTGCTCGAGGGTTATGACCCGTGGCCGCACATCAAGGCGGCGGTGGCGGTGTGATCCTTTCCGAACTCTCAGCCTCGGTCCTGCGCATCTCCGACATCTACGCCCGGGAGCACGGCATCGACCGCGACCGGGACTGGGCGCTGCTGAAGATGCAGGAGGAGCTGGGCGAGCTGACCGCCGAGCATCTGCGGATGAGCGGGCGGGCGCGGGGCGAGGCCGATCACGACAAGCTGGGCGACGAGGCGGCGGACGTGCTGGGCATGCTGCTGATCTATTGCGACCGGGCGGGCATCGACATCGAGGACGCCATGCGCCGCAAGTGGCTGAAATGGCTGGAACAGGACGCGGCCTGAGATGATTCCCCTGTCCCTCGTGGTGGCGCGCGCGCGAAACGGCGTGATCGGGCGTGACGGCGATCTGCCGTGGCGACTGAGGTCCGACCTGAAGCGGTTCAAGCAGATCACCCTGTCCAAGCCCTGCATCATGGGGCGCAAGACGTGGGACAGCCTGCCGCTGCGGCCCCTGCCCGGCCGGCTGAATCTGGTGCTGACGCGGGATTCCTCGTTCGAGGCCACGGGGGCGGTGGCGTGCGAGAGCTTTTTCGAGGCGGTCGAGATCGCCGCCGAACAGGCCGAGGAGGAAGGCGCGGAAGAGATCTGCGTCATCGGCGGCGTGGCGCTGTTCGAACTGGCCCTGCCCCGGGCGAAGCGGCTGTACATCACCGAGGTGGACGCGGAGCCCGAGGGCGACGCGGTGTTCCCGGCCTTTGACGAGAGCGCTTTCGTGGAACTGGCGTCAGAGCGCCATGAGCCGGGCGAGGCGGACGATCACGCCTTCACCTTCAGGATTCTGGAAAAACGCGTTTAGGGACAGGGCGCCCAGCGGCGGCCCACGCGCGGCGCGTCTCCGCAGCGGGCGATCAGGGCGGCCTTGAGCTGGCCGGACAGCAGGCGCGCCAGAGAGCCGATGGCGAACATCATCAGGCCCATGAAGGCCAGCATGGCGCCCAGGGCGATGCGTCCGCCCAGATCATGACCGCCGACGCCGAACACGCCCAGGGCCACGGCCGCGCCGAGGAATCCCAGGGTTCCAGCCACGCCCACGAGCCAGGTCGCGCGCCACAGGAAGAGCGCCAGCATGCCGACGCGGGGCCGGTTCGCCAGGTTTTCGATCAATTTCGGGTCCATGTCCGCCCTCCTGAAACGCAGGATCACTCATGAACGAACAACGATCCATGAACGAAACCTGACGGCGCCTCATCCAGATAGGAAGCGGCGGAAGAAAGGCCAGAGGCTTAAGCTCTCGTAATGCGCGGAATTCCGGCCAGTCCCGGCGCGACTGTGGCACTGTGTCGGCAGGCCCGTTGACGGCCGGGGGTCGAGGGGACGGCGATGGGTGTTTTCAGCTGGCTGACCGGCAGCCGGGCGGCGCTCCCGGGCGTGGCGCGCGAGTCGGCGGCGGCCCTGCGCGAGCGCCTGCTTGGCCTGAACCGGGACACCGCGCCCTGGACGGTCCGCGATGGCGCGCCGGAAGGCGTCGATCTGGTCGCCGAATGGCGGATCGTCGATGCCGAATGGTACGAAATCTTCGCCAAGGCCGGGACCCGGCGGGTCTTCAAGGTGCTGATGAAGTTCGACGAGGCGCAGGGTGTGGTGCGCTCGGCCGATCAGGAATGGTCGGTGGAATGGCGGGCTGGGACGCCGGACCTGAGTCTGGCGGGATCGGCGTTCCGGGGCCAGCAGTGGGAAATGAGCTTCGAGAGCGTCCATGCCTTCCGCGAGGACGGCTCGTGGGGCGAGGTCTACAGCTACAAATTCAACACCGGCGAGCTCAAGGGACCGCTGCGCAAGGCGGTCGCCGAGGCGGGCTGGGGCTGGAAGGGCGTGGCGTTCGGCAGGCTGTGAACCCGGGTCTGCCCCTGTAAACCCGTCATCCTCGGGCTTGCCCCGAGGATGACGGAATATTGAAATTGCTGAACGATCTGGCGCGGCTTGCCGGTCAACGACCTAGCTCAGCGTCATCATCGCCGAGCGTTCGAAATCCTTCAGCTCGTCCAGCCGGCCGTCGCGGATCTTCTCGACCCAGTGCGGATCGGCCAGCAGGGCGCGACCGACGGCGACGAGGTCGAACTCGTCAGCCTCGAGCCGTTTGATCAGGCCGTCCAGCGAGGCCGGCTTGGAGCCGGCGCCGCCGAAGGCCGCGATGAACTCGCCGTCGAGACCCACCGAGCCGACGGTGATGGTCGGCAGGCCGGTGATCTTCTTCGTCCAGCCGGCGAAATTCAGGTCGGAGCCCTCGAACTCCGGCTCCCAGAAGCGACGCTGCGAGCAGTGGAAGACGTCGACGCCGGCCTCGATCAGGGGGGTGAGCCACTGTTCCAGTTCGGCCGGGTCGTGGGCGTTCTTCACCGTGAAGTCCTGCGACTTCCACTGCGACAGGCGCAGGATCAGGGCCATGTCCGGGCCGACGCCCTCGCGCACGGCCCGAACCACCTCGGCGCCGAAGCGGGCGCGGTCGGCGATGGTCCCGCCGCCCCAGCGGTCGTCACGGTCGTTGAGGGCGGACCAGAAGAACTGGTCGATCAGATAGCCGTGGGCGCCGTGGATCTCGACGGCGTCGAAGCCGAGTTCGCGGGTGGCGCGGGCCGAGCGGCCGAAGGCGGCGATGGTGTCGGCGATGTCCTCGTCGGTCATCGGCTCCAGCTTGCGTTTGCCGGGGGCGGTGAAGCCCGAGGGGCTGTCGATCTTGCCGAGCGGGGTCCAGTCCTCACCCTGCCGCGGGCCGAGCCCACGTGCCAAAGCTGGGGCGCGATCAGGCCGCCGGCGGCGTGGACCTCGTCGACCACCTTTTTCCATTCGGGCAGGGCCTCGCCGTGGAAAACCGGCACCTTCGGGTCATTGCGGGCGGCGGGACGTTCGACGACCGTGCCCTCGGTGATGATCAGCCCGACCCCGCCCTCGGCCCGGCGGCGGTAGTAGCCGGCCACGTCGCTGGTGGGGACGCCGCCCGGCGAGAAGGACCGCGTCATCGGCGCCATGACGATGCGGTTGGGCATCTTCAGGGACTTGACCTGGAAGGGGCGGAACAGGGCGTCGACGGACATGGGCGGCTCGAGCTGAGTGACTGGAACCGTCAAGGTGGCAATTAGAGTTGCGTTTGGAAACCCTGGAGGTCGAGCTTTTTCGAAAGGGCTTCGGCAAGGCCTGAAAATCGGCCTGCGATGTCGCCGTCGGGATCGCCGGCCACGACCGGCACGCCGGCGTCGGCGCCTTCGCGCAGGGCCGCGTCGAGCGGCAGGTCACCGAGGAAGTCCACGCCCAGTCGGGCGGCCTCGGCCTCGGCGCCGCCGCGGCCGAAGACGTCGCCGGACATGTTCTCGATCAGGCCGAGGGTGGGCACATTGACCCGGTCGAACAGGGTCTTGGCGCGGCGGGCGTCGGCAAGCGCCACTTCCTGCGGCGTGGAGACGATGACGGCGCCGTCCAGGGGCGTCTTCTGGATCAGGGTCAGCTGCACATCGCCGGTGCCGGGGGGCAGGTCCACCACCAGCACGTCCAGCGGTTCGTCTTCCGTACCCCAGCGGGTCTGGGTCAGCATCTGGGTGATGGCCTGACTGGCCATGGGGCCGCGCCAGATCATGGCGTCGTCGGCCTTCATCAGCAGGCCCACGGACATGGCCTTCAGACCCCAGGCCTCGTGCGGGACCATGGCGCCGTCCTCATAGGCGGGCTTGCCGGAAATCCCCAGCATGGTGGGGGCCGAGGGGCCGTAGACGTCGGCGTCCAGCAACCCCACACGCAGGCCCCGCGCGGCCAGGGCGCAGGCCAGGTTCACCGACACGGTGGACTTGCCCACCCCGCCCTTGCCGCTGGCCACCGCCAGCACGCGGCGCACATGGGCGGGCCGGTCGGTGGGGACCGGGGCCTTGGCCCGGCCCTGATCCACGGCCTGGGGCGACAGGCCCGCGGTGCGGCGGCGCGGCGGGGTCGCCACGGCCTCGGCGGTCAGGACCACCGAGACGCGGGCCATGCCGGGGATGGCCTTCAGCGCCGCCTCGGCCGCGTCGCGGACGGGGGCGTAGAGCGCCGTGTCGCCGGCGGGGACCTCCAGGGCGAAGCCGGCGCGGTCGTCGGCCACCACCAGCCCCTGCACCAGCCCGGCGGCCATCAGCCCCTGCCCGCTTCTGGGGTCGATCACGGCGTCGAGGGCGGCGATGACGGCGGCGCGGTCGGGCAAGGAGTCTCTCCGGCGGGTTGCTTAGGGGGCGTGCGTCGTCATATCGGGTGTCATGGCCCAGAACCAAGCGCCGATCGCCCCCGTCACCCTGATCGGGGGCGCCACCGCCTCGGGCAAGTCGCGCCTGGCGCTGGATCTGGCGCGGGCGAGCGGGGCGGTGATCATCAACGCCGACAGCCAGCAACTGTATGCGGACCTGCGCGTGCTGACCGCCCGTCCGGGGCCGGACGAGGAGGCGCAGGCGGAGCATCGGCTGTACGGCGTGGCCGATGCGACCGACGCCTGGTCGGTGGGCACATGGTTGCGGGCGGCGGAGGCGCTGCTGAATGACTATGGCCCCGCCCGGCGGCCGGTGATCTTCGTGGGCGGCACGGGGCTGTACTTCAACGCCCTGACGCGCGGCCTGGCCGACGTGCCGCCGGTGCCGCCGGAGGTGCGCGCCGGGCTCGACGCCCGGTTCCTGGCCGAGGGCGAGGCGGCGTTCCGGCGCGCGCTGGCCGAGGTCGACGCGCCCGCCGAGGCGGCCATCGAGGCGGGCGACCGGCAGAGGCTGGTGCGGGCGCTGGCTGTGGCGCAGGTGGCGGGGCGTCCCCTGTCCGCCCTGCGCGCCGACAGCCGGCCGATCCTGGCCCCCGGCAGCTATGAGGCCATGGTGGTGGAGCCGGAGCGAAAGGCGCTCTACGCCGCGTGCGACACGCGGGTGTCGGTGATGATGGCCAACGGAGCGCTGGAGGAAGTGCGCGCCCTGATGGCGCGGGACCTGCCCCATGGCCTGCCGATCATGAAGGCGGTCGGGGTGCGCGAACTGAGCGCCCATCTGCGGGGTGAGCTGTCGCTGGACGATGCGCTGGACATCATGCGCCAGGCCACCCGCAACTACGCCAAGCGGCAGCTGACCTGGTTCCGGAACCAGACGCCGGACTGGCGCAGGGTGCTCCCGCCCGCCTGACGCCGGGAACGACCCCGCGATTGGTCGGTGGACGACGACGCGACAAGCCGGTTGACATATTTCGATGATTAGCTAATTATCGATTCATGAGCTCAGTCTTCAAAGCCCTCGCAGACCCGACGCGCCGCAAGGTGCTGGAGCTGCTGCGCGCCAATCCCATGACGGCCGGAGAGCTGTGCGAACACTTCCCCGTGTCGAAGCCCACCATGTCGGCCCACTTCAACGTCCTGAAGGAAGCCGACCTGATCGACGCCAGCAAACAGGGCACGACCATCACCTACCGGATCAAGCTGTCGGTTCTGGAGGACGCCCTGCTGGGGTTCGCCCAGGCGCTGGGCATCGGCCCGGATGCTGACACCGCCAAGGCGGATCGAAACACGCCTGAACAAGGAACAGGATCATGAAACGCCTTCTTCCCTCTATCGTGCTGACCATCGCCTTTCTGGCGGTGGCCGCGGGCCTGAAATACGCCGAGAGCGCCGGCCTGGTCGGCGACGACATGGCCCAGCGGGTCGTCCAGGTGATGATCGGCCTGATGCTGGCCGGCTTCGCCAATGTCGCGCCCAAACGGATCGGTCCCCAGCGGATGTCGCGCGAGGCCGAGGCCCGGATGCAGACGGCCCGCCGGATCGGCGGCTGGTCCCTGACCCTGGCGGGGCTGGCCCACGCCGCACTGTGGGCCTTCGCCCCCGTCGACTTCGCCGTGACCGCCGCCATGATCGTGGTGGGATCCGGCCTCGCCATCGCCATCGGCTACGCCATCTGGGCCTGCCGCAAGCTGGGCGCACCGCCGGCGTCCGAAGCGACCAACGGCTCCTGAGCCGCCGCCGTCGCTGACAGACGGCCCTCTCGGCGGCGCCCCGCCGCCTGAACCTCACCCACAGGATCATTTCCATGACGCATCAACATCGCGGCGCAAGCCGTGCGCGCACCCGCATGTCCGCCGCCTGCCGACTGGCGTTGGCCGCGACCCTGACCATCGGCCTGTTTCAATCGCCCGTCGGGGCGGTCCCGGCCCAGACGCCCGCGCCCCGGGAAGCCTCATCGCCCATCCAGGCGTCGGCCCCAAACCCCGCCCTCTGGGTCGTTCGCGACGCCGATTCCACCCTCTACCTGTTCGGAACCGTGCATTTCCTGCGCCCGACGACGGAATGGGAATCGTCTCGCGTCACCGAGGCTTTCGACAGCGCCGGCCTGCTGGTGCTGGAAGTCGCCGATCCCAACGATCAGGCCGCCCTTCTCCCGCTGATCCAGCGGCACGGCCTGGCGCCGGACACGCCCCTGTCCAGCCTGCTCACGGCGGAGGAGCTGGCCACCCTGGATGCTGCGGCGCGGACCATCGGCGCCAGCGCCGCAGCCCTGGACGGCCTGCGCCCCTGGCTGGCCGGCGTGACCCTGTCGGCCTCCAGCCTCGTCCGGGCGGGCTATGATCCCGGATCGGGGGCGGACCTGATCCTGCGCGCCCGCGCCGAGGCCGCAGGAACACCGATCGCGGGCCTCGAGACGCCGGAAGACCAGATCCGGATGCTGGCGGGCTTTCCCGAGGCGGGGCAATTGACCTTCCTGCGCCGCACACTGGCCGAGTTCGACAACGCCCTGACGATCCCGGACCAGCTGGTCGAGGCCTGGGCGACCGGCGACGTGGAAGCGATCCAGGCCCTCGCCGTCACGCCCATGCGTCTTGAGAGTGAGCTGATTTACCAGACCGTTCTTGTTGAGCGGAATCTCCGGTGGACGGACCGGATCGAGACCCTGCTGGAGGGATCAGGCACAACCTTCATCGCGGTCGGGGTGCTGCATCTGGTAGGCGACGACAGCGTGCCGGCCATCCTGCGTTCGCGCGGTGTGGACGTTGTGATCGCGCCCTAGGAGGCGCGCCCTATTGGAACCCCGGCCCTGATCGCCTATATTGGGGGTGTCCGGGTTCGCCCGGACTATAGCGATAAACGCGCTTGTAATAAGCGGACCGGACCCGGGTGCGATTCCCGGCGGCTCCACCACCTTCTTCCCCGCGTTATCGGCGGAGGCAGCATGGGGCCGACTAGCATCGACGGACGTGTAAAGAAGATTGCTTTCGCTCGTCCTGGCCCACCGTATCGGGCCTTTATCTAAATGCGAACGATAACTTCGCTGAGGAATACGCTGTCGCCGCGTAATGCGGTTCCGGCATTTCCGACCTAAGTCCTGAGGGTTCAGATCCTCAGGCGGGGCCCGGGAGGCGCCTGGCAACAGAAGCCTCCCACTTTGCCCTGTTTTGAACTTTCGCCGCGCCGCCGCCGCCGCTATCACTCCGCCACACGGGTCAGGCGGACCCGATCGGGCTTGCGGAGACAAAATGGCTGAGACGCCGGTGCGCGACGAGATGGGCTATGAGGCCATGGCCCAGAACGCCCTGAGGGGCGTCGTGCGCGCCGCGCTCGAGCGGGCCGCCATGCCCGAGGGCCTGCCCGGCGAGCACCATTTCTACATCACCTTCAGACCCGGGCGAAGGGCGTGTCCGTCCCGGCCGACGTGTCCGAAAAGTACCCGGACGAGATCACCGTGGTGATGCAGCACCAGTACTGGGACCTGACCATCGACGATGAAGGGTTTTCGGTGCTGCTGAAGTTCGGCGGGCAGCCCAAGAAGCTGGTGACGCCGTGGAGCGCCGTGGTGCGGTTCTATGACCCCAGCGTGCAGTTCCTGCTGCAGTTCGAGGCGCCCGAGCTTCCCACCGAGCCGGAGCCGGAGGATGAGCCGGAGACGCCGGCCCCGCCCGTGGACGACGGACCCAAGGTCGTCTCTCTGGACCAGTTCCGCAAGAAATAGGCTGACGTCGCCTGACGCTCACGCTTCTCCCTCTTTTCATCCCGGCCGCCGTTGCTAGGGTGACGAGGCTGGAGGGATGGGATGCGGGTGTTTCGCTGTCTTTCAATCGTCCTTTGCGTCCTGGGCCTGACCACGCCCAAGGCGATGGCGCAGTCGGGCGACTTCGACGGCTGGTCGGCCGTGGTCATCGCCGGAGACTGGACCGACAGTCGCGGACAGCCCATCCAGGCCTTCGACAACGCCGTGCGCGATCTGACCAGGTCCTTTCAGCGGGCCGGCTTCAATCCCGACCTGAGCGCCGCCTATTCGCTGCGGCCCGACGGCGGCGTCAGCACCCGAACCGCCATAGAGGGCGCGGCGGCGGTCGCGGGGCGGGGCGGCGACGGCTGTCTGGTCTATTTCACCTCTCACGGCGCGCCCGGCCGGATCGTGTTCGGGCCGGGTGAACAGCTGGAGCCCGGGCGCATGAACGCCCTGATCGGCGGCTGGTGCGGCCAGCGACCGACGGTGGTGGTGGTGTCAGCCTGCTATTCCGGCAGCTTCATGGGCGCCCTGTCCCGTCCGAACCGCATGATCGTCACGGCCGCGCGGGCTGATCGCAGTTCGTTCGGATGCAGCGCGGACGCCACCTATCCGTATTTCGACGACTGCGTGATCCAGAGCCTGGAGACGGCGAGCGACTTCATCGCCCTGGCCGGTCAGGCCCGGCGGTGCGTGGCCGAGCGCGAGCAGGCCGAGGGACTGACGCCGCCGTCGGAGCCGCAGGTCTTCATCGGCGGATCCATGCAGCTGCTGCTTCCCACCCTGCGGTTCGACCGGCCGTCGAAGTGACCGGAATTTCGCTGGCGTGATCGCGGCCCTCGCGCGAACATATCGGGAACATTGATCCAGCGGGAGGGATGACGATGCCAAACGGCGGATGCCATTGCGGCGCGGTGCGCTACGAGATGACAGCGGAGGTGGCGCACCATGCGTTGTGTCACTGCACCGACTGCCGCAAGGCCAGCGGAGCGCCGGCGGTGGCCTGGGCCATGGCGGCGGCGGATCAGGTGACGATCACCGGCGAGCCCGTCACCTACGCCTCGTCGGAGCATGGCCGGCGGATGTTCTGCGGCGCCTGCGGGACCAGCCTGTTCTACACCAATGAGACGATCTTTCCGGGCATGATCGACGTGCAGAGTGCGACCCTGGATGATCCGGATGCGATTCCGCTGGGCGGCCAGATCCAGACGGCCGAGCGGATCGGCTGGATGGGCCATCTGGACGACCTGCCCAGCTTCGAGCGATATCCGGGGCCGCCGGAATCCTGAGGCCGGTTCAGCGGGGCCGCACGGCGATGGTGATGCG
This sequence comes from Brevundimonas abyssalis TAR-001, assembly GCF_000466985.1. Lineage (GTDB taxonomy): Bacteria > Pseudomonadota > Alphaproteobacteria > Caulobacterales > Caulobacteraceae > Brevundimonas > Brevundimonas abyssalis. The sequence continues at coordinate 14,730 of NZ_BATC01000007.1, forward strand.
CTCGCGTTCGCCCTCGTGCCGCTCCACCAGCAGGCGGGCCACCTGGGCGTCGTCGTGGAACAGATAGCCCTTGATGGCGTCCAGCAGGGCCTTGGCCAGATTGTCCAGGTCGATGTGCGGCGGCTCGCCCACATGCTCCATGCGGATGTCCACGGCGAAATCGCCCCACGACGGGCGCGACGACCATTCCTTGCGCATGAACTCATAGACCAGCGGCTTGTAGTATTTGGCCTGGGTGGTCAGGCCGTCGATCATGATCTCGACCGCGTCGCCCCGCTCGCGGGCGCGCACCTTGCCGGTTCCGATCCAGTCCTGATCCATGGCGCCCTCGGCTTGCCCCCTGCGGTCTGCGTGCTACACCGCCGCGCACCTTCCCGCCATGCCTGACCACGAGCGCATCATGACCAAGACACGGACAGAATCCGACACCTTCGGCCCCATCGAGGTTCAGGCGGACCGCTACTGGGGCGCCCAGGCGCAGCGGTCGCTGGGCAATTTCAGGATCGGCTGGGAGAAGCAGCCCCTGCCGATCGTGCGGGCGCTGGGGATCGTCAAGCGCGGCGCCGCCGAGACCAACATGGCGCTGGGCCGGCTGGACAAGGACCTGGGCAAGGCCATCGTCCAAGCCGCCGACGAGGTCATCGAGGGCAAGCTGAACGACCACTTCCCGCTGGTGGTCTGGCAGACCGGCTCGGGCACCCAGTCCAACATGAACGCCAATGAGGTGATCTCGAACCGCGCCATCGAGATCCTGGGCGGGGAGATGGGCTCGAAAAAGCCGGTCCACCCCAACGACCACGTCAACATGAGCCAGTCGTCCAACGACACCTATCCCACGGCCATGCACGTGGCCTGCGCCGAGGAAGTGGTGCACCGGCTGGTCCCGGCCCTGCAGACCCTGCGCAACGCCCTGAACGACAAGGCCGAAGCGTGGAAGGACATCATCAAGATCGGCCGCACCCACACCCAGGACGCCACGCCCCTGACCTTGGGCCAGGAGTTCAGCGCCTATGTGCAGCAGGTGACCAAAGGCATTGAACGGATTGAGCAAACCCTGCCCGACCTGATGCAGCTGGCCCAGGGCGGCACCGCCGTGGGCACCGGCCTGAACGCGCCCATCGGCTTTGCTGAGGGCGTGGCGGACAAGATCGCCCAGATCACCGGCCTGCCCTTCACCACGGCCCCCAACAAGTTCGAGGCCCTCGCCGCCCACGACGCCATGGTCATGACCCACGGCGCCATCAACACGGTGGCCGCGTCCCTGTTCAAGATCGCCAACGACATCCGCTTCCTGGGCTCGGGCCCCCGGGCGGGTCTGGGCGAGCTGGCCCTGCCGGAGAACGAGCCGGGCAGCTCCATCATGCCGGGCAAGGTCAATCCGACCCAGTGCGAGGCCCTGACCCAGGTGTGCGTGCAGGTGTTCGGCAACCATGCCGCCATCACCTTCGCCGGGTCGCAGGGGCATTTCGAGCTGAACGTGTTCAATCCGGTGATGGCCTACAACTTCCTGCAGTCGGTGCGCCTGATGGCCGACGCCGCGGTCAGCTTCACCGACAACTGCGTGGTGGGCATCGAGCCGCGCCGGGACAACATCCAGAAGGGCGTGGAGAACAGCCTGATGCTGGTCACCGCGCTGAACGCAAAGCTGGGCTATGACGCCTGCGCGAAGATCGCCAAGACGGCCCACAAGAACGGCACCACCCTGCGCGAGGAGGCCGTCGGCGGCGGCTATCTGACCAACGAGGAGTTCGACGAGTGGGTCCGGCCCGAGAAGATGATCGCGCCGGGCTGAGGGCGGTTGTAGCGGGCCGCGCCGTTTCGACGTAGTCTGGGCCCATGGGCAAGGTGGACCTGAACATCGGCATCGACCCCGAACTGCTGGCCCAGGCCGAGCGGCTGGGCATCGACGTCGGCGGCATGGACGAGCGGACGCTGCGGCTGCACCTGCAGAAGGTGGACCCCGCCGGCGCCGAAGACCGCGCCCGGCGATGGGCCGACGAGAATGCCGAAGCGATCCGGGTGCACAACGAGTTCGTCCGCAAGCATGGGCTGTTGTCGGATCACTTTCGGCCCTGGTGGCTGTGAAACAGTTCGATCTTTATCGGAATCCGTCTGCGGCTCTTCAGGAAGTCGCACCCTATCTTGTTATCCTGTCCTCTCACTTGTTTGCGGACCTTACCGAGGTCGTCGTCGCCCCGGTGGTCCGGCATGGACAGTTGGAAGCCAGCAATTTCGACGTACCGGTTGAATGGAACTCCGAAGCTTTCAACGTCAGCGTCATTGGCCTGGCCGCAATTCGCAGCATTCATCTGAGAGACTGCGTCGGCAACCTTCTCGACCATGAGTTCGACATCCGCCGGGCGCTGGACCGGCTGTTCACGGGGTTCTGAGGCGATGGCGGGCGAGATCATCAATCTGAACAAGGCGCGCAAGGATCGGGCGCGGGCGGAGGCCAAGGCGACGGCCGCCGCCAACCGGGCTGCATTCGGGCGCACCAGAGGCCAGAAGGACGCCGCGCGGCTCGAGGCCGAGCGGCTGAAGCGCGATCTGGACGGGGCGAAGCGCGACGACGATTAGGCGGCGGACACCCGCGGGGCCTTGATCAGCAGCATCTGGCCAGCCAGCACCAGCGCCAGCCCGGCGAAGGCGGCGAGGCCGAAGGTGGCGCCCTCGAACAGGACCGACACCAGCATGGCCACCGGCGGCGTCAGGGCCGAGATGTAGGACGCCAGGGCATAGCCCCGCGCCCGCGCCAGGGTGAAATACAGCAGGAACGCCACCACCGAGCCCAGCATCGACAGGTGCAGCAGGGACAGCACGTAACGGGGGGTGAACTCGAACGTCCACTCCACCCCGATGGCGAGGCCGAACAGGGCCAGGAAGGCCGTGCCGTAGGCCATGGCCCAGGCGGTGGCGGGAATGACCGGTGCGGCGGCCGTCTGAACCTTCCAGGCGAACACATTGCCCACGGCGGAGGCGCTGACGGCGATCAGGGCGAAGGTCAGGCCGATCAGGGCGCGCTGGTCCATGCCGGCGCGCAGCAGCTCCGACGCGAACAGCACCCCGACGCCCAGAATGCCCAGCCCGGCGCCGGCCCACGACAGCCGCGCGGCCTTCTGGCGGGCAACCACGCGGAAGATCACCAGATTGAGGAAGGCCAGGGCGGCGAAGATCACCGCCACCACGGCGGAGGCCACCCGCTCCTCGGCCCAGTAGACGAAGGCGTAGCCGATGGTGAAGACGAACAGCCCCTGCCCCATCAGCGCCAGATGCTGGGCCCGGGTCATCTTCAGGGAGCGGCCGGTGAGCAGGCACCCGGCGAAGATCACCGCCGCCGCGAGGCCGAAGCGATAGGTCACCGAGGCCACCGGATCGACCGTCCCCAGCTGAAGGGTGATCGCATACCAGGTCGTGCCCCAGATCAGGGCGCAGATGAGCACGCAAGCGAGGGCGACGGGGCGGGACACGGAGGGCGATCTCGAGCGTTTCAGGGGGACGGGGACGCTGCGATAACACCCCTGCCCCGCCGCGTCCCATCACAAGCGGAACCGGAATGTATCCGGCGTCCGATTACGGCCTCAGATGCCGCTGCCGGCCGCCTCGGTCGGGGGCGGGATGCCCAGCAGGAAGGCGCGGATCCAGGCGGTCATCAGGGCGCGGTCGTTGGGATGGCGCAGGGTCTCCAGCGCCTGATCCGCCACCGCATCGGGGATGCGGCCTCGCCGCAGCTCCACCAGGGCGGCGGCGTAGTCGGGCTGGAACTCCGGATGGCACTGGAAGGACACCGCGTCCTCGCCCCAGGCGAGACCCGCGTGGGGGGTGAAGTCGCTGGCGATGGTGACCCGGGCGTCGGAGGAGACGGCCACCACCTGATCCTGATGGGACACCGGAACGGCCACGCTGTCCGCTTTCGGGAACATCCAGGGCTCGTGGCGGAGGACATCATAGCGATGCAGACCGACGCCCCAGCCTTGTTCGACTTCTCGACGTGCCCGCCGAAGGCCTGGGCCATGGCCTGATGCCCGAAACAGATGCCCAGAATGCGGGTGCGGCCCCGCGCGGCGCGCAGCCAGTCCAGCAACTGCGGAATCCAGAAATGATCCTCATAGACCCCAGCCGCCGAGCCGGTGACCACCACCCCCTCGAAGGCGGACGGATCGTCGGGCAGACGGCCCTCCTGGACATTGAACCGCGTGGTGGGCACGCCGTCGCCCAGCAGCGCCCGGAAGCGCGCGGGATAGTCGTCGAAGTCGTCGCGCAGCGCCTCGGGCGGGACGCCGGTCTCAAGGATGGCGATGCGGGTCATGGTTTGCTCCGGGGAAGGAAGCGGCCCAGCATGGCGGCGTGATCGCCGTCGGGAAAGTCCTGCTCCACCCACCAGTCCTCGAACGCCCCCAGGGTCCGGCCCACCGCCGGGCCGGACGCGCCGGCCCGCGCCGCGTCGTGGCCGTCCACCGGCAGGCGCGGGATGGGCCAGGCGGCGGCCTGATCCAGCAGGCGCCGCGCCTCAACTTCCCGTACCGGCGCCGCAGCCCAGGCGCGCAGGACCTGATCCTCGAACCGACGGCGGCCGAGCCGGTACAGGGCCGCGCGTCCGGCGCGTTCGTCCATGGCCACGCTGACCGCGGGCTCTGCCGGCAGGGCCAGCACCAGCCGCTCCTTCTGGGCGTTGGACAGACGGAGGGCCCGCGCCGACGCCCGCACCCTGTCCGCATCGGCCGGGAGCAGGGCCGACAGACGCAGCAAGGCATCCGGAGAGACCCGGACCATGGACTCGAACAGGCTCAGACCGGCGTGATCGGGCAGCACCCGGTCCAGCACCCCGCTTTCGGCCATCAGGCGCAGGGCGGGCGCCGGGCCCGGCGCGGCCAGCAGCTTGAGCAGTTCCTTCGACACCCGCTCGGCCGACAGGCGGACCATGCCGTCCTTCAGGTCCGCGCACGCCTTCAGCCCCGCCGCGTCGGCCGGTCCGCGCCCGTACCAAGCGTGAAAACGGAAGAATCGCAGGATCCGCAGATAGTCCTCGCGAATGCGGGTCTCAGGCTCGCCCACAAAGACGATGCGGCCCGACAGGGCGTCATCGACCCCCTGCCCCGTCGGATCGAACACCTCGCCGTCCGGCGCGGCGTAAAGCGCGTTCAGGCGGAAGTCGCGCCGCCCCGCGTCCTCGGCCCAGTCGCTGGTGAAGGCCACGGTGGCGTTGCGCCCGTCGGTGGAGACGTCCCGGCGCAGGGTGGTGACCTCGTGAGGCTGACCGCCCGAGATCGCCGTCACCGTGCCGTGCGCCAGCCCCGTGGGCGCGGCCTTCAGCCCAGCGGTCTTGATCGCCGCCATGACCGCCTCGGGCGCCAGGGTGGTGGCGATGTCGATGTCATCCACCGGCTGGCCGATCAGGGCGTTGCGGACGCAGCCGCCGACGAAGCGGGCGCAGCCGGGTCCGCCCGCCGCCTCCAGCGCCGCGATCACCGCCCGCGTTTGCGGCGCCGTCAGCCAGGACTGATCGCTCAGGCGCGTCACGCCACCGCCTCGCGCGCCGGGTCGTGCAGACGGCCCCAGAGCGACCGCAGCATCCCCGCCGTGGCGCCCCAGATATAGCGCTCGCCCCACGGCATGGCCCAGAACCAACGCCGCGTGCCGTCGGGGGCGTCATAGAACTCGCGCCGGTGATTGGCGTCATCCATGAGGAAATCCCACGGCGTTTCGAAGGCGTCGGCCACCTCGCGCGGGTCGGTGGTCAGGGTGAAGCCCGGCCGCACCCAGGCCACCACCGGCGTGACCAGAAATCCGGTCACCGTCTCATAGGCGTCGGACAGGCCCAGCGGCTCCACATGGTCGGGGGAGAGCCCCACCTCCTCCACCGCCTCGCGCAAGGCGGCCTGCACCACCGTCTCGCCGGGATCGAGCCGCCCGCCGGGAAAGGCGATCTGGCCGGTGTGGCTGGCCAGGGAATCCGAACGCCGGGTCAGCAAAAGAGTCGGTCCATCCCCGTGGTCCACCACCGGAATCAGCACCGCCGCCGGACGCAAGGGCCGGTCCAGACGCGGCGCATCGGGGTTCAGATCGAAATCGGAGAACCGCGCCCGGCCGGAGGTCGCGTCCAGCGGGTCCAAGGCTACAATCAACTGTTGACGCAAGCCGCTCACGTCACGGCGCCCAGGGCGAAATCGATCCCGCCCGACCGCACCGTCATGCGGCCGTCCGCCAGAGCCGCCATCTCCACCAATTCATAGAAGACCGACCGTTCTATGCGAGCCTCAAGGTCGCCGCGCACATGCACATAGGGCGTCGGCTCGCCGGTGGCGGAATCCGTCTCGACGCGCACGGGGTGCTCGGCGCCGGCCGCGACCCGCTCGCCCATATCCGTGGTGAAGACCAGATCGTCGCCCTCGCGGTCCACCCGCACGGCGCGGAAGGGCACATCCTCCACCGTGATCTTCAGCTTCTCGACCGGCGTGACCAGATAATAGCCGTCCGGGTCCTTGCGCAGCACCGTGGCCAGCAGTCGCACCAGCTGGGGACGGCCGATGGGCGAGCCCTCGTGCATCCAGACGCCGTCGGCGCGGATGACCAGATCCATCTCGCCGCAGTTGTCGGGATTCCACAGATGCACCGGCGCAGGGCCGCGCCCGTCCTCCGCGTGTCCGGCGACCGACTGGATGAGGCTGAGGGTGTCTGGGGTCATGCCCTGATGGTAGGCGCCGCAGGTCTCATCGGAAAGGGGCCTCGCCGGAAAGGGCCCGCCGGAAAACGTCAGTCGGCGCGAACCGGACCGCCGGGCGCCGCGGCCGCTTCCAGCGCCAGCCACAACAGGCGCGCTGGATCGACCGGGCCGGGCATGACCGCGCCATCGATGCGCTGGAACCCGAAGCGTTCGAAATAGGGAGGATCACCCACCAGCAGGACACCCGCCGCCTGGGCCTCCCGGGCCCAGTTCACGCAGGTGGCGACCAACTCCGCGCCGATGCCGGCGTTGCGCTCGGTCCGCTCCACGGCGATAGGGCCGAGGAAAAGCGCAGGGGCGCCGCCGATGGTGATGGTCCACAGCCGCACGGACCCGATGATCCGGCCGTCCTGTCGCGCCACGTAGCCCACCGCCGGATCGCGGCCTTCGCGCAGCCGCTCGGCGGTCTTGGCCAGACGTCCGGGACCAAAGGCGGCCTCGACCACGCGCGCCACCGCCGCCGCGTCGAACACGGTTTCGGCCTGGATGACCGCGGGCTGGGGCGAAAGGGCGATGGTCATGGTGCGGCCAGGTTCGGAGGGACCGCGCATCTGCGGCCCGCGCCCCCGCCCGTCAAGGAAAATTGGGCGCGCACGAATCCACTTACGCGACAGTCGCACCGCTTATAGTTGTCCGCGAGCGCTGACCGGCCGTGTCATCACACCTATCAGGCATTGTGTCCCTAGGCGATCAGACGCAACCTACCCGACACGGAACGGGGAGAGGCGAAAATGGGCTGGCTGTTTTTAGCGCCTGCGTTGTTCGGAATCTGGAAGTATCGATACTTCGCCTATTGGCGTTGGGTGCTTTGGGTTGGCCTAACCCTCTACGTGTTCGCCGCTCTTTTTTGGTCGGGCGGAACTATGAATGATCCTACTGGGGACGGATTGATCACAGGCGCTATTCGACAAGCGAGCAACGATGGTCCCGAGGTTCTTTGGGGTCTTTTAGCGCTTGTACTCACGGTGGTGATTTGTGTGCTTCTGCTGAAGAGGGCGCATCGAACTACCAAGTCGCCTTACCCGGGTGGCGATGCGGCTAAGTCCGCCTCATGGCCACGTAAGCTGGCAGAAAGTGTCGGCCTAATAGCAGCAGTCTTCTTCGCAAATCTGCTCTTAGGGGGATTTCTGGCTTATACCCAAACGCAGTTCTATGAAGTGGGGCCTGATATCGTCCACCAAGACAGCTTTCTTTCTCATCTTGAGAGCGATGTTTTGTCGTCAGCAGCCCAAATAAACAGCAGCGTACCGACGCAAATAGACGAAATAACGGTTCTAGAGAGAGCGAGCGCCGAGGGAACTACGCTTGTTTATCACTACAATATTGAAAGCAGCGCCTCACCGAGAGATATTGAAGCAGCAATGGCTCCTCGTATTTTTCAAGGGGTTTGTTCGGACATCACCATGACTGCTGCGATGCGCGACGGCGCTTCCTTCCGATACGAGTACACCAACACCCGAGCGGAATTGGCCTCAGTCGAAATTTCAGAATCGAACTGCCACCCAGAAATGCCGATCATTCCAAACGGAGCATCGGCTAGTTTAGCTCCGTCCCCAAATCATGAATAGTTGGAGCAAACCCGAAGTCTTGTACCCACCAACTAGCCGGCTCTGGAGAAGTCGGGCGCGCGCCTCTGGCTGAAGGCCATGAAGGCCTCCATGGCTTCGGGGCTCTTCATCTGGGCGCCGAACGCCTCGCCCTCGGCCAGCATCAGGGCCCAGATCGCCTCGGCGTCGCGCATCAGGCGCTTGGTCGAGCGGATGGAGTTGGGGGCCCGCGCCGCCAGCAGGGCCGCGAGGCGCCGGGCCTCCTCATCGACCTGACCGGCCGGAACCGCCCGGTTGGCCAGGCCCCAATCCAGCGCCTGACGCCCCGTGATGGGCTCGCCCAGGGCGAACAGTTCGAAGGCCCGCTGGTGGCCGATGACGGCGGGCAGCAGCGCCGTGGACGCCGCCTCCGGGGCCAGCGCCAGATTGACGAACGGAACCGACAGCAGGGCGTCGTCCGCCACCACCACCATGTCGCAGTGGAGCAGCAGGGTCAGACCGATGCCCACCGCCCGGCCCCTCACCGCCGCCACGGCGGGGCGGTCCAGCTCGGCCAGGGCCTTCAGGAATCGGAACACCGACATGTCCAGCGGCTCATCGGTCTGCGACCCGATGGCGATGAAATCGCCGATGTCGTTGCCGGCGCAGAAGCTGTCGCCCTCGGCGCGGAACAGGATCACGCGCACGTCGGGATCGGTCTTCGCCCGCTCGGTGGCTTCGGCCAGCACCGTGTACATGGCCTGGGTGATGGCGTTCTTCTTGTCGGGCCGGGCCAGGGTGACGGTGAGCACGCCTTGCTCAAGCGCGACGTGAACATGCTCGCTCATGCGGGTTCTCCAGTTTCGATTCGGGTCCACCAGTCCACGCCGTCCGCGTCGCGATCGCGGCCGATACGGCCCTGGGCCTCCAGATAGTTCAGGTGGGCGATGGCCTCGCCCGTGGCCATGCCCAGCACGCCCTCGCCAACCGCGCGGCCGAACAGGGAGGGAAAGACATCCACCGCCCGCTTCGGCTCGGCCAGGGTGCGCTCCAGCCGCCGCAGGGCCACGTCATGGCCGCGCAGCAGGGCCTCCAGCCGGGCGTGAGCGCCCCGGAAGGGTTCGCCGTGGGAAGGCAGCACCAGGGCGTTTTCGGGAATGCGGCCCTTCAGGGCCTCCAGCGAGTCCAGCCAGTCCTTCAGCGGATCCGACTGCGGCTCGGTCGGCCAGACCGAGATGTTGGACGAGATGCGCGGCAACAGCTGATCGCCCGAGATGAACAGGTCATCCCGCTCGCGCAGCAGACAGACGTGCTCCGGCGAGTGCCCCGTGCCGACGATGATGCGCCAGGCGTCGCCGTCGATCTCGATCCCGTCCCCGTCGCTGAGGCGGGTGAACTCCGGCGGCATGGGCCGCACCGCCTTGCCGAACATGCCGTAACGGGTGCGATAGCCCTCGATCTGTTCGTCCGACCAGCCGGCGGCGCGATAGAAGGCCGCGCCCGACTCCGGCGCCGGGCCGGTGTCGGCCAGCAGCATGCGCCCGGTCACATACTCCAGCCGCGACATGAACAGGGGCGCGCCCGACCGCTCGCACAGCCAGCCCGCCAGACCGATGTGGTCCGGGTGCATGTGGGTGCAGATCAGGCGGGTGACCGGCCGGCCTTCGAGCGGTCCGGCGAGGGCCGTCTCCCAGGCGTCGATGGTGTCCGGCAGGCCCAGTCCGGTGTCGACGATGACCCAGCCCTCGCCGTCGCGGATGGCCCAGACGTTCACATGGTCCAGCGCCATGGGCAGGGAGAAACGCAGCCACAGGACGCCCTCGGCGACCTGGACCGCCTCACCCGGCGCCGGGATGTCCAGCGCCGGATAGTCCGGCCCGGCCGCGCCCTTGCGGGGCTCCGGTGCATTGGCCTGGCCGTCGGGCAAGCGCGTCTCCATTAAAAACTCATTGCCACTTTGCCCTCCGCATGATCGCGCGTCAAAGGTCATCTGAGCGCCACAGACGGAACACATGCCGCCGTTAGGACTTGACCCAACAATCAGAGCGGGCGAAGCGTCCGCCAACGTGTAAAGCTAGGTGAGGATAGCCCTTTGAAGCTGCGTAATTCCCTGCTCGCCCGGTCCGCCGTCGTGCTGACCGTCGTCGGATTCAGCCCCCTTCCCGCCGCTGCGGCGGCGGACTCGGCCCCTATGGCCGGCGTCGCCACGACCGCCGCTGCGGCGGCCATGCAGTCCCGCACCCGTCGAGGGGCTCAGTCGCAGGCGGCGCCCGAAGTCCGCACCGGTCCCGAGGTTCTGGCCGAGGCCCAGGCGGTCGTGACCGCCACCAATACTGTCTGCGACGTCGTCAACGCCGTCAGCCCGGGCCGCAACGGCGATATCAACATCTACGAGGTCGCCTGCGCCACCGGCCTGGGCCACATCCTCACCGACGGCGCACAGCCCGCGTCGCGGAACTGCATCATCGTCGCCCAGCAGGCCGAGGAATACGCGCTTGAAAACCCCGACGCGCCCGCCCAGGTGACCTGCACCCTGCCCGAGAACGCCAACGCCGAACAGATCATGGCGGGCTACATCCAGTCCGCCGGCGTCACCTGCCAGGTGGACCAGACCCGCTGGGTCGGCCGCACGCAATCGGGCGAGGAACGCTACGAAGTCGGCTGCGCCGGCGTGGACGGTTACTGGCTTCGCGTGAACCCCGCCGGTGAATACCTGGATCGGCTGGAGTGCATCGAGGTCACGGCCGCGGGCGGCGAGTGCACCTTCACCACGAACGAAGAGCAGCTGGCCGGCTTCCAGGCGCGTTTCGCGTCGGTCGCGCCCCAGGCCTGCACGCCCGAAGCGGGCCGCTTCGTGGGCGCCAACGCGGATTTTCGCTTCTATGAAGTGAAGTGCAGCGAGGGCTTCGGCTTCATCGCCCAGACCAACCCGGCCGGTGAACCGCAGGGCGCCCGTGACTGCAGCCGTCCCCAGCTCGTGCCCGGCGGCTGCACCCTGACCGACAGCGCGGCGGCCCAAGGCGCCGCTGCTGAGCAGCGGGCCGCCGCCCTGGCCCAGATCGGCCGCACCTGCTCGGTCAACGAAGAGCGCATCGTCGCGGTGGAGAGCCCGGCGGACGGATCTCCGGGCCGCGAAATCTACGAGTTCGAATGCGCCGATCAGCCTTTTGGCCTGACCGGCTTCTTCCCGGTCGCGGGCGGTTCGGGCGAGGTCGAGGCGTTCGACTGTTTCACCATGGATGCGCGCGGTCTGGAGTGCCAGTTCGTCTCCCGTGACACGATCAGCAACGAGTTGACCCGCATGGTCACGGCCAGCCAGCGCAACTGCAATGTGGTCGACTATCGCGTGGTCGCCCGTATGGCGAACCTCGAGGGCGACGTGGCCGAGGTCAAGTGCGACGACGGCCGCGGCTGGTTCGGCGAGTTCCCGGACGACCGTCAGGCCGCCGGGCAGTTGGTGCCCTGCGCCGCCGCCGCCCGTCAGGGCGACGAGTGCGTGCTGTAAGCTCCACCTCTCCATCCAACGGAAAGGCCCGTCGCGCTCGCGGCGGGCTTTTTCTTTTGCGCGGGTCCGCTGTGCGTTAGCGTGGCCCCGTCCTGAACCGCTGAGTCCCTGATGCGCATCGCCACCTGGAACGTGAACTCCGTCAACGCCCGCCTGCCCACCGTGCTGGACTGGTTCAGCGAGGCCCAGCCGGACGTGGCCTGCCTGCAGGAGATCAAGTGCGTGGACGAGAAGTTCCCGCGGGAGGCGTTCGAGGACCTGGGCTACAACGTCGAGACCCACGGCCAGAAAACCTACAACGGCGTGGCCCTGCTTTCGAAATTCCCCCTGTCCGATGTGCGGCGCGGCTTGCCCGGCGACGATTCGGACGATCAGGCCCGCTACATAGAGGCGCTGGTGGAGGCGCCGGCGCCGGTGCGGGTGGCGTCCATCTACCTGCCCAACGGCAATCCGCTGGGCACCGAGAAGTTCGACTACAAGCTGGCGTGGTTCGAGCGCCTCCGGCTGCACGCGTCGGACCTGCTGACCCATGAGGAGGCCGTCGCCCTGTGCGGCGACTTCAACGTCATCCCCACGCCCGAGGACGCGAAGAACCCCGAGGCCTGGGTGACAGACGCCCTGTTTCAGCCCGAGAGCCGCGAGGCGTTCCGGGCCCTGAAATGGCTGGCTTCGCCGACAGCCACGAACTGGGTGATGAGCCGGCGGGGACCTGGACCTTCTGGGACTATCAGGCCGGAGCCTGGCGGCGGGACCACGGCATCCGCATCGACTTCGCCCTGCTGTCCGCCCTGGCGGCCGACCGCTTCCGGGGCATCGAGACCCACCGCGACGCCCGCGACATGGAGAAGCCCAGCGATCACGTACCCGTCGTCGTCGATCTGGATCCGGAGCCGCCCGCGTGGTCGATGCGCTGAGGATCATTCTGCTGGTGGCCCTGGCCGCCGCCGCCCTGACCACGGCGGGCCTGACCCTGGCCTGGTGGATGGAGCCCCGGCGGCGCCTGCACCGGGCCCTGGACAAGACCCTGGGCGGCTCGCCCGAGGTCGAGGCGGTCTCTCCCGCCGAAGGCGCGCCTGCGCCCTGGATTTCGACAGCGCACAGGCGGCCGTGCTGTGGGATCGGGGCGCCAACGGCCTGGTCTATGACTTCGACGAGATCGACGGCGCCGAGATGATCGTGGACGGCCATGTGCTGGCCCGCGTGCGCCGGGGCGAGGCGCGCCGGGCGCTGGACGTGATGGCGCCGGACGCCGGTCAGGTGGTGCTGCGGCTGATGTTCGCCGACCCGCGCCATCCCGAATTCGAGCTGGACCTGTGGAATGTCTCGACGGGGGCCTCGACCGGCTCACCGCCGGAAGCGCTCAGGCTGGGGCGCCGCTGGCTGTCTCATGTGGAAGCCCTGATGAAATAGGCGCGCCGCGCCCTTTCGACATGTCGCCCGAAAGGCTAGAATCAAACCTCGTCATCCTCGGGCCTGTCCCGAGGACCCACGCGTCCGCCGCACGTTCATGAGATGTGTCAGCGGGATGGGCCATCCATCCGCTGTTCCCGCGACCTCATGCATGGGTCCTCGGGACAAGCCCGAGGATGACGGATTTCTGTAATTTCACCCGCGAGTTTTCCCGTGCCCCGCCTGTTCGACGCCTATGTCATCGCCAACTGGACCGCCGCCGAGGGCAAGAAGCTGGGCGAGCAGTCGCTGTGGATCGCCGTGGCCAAGCGCGACGTGCGCATGCGGCTGAAGGTCGAGACCCACAACGCCGCCACGCGCGCCGACGGCGAAAAGCTGCTGGCCGACATCCTGGGCGACCTGAACAAGCGCGGCGACCGGGCCCTGATCGGTCTGGACGCGCCGCTGGGCTTCCCCGTCGGCACGGCCGCCCGGCTGTCCCTGAAGGATCCGACCTGGTCCGGCCTGTGGGCCTTTCTGGCCGACAATGTGCGGGACAAGCCCGACAACACCAACAACCGCTATCAGGTGGCGGCCAAGATGAACCGGCTGATGACCGACGAGGCGCGGCCGTTCTGGGGCGCCCCGGCCAGTCAGGCCCAGCGCTGGCTGACCACCACCAAGCCCGAGGGCGGCTACGGCGACATCCCAGAACTGCGCGCCACCGAAGTCGCGGCCAAACAGGGCAAGCTGCAGCCCAAGACCGTGTGGCAGATGCACGGCGCGGGCGCGGTCGGCGGCCACGCCCTGATCGGCATTCCCACCGTGCGTCGCGTGGTTGAGCGGCTGGGGTCCGCCGCCGCCGTCTGGCCGTTCGGCACGGGCTGGCGCGCCTTGACGCCCGAGGACGTGGCGCCCCTGTCGGCGCTGGTGGTCGAGGTCTGGCCCGCCATGTTCGGCGGCGCGCCCGAACCGGGTGAGTTCAAGAGCCAGGCCCAGGTCCGCGTCGCCGCCGAGACCTTCGCGCGTATGGACGAGAAGAACGAGCTGGCCGCCGCCTTCGCCCCGCCCAAGGGCGCGTCGGACGACCTGATCCGTCAGGTCGAGACGGAAGAAGGCTGGATCCTCGGCGTCCGTTAAGCCGGCATCCGCCGCGCCACCCGCACAAACCGGCCGGTCAGCAGGGCCGCCGACACCAGGCTGGCCACGATCACGCCCCAGACGATGCCGTCCACGCCCATGCCCATGGGGAGCGCGAACAGCCACGACAGCGGCATCATCACCACCCCGTAGCTGAACACATGCATGGCCGTGGGCCACCACACGTCGGCGGCGGAGCGCAGGGCCTGGGCCGCCACCACCTGGATGCCGTCGGCCACGAAGAACAGGGTCGCCAGGATCAGGGCCGGGACCGCGATGGCCACCAGCGCCGGGTCGTGGTGTAGACGCCGATGATCACCTCCGCCCCCGGCCACACCACCAGGGCGATGACCAGCGCCAGCAGTCCCGTGACGCTCAACCCCAGCACGCCCGCGCGGATCAGGCCCGCCCGGTCGTTGGCCCCATAGGCCCGGCTGACCAGCACGCCGGTCGCCGCCGACAGGCCCATGGGGTTCATGAAGACGATGGCCGACAGGTTCAGCACGATGGCCCAGGCCGCCACCTCCAGCCCGCCCAGCCAGCCGGCCACGATGCTCATGGCCGCGAAGGCGCTAACCTCGATGAAGTAGGACGCGCCGGCGCCCACCCCCACCTTGTACTGCTCGCGCTCGACCACGCGGTCGCGGCGCGGCTTGCGGAAGATCCCCAGCGCCCGCGCATCGGGCATGCGCACGATATAGACCAGCAGAAACACCACCAGCGCCAGCCGCGCGGCGAAGGTGGCCCAGCAGGCCGCCACCGCCCCGTCCACCGGCAGGCCCGAGGTTCCCGGCACCAGCCACAGGTTCATCAGCAGGTTCAGCCCGTTGGCGATCCACATGGCCCACATGCCCGGCCGGGGCCGCGACAGGGCCTCGAGGAACAGCTGGGCCGCCACCGAGATCAGATAGAACGGCAGCGACAGGGCCAGCACCATCAACGGCGCCGCCGCATCCTGCCCCAGCCCGTCCTCCAGCCCCACGCGCACCAGCGCCCAGGGCCCCGCAAGGATCAAAGCGAGCGCTGAAATGAGACCAAGCTGAACCGAATAGACCAGGCCGCGCCGGAACACCGCCCCGGCCTCCTCCCGCCGCCCCTGGCCGATCAGGCGCGCGGTCATGACCTGGGTTCCCATCAGCAGGCCCACCGCCGTGGTCACGAACACCGACGACGGCGCCCAGGCCAGCGAATGAAGGGCCAGCTCGCGCGCCGCGTACTGGCCCACCACGATGGCGTCGGTCAGGCCCATGGTCATTATGCCCACGCGCGCCAGAACCACCGGCCAGGCCAGGGTCAGAAGTTCGCGCAGATCGGCGCGCATTTCGGGGCGGAGAGCGGCGGTCATCGAAGGGTCAGGTCAGGGCTTTGAGCAAAAGGGCGCGGAACCTGACGCCGCGGCCCCGGCTTGGCAATAGCGCCCCCGCCACACACTCTGATGAAACCGAACGCCGGGTGAGGGATTGGCAAAGGGAGACGACAGGGAGAGACAGATGGCGGGCTACAGAAACTGGTGCGGAATCCTGCACCCCCTTCACGCGATCCTGCTGGCCTTTCCCATCGCCCTGTTCAGCTTCGCGGTCGCCACCGACATCGCCTATCTGAACACGGCCCAGATCCAGTGGTCGAACTTCTCGGCATGGTCGATCACCCTGGCCTTGTTCTTCAACGGCCTCGTTGTGGCCTGGGCGATCGTCGAGGCGGTCATGGCCCGGCGCTCGCCCGGCCTGACGCGTAGCCTGATCTATCTGGCCGTCCTGGTGGTCATGTTCATCGTCGGCTTGATCAACATCTTCCGGCACAGCCAGGACGGCTGGGCCTCGGTCGGCGCGCCCGGCCTGATCATGTCCATCATCTGCGCCCTGCTGGCCCTGATCGCCGGCTGGATGCTCCATTCCAGATCCACCGTTCGGGAGGTCGTCCAATGAGGATGCGGCTCGTCAGCATCGCGGCCCTGTCCCTGGCCCTCGCCGGCTGCGGCGGGTCCAGCGACCCGGAGGTTCAGGAAACCGGCGCCACGCCGGACCTGCCCGAGCTGGACCAGAGCCTGATCCCGTCCATGCACATCGCCCCGCCCGGCGAATGGAACGGCGACCTGCCCACCGTGCCCGAAGGCTTCACCATCAGCATCGTCGCCGACGATCTGAGGATCCCGCGCCAGATGCTGATGCTGCCAAACGGCGACCTGCTGATCGCCGAAGGCTCAGGCGGCGGCGCGCCCGCGCTGCGGCCCAAGGATGTGCTGGCCGGGCTGATCAAGGCCCGGGGCCGCTCGTCGGTCGAAGGCGGCGACCGCATCACCCTGATCCGCGACGCCGACGGCGACGGCGTGCCCGAGCTGCGCACCGTCCTGATCGACGATCTGAACGCGCCCTACGGCATGGCCTTCGTGGACGGCAATCTCTACGTGGCCAATCAGGACGCGGTCATGCGCTTCCCCTATCAGGAGGGCCAGACCGAGATCACGGCGCCGGGCGAGGCGCTGACCCCCCTGCCCGCCGAACTCAACCACCACTGGACCAAGGCCATGACGGCCAGCGCCGACGGCCGCTTCCTGTATGTGGGCATCGGCTCCAACAGCAATGCAGGCGAGCGGGGCATGGCGGTGGAGGAAGAACGCGCGGTGGTCTGGGAGATCGACCGCGAGACCGGCGCCCGCCGCACCATCGCCCGAGGCATCCGCAACCCGACCGCCCTCGCCATCGAGCCCACGACCAACCAGCTCTGGTCCGTGGTCAACGAGCGGGACGAACTGGGTCCGCAACTGGTCCCCGACTATCTGACCCAGGTCCGCGACGGGGCCTTCTATGGCTGGCCCTACAGCTACTGGGGCCAGAACCTGGACCCCCGCGTCCGGCCGCAGGATCCCGATCTGGTCGCCACCGCCATCGCGCCGGACTATGCGCTTGGCAATCACGTGGCGGCTCTGGGTCTGGACTTCGCCGTCGACGGCGGTTTCGGCGGGACGTTCGCCAGCGGCGCCTTCATCGGCGAGCACGGCAGCTGGAACCGGCAGGACCTGTCCGGCTACAAGGTGTCCTGGGTCCCCTTCACGGGCGGTCGTCCGTCCGGCCCGCCCGTGGACTTCGTCACCGGCTTCCTGAACGATGACGACGAGGCCCGGGGCCGCCCGGTCGGCGTTCTGTTCGACCCGCGCACCCGCGCCCTGTTCATCGCCGACGACATGGCCAATGTGGTGTGGCGGGTCGCCCCGACGGCGTCACGCGGGAGCCAGTCGCCTCGGGAATAGTCTGACAATTGACTTTCCCACGCCGGGCGACCAACGTCTGATCAAATTTGCCGGGGAGGCGAACATGGTCCGGACGTTAAAGGTGCTTTTCCTCGTCGCCGTTGTTGCGGCGGCGGCCCCCGCAGTGGCGCAGCAGGCGCCCATGACGGCCATGGATGCGCCGGCGGAGCCGAACGCCCTCCCCCTCGACACAGGCGGCGTCGAGGGCTCCGAAGCCCCCGAGAGCTGGTTCAGCCAGTGGGGCGACACCTTCGTCCGCAACGTGACCGTGGCCACCCTGACCCCGGTCCTGCCCGAGCCGGGCACGGCCAACGGCGCAGCGGTGATCTTGGCGCCGGGCGGCGGCTTCATGTTCCTGTCCATGAGCAACGAGGGCTGGGAGGTGGCTCAGGCCCTGGCGGATCAGGGCGTGGCCGCCTTCGTGCTGAAGTACCGCGTCCGCCCGACGCCGGCGGACCTGGGCGAATTCGAGCAATCGGTGACCGCCATGTTCGCCGGGGCCGGCCCACGGCCCGCAAGGCCCGGTGGCTTTTCGCTGGCCGATCCGGTCGAGGACGCCACGGCGGCCTTCGCACTCGTCCGTTCGCGCGCCGATGAGTGGGGTGTCGACCCCGACCGCATCGGCATGGTCGGCTTTTCGGCCGGGGCCGGAACGACCCTGGCGACTACGCTCACCGCCCCCGAGACGCGCCCCGCCTTCATCGCCCCCATCTACGGCGCCATGACTGCGGTCGAGGTCCCCGAGACCGCGCCGCCCATGTTCGTGGTCCTGGCGGCCGACGACCCCCTGTTCGCCAA
Organism: Brevundimonas abyssalis TAR-001; assembly: GCF_000466985.1. Taxonomy (GTDB): domain Bacteria; phylum Pseudomonadota; class Alphaproteobacteria; order Caulobacterales; family Caulobacteraceae; genus Brevundimonas; species Brevundimonas abyssalis. The sequence continues at coordinate 33,056 of NZ_BATC01000007.1, forward strand.
CAGCGGATTCGGCCTGGTGGAGTCGTGGCGCACCGCGGGACGCCCGGTGGAGTTCCACCTCTATCAGAACGGCGGCCACGGCTTCGGCCTGGGCAATCCGGGCATGACCAGCCTGGGCTGGTTCGACGGTTTCATGCGCTGGCTGGAGCTGAACGGATTCCTGCAGGCCGGGCCCTGAACTTTTGCAACCGTGATCACCCCGACGCCGTCGGGGCGGCGGCGTCACGCGTCTTCCACAGCGACCAGAACACCCCGGCCGCCAGGATCGCGGCCGTGATCGCCAGCGACCACTCGGGCGGGATCTTGCCCAGTCCAAGCAGATCCGCCGCGAACACCTTGCCGCCGATGAACACCAGCAGCACCGCCAGCGCCTGTTTCAGATAGGCGAAGCGGTGGATCACCGCCGCCAGGGCGAAATACAGCGCGCGCAGGCCCAGGATGGCGAAGATGTTGGAGGTGTAGACGATGTACGGATCGGTCGTGATGGCGAAGATCGCCGGCACCGAGTCCACCGCGAAGATCACGTCCGCAATCTCGATCATAACCAGCGCCAGGAACAGGGGCGTGGCCGACAGCACCATGCGGCCGCTCGAATTAGGCTGACGCACGAAGAACTTCTGACCGTGGAGCTGGTCCGTCACCCTCAGGTGACGCCGCATCCACTTCACCAGCGGGTTCTTGCCGATGTCGGAATGCCCGTCCCCGGCGAAGAACATCTTCACCCCGGTCAGGATCAGGAACGCCGCGAAGATGTAGAGCACCCAGCCGTACTGGCTGACCAGGGCCGCGCCCGCGCCGATCATGATGGCGCGCAGAACGATCACCCCCAGGATGCCCCAGAACAGCACCCGGTGCTGAAGCGCGCGTGGAATGGCGAAATAGCCGAAGATCAGGGCGATGACGAAGACATTGTCCATCGCCAGGCTCTTCTCGACCGCGAAGCCGGTGAGATACTCCACGCCTGACTGCTGGCCGAGCTCCCACCAGACCCAGCCGCCGAAGATCAGGGCCACGGCGATGTACATGCTGGACAGCAGCAGGCTCTCGCGCACGCCGATCTCATGCTGGTCGCGGTGCAGCACGCCCAGATCCAGCACCAGCAGCGCCAGAACCACGCCCATGAAGGCCAGCCACATCCAGGCGGGCTTGCCCACCATTCGGCGGCGAAAAACGTCATCAGGTCCATCAGGACTCCCCTGTCTCATGGAGCGGCCCGCGGCGCGCGCATGTAGGGATCGGCCGGACAGGCCGTCGCGCACCGAGCTCGCTCGATGCGGTCCGACATCACGTCTGCCATCAGACGCCAGAGGGGCCCGGCCCGCCGGCGCGCAGATAGGCGAAACCGCGTCGCCATTCAAGCCGGGGGCTCGCCGCTCAGTCGGCCACATCCAGTTGCAGGGCCGGTCCGCCCTGGTGGCGCGGCCAGACCGCGACCCGGCTTCCAACGCGCTGGAAGATCAGGTCCAGCCGCGTTTCGCCCACGGCCAGCCCGGCCACGGTCAGACGGTCCAGGCCGGCCGGCAGGCAGGGCCGGTCGATGCGGATGGTCCTCGCCAGGGCGTCGATGGACAGGCCCAGGCTGGCCTGCAGCATCAGAAACACCGACCCGGCGGCCCAGGCCTGGGGCATGCAGGCCACGGGATAGGGAATGGGCGGCTCGCCGGTCTGGCGATTGAAGCCGCAGAACAGCTCGGGCAGCCGCATCTCGAAATGGGCGGCCGAGGCGTAGAGTTCGCCCAGCATCAGGGCCACGGCGTCGCGCTCGCCGTAATGCGCCATGCCCGCCACGCCCAGGGCGGTGTCGTGGGGCCAGACCGAGCCGTTGTGATAGGACATGGGATTGAAGCGCGGCTGGCGGCTGGCCAGGGTCCGCAGGCCCCAGCCCGTCCTGAACCGCCCTGACAGCAGCCGTTCGGTCACCCGTCCGGCCCGCTCCGCCGAAGGCAGGCCGCTGAACAACAGGTGCCCCGCGTTGGAGCCCAGCACCCGGCACGGCGCGCCCTCCCCATCCACGGCGATGGCGTAGAACCCCCGATCCTCCATCCAGAAACGGTCCTCCACCAGCGCGCGCAGGCGCTCGGCGCGGTCGCTCCACGCCGCCGGGCTCCCCTCTCCCAGCAGGGCCGACAGGTCGGCCAGCGCCCGCCAGGCGGAATAGGCGTAGCCTGGACCTCAAGCAGGGCGATCGGCCCCTTCGGATAGGCGCCGTCGGCGTGGAAGATGGAGTCCTCGCTGTCCTTCCAGCCCTGATTGGAGAGGCCGGTGTCCTCGGCGCGGGCGTAGTCGATCAGGCCGTCGCCGTTGGAGTCCCCGTGATCCGTCATCCATCCGGCGGCGGCCAGAAGGTTGGGCCAGATCTTGCGGATGAACGCCAGATCACCGGTCCGCCGGGCATAGGCGCCGGCCAGGGCCACGAACAGGCAGGTGGTGTCGACGCCGCCGTAATAGAGACCGAACGGAACCTCCTTCAGGGCCGACATCTCGCCCTGTCGGGTCTCGTGCATGATCTTGCCGGGCGCGGAGTCCTGGAAGGTGGAGGTTTCATCCGCCTGACGCGCCGCCAGATAGGTCAGGACGCCCCTGGCCAGGCTGGGATCCAGCCACAGCATCTGCCATGCGGTGATGATCCCGTCGCGCCCGAACGGCGTGGAGAACCAGGGCACCCCCGCATAGGGGTACGGGCCGGTGGGCAGGTCGGTGGTCAGCAGGGCCACGTCCGCCCGGGACTGGTCCAGCCACTGGTTGAAGCGCGGACTGTGGGCGCCCCGCACCGTGGCGCCGCGCCGCCGTTTGGCCCGCATGGCCAGACGGGCCTGCAGCGCGGCCACCCGCCACCGGTCCCGGCCCGGCGTCTCGCCGCCTTCGACGCCCGCCTCCATGAACAGGTCGAACTGCTCCCCGCGCGACAGGCGGATCCGGAAATCCGCGCGCTCGGTCGACAGGGCCGCCGGCGGTTCGGAGAACGACAGCCAGGTCTGGCGCTCCACAGTGTCCAGGCCTCATAGCCGAACTGAACCCGCCCCCCATCCGCCACCGGGGGCCTGGTCCTGCCGCGCCGTTCACGCCGCGTGCCGCGCACCTCGAAGATGTCTCGGAAATCGGCGCCGTATTCAAAGGACAGGGGCGCCACGATCGGGTCCACCCCGTGATTGGTCAGGCGCACCCGCTCGTACAGCCGCCGGTCCCACAGAAAGCGCCGCCGCTCCACATGGATCACGCCGCCCGGCGCGGAGCGTCCCCCCATGGGCGGCAGGGGCCGGTTGGTGGCGTGGCAGGTGAAAAAGACATTGTCGTCCGACACCGCCGAACTCAGGCGCGAGGGCCGGTCATGGCCCACCAGAAGCACCAGCCGCGACAGGATGCGGGAGTCCCGGTCAAACAGGCCGTCGGCCCCGCCGCGCAGGTCGCCCCATGGATCAGCCACCAGGAAGGTGTCGCCTTCCTTGAGCGCCAGCAGGCGATCCAGCACGACACCCTCGGTCACCAGATCGGCTGCGGGAATCGCCGTTGCATCGTCCATGTCGCGCTCCAGACTTGTGGCGATCAGGCCAGGGGCGCGAAGGCCCGCTCTTCGCCGATGGCGCGCCGCACGTCGGGGATGATGAGGGGATCGATCACCTCGGCAGAACGATGTCGACGCGCGCCTGAAGCTGGGCATAGACCTCAAGATAGCGCCGAGCCATGGCGGCGGCCGAAAAGCGCTGCTCGAACCGCGCCCGGATCGCTCCGCGGTCCAGCAGAACGGCCCGCCCGGCGGCCTCCACGGCTTCGTCCACCGTCTCCACCAGATAGCCGGTCACCCCGTCCTCGATGATCTCGGACGTGGAGCCGCAGCGGAACGCCACCACCGGCGTGCCGCAGGCCATGGCCTCGATCATCACCAGGCCGAACGGCTCGGGCCAGTCGATGGGGAACAGCAGCGCCTCGGCGCCGCCCAGGAAGGCGGACTTCTGCGGGTCGTTGATCTCGCCCACGAACTCCACCAGGGGATTGTCCAGCAGAGGCCGGATGTGGCTATCGAAATAGACCCGGTCAGCCGGGTCCACCTTGGCCGCCATCTTCAGGGGCCGGCCCAGGCGGGTGGCGATCTCGATGGCCCGGTCCGGCCGCTTCTCCGGCGACATGCGGCCGAGGAAGGCCAGATAGCCGCTGGACTTCGGCGAGAACTCATACAGTTCCGACGGCATCCCGTGCTGGACCGTGGCCTCCCAGTTGGCGGCCGGGATCGGGCGGCGTTGATCGTCCGAGATGGACACCAGCGGGAACTGGGGCCAGCGGGCATACACCTCGGGCAGGTCCTTCAGGTCCAGACGCCCGTGCAGGGTCGTCACCGTCCGCCCTGCCCGGTCCGCGAAGAACGGGAAGTGCAGCATATCGGTGTGGAAATGGATGATGTCGAAATCGTCCGCCCGCTTCAGCACCTCGGCCAGAAGCGTCAGGTGTGCGGCCAGATCCGACTTCAACGGCGCGGGGTCCAGGCGGATAGGCTGGTCGCGGACGACCACAAGCTTCGCCCGGGTGCGCGCATCGGCGGTGGAGAACAGGGTCACCTCATGACCCAGTTCAACCAGGGCGTCGGTCAGGTGCGCCGCCACCCGCTCGGTGCCGCCGTACAGGACAGGAGGCACGGCCTCATACAGGGGCGCGACCTGGGCGATCCTCATCAAGTTCTCCGATGCGTAAAATGCGGCGACGGGACAGTTACCGGCGGCTGAGCCGTTTGGTTCCCGGGCGCCGCGCCTGCCCCGCCGTTTCGTCGGCGAACAGACGCGTGGCCACCATACGCTCTTTTCGGCTCCGGGACTAATCGAGTGAGCGCGTGCATCCCCTTGCAAGGCAACCGTTTCAGCCGGATCTGCGTTCAACAGTCCAGCTGAAGCGAGAAAGCGCATGCCGTCACCTGCCGACCCTTCCAAGACACAGGCCGAGTTCGGAATCCCCGGACTGGACGACGTCCTGTCCGGCGGGCTGGACCGGGACCGGGTGTATCTTCTGGAGGGCAATCCGGGGACCGGAAAGACGACAGCGGCGCTGCGTTTCCTGATCGAGGGCGCCGGCGAGGGCGAGCCGACCCTCTACATCACCCTGTCGGAAACGGAGGCGGAGCTGCGCAGCACGGCGCAGTCCCACGGCTGGTCCCTGAACGGGGTGGAGATCTTCGAGCTCGTGCCGCCCGAGAACCTTCTGGACGAGGATCAGCAGCAGAGCCTGCTATATTCGTCGGACCTCGAACTCGGTGAAACCACGCGTCTGATCCTGGACGCCGTGGAGCGGGTGAAGCCCACACGGGTCGTTATCGACAGCCTCTCGGAAATCCGGCTGCTGGCGCAGGGTTCGCTGCGCTATCGGCGTCAGGTTCTGGCGCTGAAGCACTATTTCGCCAGACACGGCGCGACCGTGCTGCTGCTGGATGACCTCACCACCGATGTGAACGACAAGACCGTCCACAGCGTCGCGCACGGCGTGATCCAGCTGGATGAACTGGCGCCCGAGTACGGCTCCGAGCGCCGCCGGCTTCGCATCATCAAATACCGCGCCCGAAAATATCGGGGCGGCTACCACGACTTCGTCATCCGCAGCGGCGGTCTCGAAGTCTTTCCCCGCATCGTCGCCGCCGAGCACCGCATCGGTTTCGACCGCGTTGCAGTCTCCAGCGGGATTGTCGAGCTGGACACCCTTCTGGGAGGCGGGATCGAGCGTGGTTCGAGCGCGCTGATCCTCGGACCGGCCGGAACTGGCAAATCCCTGTTCGCCATCCATTTCGCCGTGGCGGCGATCGCGCGGGGCGAAAGGGCGGCCCTGTTCCTGTTCGACGAGGAGATCGGCCTGCTGTTCGACAGGATGCTCGGCATGGGCATTGATCTGGCCGCCCTGCAGCGTGATGGGAACCTGGTCGTGGAACAGGTCGACGCCGGGGAGATGTCGCCCGGAGAGTTCGCCACACGGGTCAAGCGCTATGTCAGCGAGCAGAATATCCAGACGGTGGTGATCGACAGCCTGAACGGCTACCGGGTCGCCATGCCCGAGGAACAGTTCCTGATCCTCCACATCCGCGAACTGCTGCAATATCTGAACCGCCAGGGGGCCTCGACCTTCCTGACGGTCGCCCAGCATGGCCTGGTGGGCAGCCTGTCGGCGCCGGTGGACGTGACCTATCTGGCCGACACGGTCGTCCTGCTGCGCTATTTCGAGTCAGCCGGAACGGTGCGGCGTGCGGCGTCGGTGATCAAGAAACGCGCGGGCCAGCATGAGAAAGCCATCCGCGAGTACACCATCACGGATGACGGCCTGACCCTGGGCGAGCCCCTCACCGGTCTGCACGGAATTCTCCGGGGCGTGCCGGACGTGGTCGGGTCCGGAACGCCGCTGATGGAGAATTCCCCCGCATGAGTCCGCCAGCGCTTTCGGAGCGCGCCCTGATCCTGGCGCCCAGGGGGCGAGACGCGGATATCGCGGGGGCGATCTTGCGCGAGGCAGGCGTGTCGGCCCGGATCTGCGGCGGCCTCCCGGACCTGATCGCGCAGATGAACAGGGAGGCGGGCGTCGCCGTGGTCGCGGACGAAGGCCTGCACAGGGCCGACCTGACCCCGCTGGTGCGATGGATCGACGATCAGCCGCCCTGGTCCGATTTTCCGTTCATTCTGCTGACCGTCCGCGGCGGCGGCATCGAGCGCAATCCTGCCGCGCAACGGGTGTCGGCCCTGCTGGGCAATGTGGCCTTTCTGGAGCGGCCGTTTCATCCCACCACCCTTGTCAGCGCGGTCCAGACGGCGCTGCGCGGCCGTCGACGTCAGTATGAGGCGCGCGAGCGCATGGAGCAGATACGCCGCGCGGAATCCCTGCTGGAGCGGCGCGTCCGGGACCGCACCGCCGAGCTGGAATCCGCAAACCGGCAACTGGCCTCGCAGATCGTCGAGCGAGAAAGGGTGGAGACCGCCCTGCGGCAGGCACAGCGCCTCGAGGCTGTCGGCCAGCTGACATCAGGCGTGGCGCATGACTTCAACAATCTGCTCACGGTCGTGCTCGGCAATGTGGAGCAGATGAAGAAGAAGGTCTCGGATCCCGCCCTCACCCGACGCCTGGAGATGATGGCGGAGGCCTCGCGGCGTGGCGCCACCCTGACCGCCCAGATGCTGGCTTTCTCCCGCCGTCAGAAGCTTGAGCTGCGGCCCGTGGACCTCAACGAGACGGTGATGGGCATGCGGGACCTGCTGGCCAGTTCGATCGGCGGCAGCGTCCAGATTCAGCCCCCGGATCTGGCCGATGATCTGTGGCCCGCCATGATCGATCCGACCCAGATCGAATTGGTGATCCTCAACCTGGCCATCAACGCCCGCGACGCCATGGATGTGGGCGGCTCCCTCACGATCACCACCCGTAATGTTGAGGTCGAAGAGGCGCAGGACGACCTGCCCGCCGGCCAATTCGTGATGGTCTCGGTGACGGACACCGGCTCGGGCATGAGCGAGGACGTGCTGGCCAAGGCGTTCGAGCCGTTCTTCACCACCAAGGCGGTCGGCCAGGGATCCGGGCTGGGCCTCAGTCAGGTCTTTGGACTGGCGAATCAGGCCGGGGGCGGGGTCAGGATCACCTCGCAGTCGGCGAAGGCACGACCATCGAGGTTTACCTGCCGCGGGCCAAAGGTGTGATCGAAGCCGCCCGGCCTTCGTCCGAGCGGCATACGGCGCGCCAGGGCGAACAGCGTCGGGTGCTGGTCGTTGATGACGACGACGCAGTCCGCGAAGTGGCCGCCGGCTATCTTGACGACCTGGGCTATGAGGTGGTCGAGGCCGGCAGCGGCGGCGCGGCGCTGGAGCATTTCGAGAACGGCTGCGAACCGACCGCCGTGCTGATGGACTTCGCCATGCCGGGCATGAATGGTCGCGAACTGGCTCGCGAGATCGGCAAGCGCCGCCCGGGCGTTCCGGTGGTCTTCGTCACCGGCTACGCCGACGCGGAAGCCTTTTCTGACACGGACCCCGCGTCCATCCTGCACAAACCCTACACCCGCAGCGAGCTGGCTGCGGCGCTGGATCGCTGCCTGGAGGGCGTCCGCTAGGCCCGCCGACGCCGCGCGCGCCTTGCCACCCCCCGGCTTTTGCCCTATAGGCCGCCGCTTTCCAGGGCTTCGGTCCTGGCGTGGAGTTCCAAAGGGTTCGGGAAGTCATTCCGGCCGCCGCGTCAGGATCCATCGTGGGATTGGACTTTACCCGGTCCACCTGCGCCGGCGCCCATCAAGGGAGACGACTGCATGGCTCTTTACGAGCACACGGTCATGTCGCGCCAGGACATCAGCGCGCAACAGGCCGAACAACTCAACGACACCATCAAGGGCTTGATCGAGGAAGCCGGCGGCACCGTCGCCAAGATCGAGTACTGGGGTCTGAGGAACCTGACCTACCGGGTCAAGAAGAACCGCAAGGCGCACTATTCGCTGCTCGCCGTCGACGCGCCGCCGGCCGCCATGGCCGAGGTCGAGCGCCAGCTGTCCATCAACGAGGACGTGCTGCGCTGGCTGACCGTTCGCGTGGAAGAGCTGGACCTGGAGCTGTCGCCCCTGCTGGCCCGCCGCGAGCGTGAGCGCGAGCGCTCCACGCCTCGCTCCGACGACAACGCCGCGCCCGCCGCGGCGTCGGCTGAATAAGGAACCGGATCATGACCGATACGACTGCCCCCTCCCCGGGCGCTCCGGCCGGCTCCGGCCCCGCCCGCCGCCCCTTCAATCGTCGCCGCAAGGTCTGCCCGTTCTCGGGCGATAACGCGCCGAAGATCGACTACAAGGACGTGAAACTGCTCCAGCGTTACGTCTCCGAACGCGGCAAGATCGTGCCCTCGCGCATCACCGCCGTCTCTCAGAAGAAGCAGCGCGAACTGGCCAAGGCCATCAAGCGCGCCCGCTATCTGGCCCTCCTGCCCTACGTGGTGAAGTAAGATGAAGGTCGTTCTGCTTGAACGCGTCGAGAACCTCGGCGCCATCGGCGACGTCGTCACCGTCAAGGACGGCTTCGCCCGTAATTTCCTGCTGCCCCGCGACAAGGCTCGTCGGGCGACGGAAGCCAACCTGAAGGCCTTTGAAGTCGAACGCGCCGCCATCGAGGCCCGCAACGACAAGAACAAGGCCGAGGCCCAGAAGACCGCCGACAAGATCGACGGTCAGACCTACGTCATGATCCGCCAGGCGGGTGAGACGGGCCAGCTGTACGGCTCGGTCGCCGGTCGCGACGTGGCCGAAACGGTCCAGGCCGCAGGCTCGAAGATCGAGAAGTCGCAGGTCGTCCTGCACGTCCCGATCAAGACCCTGGGCGTCCACGAAGTGCAGGTCCGCCTGCACGCCGAGGTCCGCGCGACGGTCAAGATCAACGTGGCCCGCTCGGCCGACGAAGCCGAGCGTCAGGCCAAGGGCGAGGACGTGATCGCCAGCCAGTTCGATGACGAGCGTCAAGCCGCCAGCGACCAGGCCAAGGATCTGCTGGACGGCGGCGCCGGCCAGCACGAGGTCTCCTACGTCGAAGAGGTCTGATCCTTCTCGACCGGGTTATCGAAACGACGGCGCGGAGAGCCTTCTCCGCGCCGTTTTTCGTGGACTATGCTCAAGCGTCACCATTCAGGAGCAGGCCATGCGCCGTACCGCCCTCGTTGCCGCCGCCTTCGCCGTCAGCCTAGTCGCCCTGCCCGCATCGGCCCAGGACGGCCGCATGACCGTGGCCGCGTTCCTGGACACAGCGGACGACATCCCGCGCAATGCCACGGCCCTGCTTCGGGCCGACACCCGCCGGCTGTTGTCCGAGGTCCGGACCGCCACACGAACGATCCGCGCCGAGCAGGACGCCGCCGAGGCCGCCGGACGCACCCCGCGCACATGCATGCCCGAACGGGTCAGCATGGACGCCGACAGTCTGCTGTCGCGCTTCAACGCCATCCCCGCGGCCCGCCGCAACATCACCGTGACCCAGGCCCTGCGGGAATGGATGGCCGAGGAGCACCCCTGCCCGCGCTGACCGGAAAGACGAAATCCGGGCCGTCCACAGGCGGGCCGGACTCATCCCCCGTCTTCTGGACGTCCGCCCCTGACGCAGGGACGTGCGACGGCTAGACCCGTCAGTCCATGAACGCGCTCAGCCCCATCTCCACCGACGCCCGGCCCGTGGCCGCCCTGCCTCACAATCTGGAGGCCGAACAGGCGCTGCTGGGTTCGCTGATGTTCGACAATGCGGTGTTCGAACGCCTGTCAGACCGGCTGCGCGGCAGCCATTTCTACGAGCCGTTCCACCAGCGCCTGTTCGACGCCATCGAGGATCATGTGCGCCAGGGCATGCTGGCCGAGCCCACCATCCTGATGGAGCGGTTCAAGACCGACCCGGCGTTCCAGGAGTTCGGCGGGCTGCGCTATCTGGCCGATCTGGTGGACCGGGCCCCGCCCGGCGCCAACGCCCCCGACTATGCCCGTCTGGTCTATGACCTGGCCCTGCGCCGCGACCTGATCCGCATCGGCGGCGACATCATCAAGGAGGCCCCGGATCCCGAGACGGCCGCCCTCGAACAGATCGAACAGGCCGAACAGTCGCTCTACAATCTGGCCGAGACGGGTCAGCCGTCGTCGGGCTTCGTCAGCTTCGGCCACGCCCTGGCCGGGGCGGTGGAGATGGCCAGCGAGGCCTATCAGCGCGACGGCAAGCTGGCCGGTCTGGCCACCTACCTTGATGATCTCGACCAGAAGCTGGGCGGGCTGCACCCGTCCGACCTGCTGATCCTCGCGGGCCGCCCGTCCATGGGCAAGACGGCCCTGGCCACCAACATCGCCTTCAATGTGGCGCGCAACTACCGTTGGGAGCCCACCCCCGAGGGCCGCAAGACGGTGGAGGGCGGGGTCGTCGCCTTCTACTCGCTGGAAATGAGCGCCGAGCAGCTGGCCATGCGGATCCTGGCCGACGCCTCGGGGGTGTCGTCCGACCGCCTGAGAAAAGGCGAGATCGACGCCTCGGACTTCGGCCGCATCCGCGACGCCGCCGCCGAGATCGGCGAGGCGCCCCTGTACATCGACGCCACCGGCGGCCTGTCCCTGTCCAAGCTGGCGGCCCGCGCGCGGCGCCTGAAGCGCATGGAGCACGGTTTGGACCTGATCGTCGTCGACTACCTCCAGCTGATCACCGTCGGCGAGGGCAACGGCCAGAAGAACCGGGTGCAGGAGGTCTCCGAGATCACCGGCGGACTGAAGGCCCTGGCCAAGGAGCTGTCGGTGCCGATCCTGGCCCTGTCCCAGCTGTCCCGCCAGGTGGAGTCCCGCGAGGACAAGCGGCCCCAGCTGTCCGATCTGCGCGAATCCGGCTCGATCGAACAGGACGCCGACGCCGTCATGTTCGTCTATCGCGAAAGCTATTACCTGGGCCGCACCGAGCCCCGCGAGGGCACCGAAGAGCATCTGAAGTGGCAGGAGGACATGGACCGCCTGCGCCACCAGGCCGAGGTGGTCATCGGCAAGCAGCGCCACGGTCCCATCGGCATCGTCAAGCTGTCCTTCGACGAGGACACCACCCGCTTCGGCAACCTGGCCCAGCCGGGCCGCTACGAGCCGAACTAGGGGCGTCGGCGAAAGAAAATCCGCGTAAATGGCAGACTTCCCCTTCAAACGCAGGATTCTTGCGTCATAAGGGGCGTATGCCCTCCCCCGCCAGCCTGACCGTCGACCTGAACGCCCTCGCGCACAATTTTCATGCGCTGGAGGCCGCGTCCGGCGCGCCCGTGCATCCGGTGGTCAAGGCCGACAGCTACGGCCTGGGCGCGACGCCGGTGGCCCGACGGCTGATGGCCGAGGGGGCGCGCACCTTCTTCGTGGCGCGGGCGGCGGAAGGCGTGGCTCTGCGCGCGGCGCTGGGGCCCGACCCCGCCCTCTATGTGCTGGACGGCTGTCACGGCGATGCGGCGGGCGACCTGAAAGCCGCCGACCTGCGGCCCATCCTCAACCAGCCCGTCCAGCTCGAGACCTGGCGCGCGGCGGGCGGCGGGGCCTGCGGCCTGCAGATCGACACGGGCATGAGCCGTCTGGGCTTCCGGCCCGAGGACGCGCCCGAACCCTTCGAGGGGCTGGATCTGGTCATGAGCCACCTGGCCTGCGCCGACGCCCCCGCCGACTCCCTGAACCGGCGCCAGCGCGACGCCTTCGCCGGGATCAGCGCCAAATACCCGGGCGCATCCGTTCGTTCTCCAACTCCGGCGGCTGCTTCATGGGGGCGGACTTCGCCTTCGACGCCGTGCGGCCGGGCATCTGCCTGTACGGCGGCGGTCCGGAGGGCCGGCCCGACGACCGCATCAAGCCCGTGGCCACCCTCAGCGCCGAGGTGGTGCAGGTGCGCCTCGTGCCCAAGGGCGAGACCGTGGGCTACTCCGCCGGCTGGACCGCCCCGCGCGACAGCACCATCGCCATCGTCGCGGCGGGTTACGCCGACGGCGTGCTGCGGGCCTATTCGCCCAGGGGCAAGGTCTGGCTGGCCGACGCCCTGCGGCCCATCGTCGGGCGGGTGTCCATGGACGTGATCGCCGTGGACGTGACGGACGCCGACGTCGCCGTCGGCGACCTGTGCGAAATCTATGGCCCCAACCGCAACATCGACGATCAGGCGACGGCGGCCGGGACTATCGCCTATGAACTGCTGACGTCCATCAACCCGCGCGTGCCGAGGGTCTACGTCGGCTGAGCACGTCAGGATCGGACGCACCCCCGCCGGCCTCATCTATCCCTGACCGCGATTCCTGCTAGACCCGGCCCATGGCCAGGGACGGTGCGATCTATGTCTGTCAGTCCTGCGGGGCGGTCCACGGCAAGTGGTCCGGCCAGTGCGGCGCGTGCGGCCAGTGGAACTGCATCGTCGAGGAAAGCCAGTCGGCCCCGCCCGGCGCCCTGAAGCCGGCCTCCACGGCGCGCGGGCGCGGCGTAGTGTTCGAGACCCTGCAATCCGACACCCCCGAACCGCCGCGCATCACCACAGGGGTCGGCGAGTTCGACCGGGTCTGCGGCGGCGGCGTGGTGCCGGGCTCGGCCATCCTGCTGGGGGGCGACCCCGGCGTGGGCAAGTCCACCCTGCTGCTCGAGGTCACGGCGAAAGCGGCCCTGGGCGGCGCACGCGTGGCCTACATCTCCGGCGAGGAGGCGGTGGAGCAGATCCGCGCCCGCGCCCGGCGCATGGGCTTCGCCGACGCCCCGGTGAACCTGGCCTCGGCCACCGCCCTGCGCGAGATCGTCTCGACCCTGAAGCGCGACAAGTTCGACATCGTCATCATCGATTCCATCCAGACCCTGTGGTCCGACGCCATGAGGCGGGGCCGGGTTCGGTCACCCAGGTGCGCGCCTGTGCGGGCGAACTGGTGCGACTGGCCAAGCGTCGGGGATGGCGGTGGTGCTGGTGGGCCATGTGACCAAGGACGGCCAGATCGCCGGGCCGCGCGTGGTTGAGCACATGGTGGACGCGGTCCTCTCCTTCGAGGGCGAGCGCGGCTATCCGTTCCGCATTCTGCGCGCAGCCAAGAACCGCTTCGGCGCCACCGACGAGATCGGCGTGTTCGAAATGACCGACGCGGGCCTGTCCGAGGTGTCCAATCCCTCGGCCCTGTTCCTGGGCGAGGGCGGCGAGCGGGCGGCGGGCGCGGCGGTGTTCGCGGGCATCGAGGGCTCGCGCCCGGTGCTGGTGGAGTTTCAGGCCCTGGTGGCCCCCAGCGCCTACGGCACCCCGCGCCGCGCGGTGGTGGGCTGGGATTCGGGGCGGCTGGCCATGCTGCTCGCGGTGCTGGAGGCGCGCTGCGGCATCGGCTTCGGAGATCGGGACGTCTATCTGAATGTGGCGGGCGGCCTGCGGGTCTCGGAGCCGGCGGCGGATCTGGCGGCGGCGGCGGCGCTGATCTCCTCGGCCGTGGACGTGCCCCTGCCCCAGCGGGCCGTGGTGTTCGGCGAAATCAGCCTGTCGGGCGAGGTGCGCGCCGTGGGCCGGGCCGAGGTGCGCCTGCGCGAGGCGGCCAAGCTGGGCTTCGATCAGGCCATCGCGCCGGAAAGCGCGGCGAACGGCGGAAAGAATGTTAAGGTCATGGGGCTATCTCGACTCGCAGAGGCGGTCGAGCGTATCTCGCAAAGCACGTTCTGATTTTCACCGCGCTCCAGGGACCCTCGCCGACCGTGACTGGCTACGACCTGTTCGCCATCGTCGTCATCCTCGCCTCGGGCGCAGCCGGATGGATTCGCGGAGGCCTGCGGGAGCTGATCACCCTGGCCGCCTTCGCGGTGGCGGCGATCCTCTCCCTGCTGGCCCTGCCCCTGTCCGGCCCCGTGGGACGCGCCGTGGTCGATCCCGACTGGGCCGGGTCCATCGCCGCGGCGATCGTGGTGTTCCTGATCGTCTATTTCGGCATCCGCATCACCGGCACGATCATGAGCCGCCGCCTGCGCGACCACAAACAGCTGGGCGGCGTCGACCGCTTGCTGGGCGCGGGTGTGGGGGGCGTACGGGCGCTGGTGCTGCTCGGCGCCATCCATCTGGTGTTTCACGCCGCCACACCCGCGGACCAGACGCCAGACTGGTTCCGCGAGGCCGCCGTCTTCCCGCTGGGCCACGCCTCCGCCCGTGTCATCCAGACCGTACTGCCGACCCTGGGTCGCGGCGCGGACGCCCTTTCACCGGTCATCGGATCGTCCGTGCGCGACGGTTTTTCCGACGATGACACAGCCACGCCCCAATCCGACGCTAGCGCGGCGCCGGACTCGCCCTAAGTAAGCTTCCCGCCGTCATCGGAGCCTCCACGATGAGCAGCCACCAGATCAACGACGTCGTCGTCCACCGTGAACACTGGCGGGACGTCGATGACGACCGCCCCCGTCTGGAGTGCGGGGTCTGCGGGGTCTGGGGGGTTCAGGACGCCTCGGCGGTGGTGGCGCTGGGCCTGCACGCCCTGCAGCACCGGGGGCAGGAAGCCTGCGGCATCGCCTCGGTCACCAAGACGCGCTTTCACACCGAACGACACATGGGCCTGGTGGGCGACGCCTTTTCCGGGGCCGAGCTGGTCACCCGCATGCCCGGCCGGGCGGCGGTGGGCCACACCCGCTACTCCACCGCGGGCGGCAGCTTCCTGCGCAACATCCAGCCCATGTTCGCGGATCTGGATTCCGGCGGCATCGCCATCGCCCACAACGGCAACCTGACCAATTTCCTGGCCCTGCGGAACGAGCTGGTGGACCAGGGCTCGATCTTCCAGTCCACCTCGGACTCCGAGGTCATCCTGCACCTGATCGCCCGCTCGCGGAAATCGCGCATCGTGGACCGCTTCATCGACGCCATGATGCAGATCGAGGGCGGCTACGCCCTGGTGGCCCAGACCCGCAAGAAGATGATCGGCGCCCGCGACCCGCTGGGCATCCGTCCGCTGGTGCTGGGTCAGCTGGGCGACGCCTGGGTGCTGGCGTCCGAGACCTGCGCCCTGGACATGATCGGCGCGGTCTTCGTACGCGATGTGGAGAACGGCGAGGTCGTGGTCATCGACGAGGACGGCCTGCGCTCCATCAAGCCCTTCCCCGACAAGGCCGCCCGTCCCTGCCTGTTCGAATATGTCTATTTCGCGCGGCCCGACAGCGTGGTGAACGGCAAGGCGGTCTATGAGGTCCGCAAGGCCATGGGCGCCCAGCTGTCGCGCGAGCACGGCGTCGAGGCCGACGTGGTGGTGCCGGTGCCGGACTCCGGCGTGCCGGCGGCCCTGGGCTATGCGCAGGAAAGCGGCATTCCCTTCGAGATGGGCATCATCCGCAGCCACTATCTGGGCCGCACCTTCATCCAGCCCAGCCAGGGCGTGCGCGAACTGGGCGTGCGCATGAAGCACAGCCCCAACCGCGGGGTTCTGGCGGGCAAGCGGGTCGTGCTGATCGACGACTCCATCGTGCGCGGCACCACCTCGGTGAAGCTGGTGCGCGCCGTGCGCGCGGCGGGCGCCAAGGAAGTCCACCTGCGTTCAGCCAGCCCGCCGATCATGTGGCCGGACTTCTACGGCATCGACATGCCCGAACGGTCCCAGCTGATGGCCGCCAACCTGTCGCTGGAGGAGATGCGCGCGCGGCTGGAGGTGGACAGCCTGGGCTTCCTGTCCGTCGACGGCCTGTATCAGGCCATGGGCGCGGGCCCCCGCGATCCCGTCAATCCGCAGTTCACCGACCATTATTTCACCGGCGACTACCCCACCCGCCTGCTGGACCGCGAAATCGAGGAAAACGGTCGGGACGTCTCGTCGAGGCAACTTTCCCTGCTCGTCAGCGCTTAAGGGCGCATGAGCACGGAACTCGGCTACTTCACCCTCGACACGCCCGACATCGACAGGGCGCGCGCCTTCTACGGCGGCCTGTTCGGCTGGACCTTCGATGACGCGGCCTCACACGAGACCTACGCCCATGTGGCCGACGCGGGCATCCCGTTCGGCTTCGTGAAGGGCGAGCACAGGGACTATTCCCACCTGTATTTCCGGGTCGACGACATCGACGCCGTCTGTGCGCAGATCGTCGATCTGGGCGGCAAGTGCGCGGTTCCCGCCTCCAGCAAGTCAGGCCGCAGCGTGAAAGCCAGTGACGACCAGGGCGTCAGCTTCAGCCTGTGGGAGCCCGCCTAGGGCCTGGCCCTCTGGACAGTTTTATATTTGTCTGAGTTAATCACCCCGCCCTGACACCCCAACGATCAGGGAGGGAGGATCTCATGGCCAGAACCGCATGGATCGCCGCCGCGGCGGCCCTCGTCTCGATCTTCGCGTCATTCGCCTCGGCCCAGAGCGGCGATGAGGACGACATCCTCGATCAGGTCATCAACAGCCCGCCGGTCCAGTCCTGGCAGGTGACCGGCCTGCGCGCCACGCCCCGACCGGTCCGGGCCCAGGGCGTGCTCGGCGATCAGGCGATCCGCGTCGCCGTCCCCCGCCCCGGCGCCAATCCGTGGGACATCGCGGGCCGGATGAGCATCGCAGGGGAAATCAGCCAGGGCGACACCATCCTGCTGGCCGTCTGGGCGCGGACGCACACCCCGCCGGACGGCCAGCGCTTCGGCGTGCTTTCGGGCATACGGGTTGAACAGAGCGTTGCCCCCTACACTGCCATCGCCCAGGATTCGGCCGTCGTTCCGTCGGAATGGACCATGGTCTATGCCTCCGGCGTGGCGCAGCAGGACTATCCCGGCGGCTCCACCAACGTCTCGGTGCATCTGGCGAGCGCGGCCCAGACCATCGAGCTGGGACCGGCCTTCGTACTGAACCTGGGACAGGACTATGACCCCGCCCAACTGCCCCGGAACGTCGCGCCGGAATAGGGCTGCGGCGCTCCGCCTCTTTCACCGCCGCCCCGGCGCGCGTAAGCAGGCGCCATGACGGATCAGCTTCCCCTGAAGGACCGCGTCGCCCTTGTGGTCGGCGCCTCGCGCGGCATCGGATACGAAAGCGCCATCGCCCTGGCCAAGGCCGGCGCCCACGTGATCGCCACGGCGCGCACCGAGGGCGGGCTCGAGGAACTGGACGACGCCATCTTCGCCGCCACCGGACAACACGCCACCCTGATCCCGTTCGATCTGGTGGACGGCGGGGCCATCGACCGCATGGGCGGCGCCCTGTTCGAGCGCTTCGGCAAGCTGGACATCTGGGTCCACACCGCCGCCACCATGGGGCCCGAAGGCCTGGTGCCCGTCAGCCACGCCGACCCGCGCCAGTTCGCCAAGATCGAGAAGGTCAACTTCACCGCCGTCTATCGCCTGATCCGCTCTCTCGAGCCTTTGCTGCGCGCGTCCGACGCGGGCCGGGCCGTCTATCTGACCTCATCCCTGGCGTGGGAGCCGCGCGCCTTCTGGGGCGCCTATGCGGCCACCAAGGCGGCGGGGCAGAATCTGGTCCAGTGCTGGGCCGACGAGATCGAGTCCACCAACATCCGGGTCGCCGTCCTCGACCCCGGCCGGATGCAGACCCGCCTGCGCGCCCAGGCCTATCCGGGCGAGGATCCCTCCGCCCTGCCCCACCCGTCCGAGATCGCGCCGCTGATTGTGGACCTGTGCCGCCCCGACCGCGAACCGCCCGGCGGCATCATCTCGTTCCGCGAATGGAAGGACGGCCCGCCGGTGTCGGCGCTGGTCTAGGGCAGTTTGAGAAGGACGTGCAGCCACCCCGTGGCCTGTAGCGCGTCGAAAGACTCAAACACCGGCACGGCGAGGAAGAACACCAGACCGTCCCGCAGGGTCAGCAGGAAAAATGCAGGCCGGACGGCCAGCTCCCCCTCGTCCCGCCAAAGCGAGAAATTGGGGATGAAGCGGGGTGTTCGCTCGCGATAGGCGCTGTAGTCGGCCCCGAAAACATTCTGCAGCCAGGCTTCTTCGCGCCGGACCGTCAGCGAGAAAACGACCCAGGTGGCCACGGCGAAAAGGGCGGCGATGGTCACGCTGCCGGTCTGTGCGCCAACCCCGAATGCGCCGATGAAGCTGAAGACATAAAGCGGATTTCGCGTGATCGAATACGGCCCCCGCGAAACGATTTCGGCTTTCTTCCGTCCGCCGATGTAAAGCGAGCACCAGGCGCGGCCGATGATGGCCAGAACGATGGCCGCCAGCCCGAACGCCTCCACACCCTCATGGAGGGTGCTGTGAAGTCCGCTGGCCGACTGGGAAATCAGGCTCAACCCGATCAGGGCGACAAGGGCGACCAGAATAACCGCCTTTCGCACCTTCTGGACGGCCTGAAGGTCGAAGGGTTGTTGCGCTGCTTGCATGTCGAGGCCGCCTGCTCAGCACCCTGCATGGCGCGGGGCCTGACAGGTTGCGCCGGGGATGATGGCGGCCTTATGGCCAGGCACGCGACAGGCGCTCAAGCGCCCGCCGTCACCGCTTCGGCTTCGACGGTCCGCCGGTGCGGATGCGGCCCGAGCGGGACACCTGACGGGCCCCGCCCCGCGCGCGCTTGCCGGGGATGGACGCGGCCTTGGCCTTTGAGGCCGCGCGCTGCTTGGCCTTGAGCACCGTGGGCCTCGGCGGGGCGGCCTTCTTGGCCGGCGCATTGCCGGGCAGGCCCCTGGCGGACTCCTTCGCCTCCTCGGCCTTCTGGGCCTTGGTCACGCGGCGCGGCGCGGTCTTGGCGTCGCCCTTGGGCCGGCTCGGTCCGCCTGAGCCGTCCACGAACGGATTGGCGCCCGACTTGGCGGTCAGCCGCATGGGCGTGCCGGGCAGGTCGAAGCTCTCGCGCAGGCTGTTGATCAGATAGCGCTTGTACTGCTCCGGCATCTGCGACGCCCGGTTCGCGAACATGACGAAGGTGGGCGGGCGCGCCTTGGTCTGGGCGATGTATTTGGGCTTGATGCGGCGGCCGTCCACGGCGGGCGGCGGGTGGCGCTGCACGGCCAGGGCCAGCCAGTCGTTCAGATCCCGCGTCTTGACCTTCACCGACCAGGTGTCGTGGGCCTTCAGGATGGCGGGCATCAGCCGCTCCACCCCGCGCCCGTTGTGCGCCGACAGGGCCACGAAGGGCGCGCCCTTCAGCTGGGGCAGCATGCGGTCGGCGGTTTCCTTCAGCGACGCCATGCGGGACTGGGGCTCTTCCTCCAGATCCCATTTGGAGATCACATAGATCAGCGCCCGACCCTCGCGCTCGACCAGGTCGGCCAGCTGCAGGTCCTGGGTGTCGAAGGCGTTCTCCCGGTCCATGACCAGCACCACCACCTCGGCGAAGGTGATGGCGCGGATGGTGTCGGCCACCGACAGCTTCTCCAGCTTCTCCTGCACCCGCGCCTTGCGCCGCATGCCTGCGGTGTCCACCAGGCGGATATTACGGCCCTCGTAGGTCCAGTCCACCGAGATGGAGTCGCGGGTGATCCCCGCCTCCGGTCCCGTCAGCAGACGATCCTCGCCCAGCAGGCGGTTGATCAGGGTGGACTTGCCGGCATTGGGTCGGCCGATGATGGCCACGCGGATGGGCTTTTCGGCCTCTTCCTGCTCGGCCACCTCGATATCGCGGCTGGCCTTGACGATCGCGGCGTACAGATCGGCCATGCCCTCGCCGTGCTCGGCGGAGATGGCCACGGGCTCGCCGAAGCCCAGCCCATGGGCCTCGCCCACGCCGCCGCCGCTCTCGCGGCTTTCGGACTTGTTGGCCAGAAGCACGACCGGCGTCTCGTGACGCCTCAGATGGTCGGCGAAGATGCGGTCGAGCGCGGTGACCCCCTCGCGGGCGTCCATCATGAACAGGATCAGCTCGGCGTCATCCAGCGCCGCCTCGGTCTGTTCGCGCATGCGCGATTCCAGACTGTCGTCGGTGACGTCCTCATAGCCCGCCGTGTCGATCAGGGTCAGATCGATGTCGCCGATGTTGCCGTCCGCATAGCGACGGTCGCGCGTCACCCCCGGCCGGTCATCGACCAGGGCGAGCCGCTTTCCCACCAGCCTGTTGAACAGGGTGGACTTGCCCACATTGGGGCGACCGACGATAGCGACCTTGAGGGCCATGAGAACGTTATAGGCCCTTTTCAGGTCAGCGGATGCTGACCAGCTGACCGTTGTCGGTCACGACATAGAGAGCGCCGTTGTAGGCGATGGGGGCGATATAGGCCGGCGCGCCCAGGTTCAGACTGGCGACCTCCTGGCCCGTCTTGTGGTCATAGGCCACGGCCTGGCCGTCGGAGTTGACCAGGATCAGACGGTTGGACGCCAGGATCGGTCCGCTCCACACCGGACGAACCGTGCGCTTGCCCACGCCGAAGAACAGACCGCCCTCGGTGCGCGTGCGGCCCTCGTTGATGTCGCGGATCCAGTAGACCTGGCCGTCCTGGCGGTTGATGACGGTCAGTTCGCCGGCCTTGGAGACCGCATAGACCACATCGCCCGCCACCCAGGGCGCGTTGACGCCGGTCAGGGGCAGTTGCCAGGCGGGCTGGCCGGTGCGCACGTCCATGGCGCTGATCAGGCCGGAGTGGCTGACCGCATAGACCACGCCGCGGCTGATGGCCGGACGTCCGGCGATGTCGCGGATCTCCGACAGGGCGTTGGTGCGGCTGGTGCGCGACAGGACCTGGGTCCACAGTTCCTGGCCGTTGGCGGCGCGAAGGGCCACCACCTCGCCGGAGGAGAACGGCGCGATGACCGTGTCGCCCGTCACCGCCGGGCTCGAGGCCCGCATCAGGCGCGCGGGCTCGGAAATGGCCTGATAGGACCACGTCATGGCGCCCGTCGCCGCGTCCATGGCCACGACCTGATTGTCCACGTCCACGGCGAAGACGCGGCCGCCCGACACGGTCGGAGCGCCGTGAATGGGCGCGTCGAACTGGGTGGTCCACTCGACGGCGCCCGTGCGGGCGTTCAGGCCCGCCGCCAGGCGGTAGCCCGAGGTCACGAAGACCCGATCGCCGGAGACGGCCACGCCGCCGCCGAACGCCCGGTCACGCCCCTCGGGACGAAGATTGGTCTGCCACAGGATCTGGCCGGTGTTCGCATCGACGGCGCTGACCCGGGCCTCGCCGTCCATGACATAGATGCGGCCGTCCGCGGCCACGGGCGTCGCCGTCACCTGGGTCGTCCGCGACGCACCCTGACCGATGTCGCGACGCCAGGCGACGGTGAACTCCGGCGCGGCGATCACATGCTCCAGCGACTGCTCGACATTGCCCCCGGGGACGGGCCAGGCGTTGATGGCCTGGGGTCCCGGCACGAAAAAATCACGCCCGGACAGGGCGGTGCTGGGCGAGAGCCTCTGCTCGAACTCGAGGATCGACACGCGCTCGCCCGCCGAAGCGACCGATGAGGGGGCGTCGTCGCCGCCGAACGGCCAGAGGCGCTGTGCGGTCGAGCAGGAGGCCACCGTCACGGCCAGGCCGCAGACCAGGGCGATCTTCAGGGGTTGGGACATGGAGCGCATGCTGGATTTCGATCCTGGATTACGGCTGAACGGCCGGTTGTTCGGGAGCGCCCTGGGCCTGACCTTGGGCCTGGGCCTGCGCTTGAACCTGACCGACATCGGGCTGGGGCATTTCCGCCTGGGCCCGGACGATTTCCGCCAGGGAGGCGGCGACGCCCGAATCGATGGCGTCCTGGACCAGCTGGGCGCGCTGACGCACCACGTCCGGCACATCCTGGCCGAGCGCCAGAAGGGCGAACACCGGGCGCGCCTCGGCGACCTGACCGTGCTGGATGCGGGCCAGCCCCTGGGCCTCACGGGCATAGGCGCTGAACGGACGATTCTCTTCGGCGATGGGGGCCAGACGCTCCTCGATCTCTTCCAGGGGCGCGCTGTCCATCAGCAGGTAGACGGCCTTGAGGCGCGCCAGGTCCGAGATCAGCGGCTGGCCAGAGGCGCCGGCGGCTTCATCGAACAGGGCCACGGCCTCGTCGGTCTCGCCGTTGCCGAGCGCGATGCCCGCCCGCTGCTGCAGGGCCAGGGCCTTGTAGCCGCCCGATCCCGTATCGACCGCCTCGATGAAGGCGGCGTCGGCGGCGGCGGCGTCGCCCTCGCTCAGGGCCTGCATGCCGCGGTCATAATGCGTGGCCGCGGTTTCCGCGCGGCCGGTCTGCCAGGACTGCCAGCCCCACCAGGCCAGGGCGGCGACCAGCGCCAGCACCAGAGCCCCGGCCACCCACGGACCCCAGGTCCGGACCAGGCGGCGGTATCGTTCGGAGCGGAGCTCCTCCTCGACCTCTTCGAAGACATCGACCACTTAAAGACAGGCTCCCCGGGACACGCTGGCTGTGCGGTCCGCGTGAAAGCGCGGCCGCTGACAATTTCGGCGCGACCCTAAAGGCTTGGCGCGCCGCCCGCAACGCGGACGAACCGGGTTCAGACCGGCTTTTTGGAGAAGTAGGTCTCGACTTGGGCGGGAAAACGGCGCGCCCTGACATCTTCGGCGTAGCTTTTCGCCGCGCGGGTGATTTCACCGCGCAGATCGGCGTAGCGGCGCACGAACTTCGGCGACCAGTCGAACATGCCCAGCATGTCGTTGACCACCAGGATCTGGCCGTCGCAGGCGGCGGAGGCGCCGATGCCGATGGTGGGCTTGTCGATGGCCAGGGTGATCTCGGCGGCAAGCCCCTCGGCCACGCCTTCAATGACCACGGCGAAGGCCCCGGCGTCGGCGGTGGCCTCGGCCTCGCTCATGACCCGGAGGCGCTCGTCCTCGGTCTTGCCCTTGGCCTTGAAGCCGCCCTCGTTCAGCACGGCCTGCGGCCGCAGGCCCACGTGGCCCATGACCGGAATGCCCCGCTGGACCAGATATTCGATGGTCTGGGGCACGGTGGGGCCGCTTTCCAGCTTCACCCCCTGGGCGCCCGTCTCCTTCATCACGCGGGCGCAGTTCTGATAGGCGAGCTCCTTGCCGCCCTCATAGCTGCCGAAGGGCATGTCGATGACCACCATGGCCTGACGAGCGCCCCGCATCACCGCCTGGCCGTGCAGGATCATCATGTCCAGCGTCACGCCGACCGTATTGGGCAGGCCGTGCACCACCATGCCCACGCTGTCGCCCACCAGCAGCAGGTCGCAGTGAGAATCCAGCAGCTCGGCCGTCGGCGCGTCATAGGCGGTCAGGCAGACGATCGGCTCCCCGCCCTTGCGCGCAAGGATGTCGGGGGCGTGCAGCCGCTTGACCGGCTCCTGCTTTTGAGAAGACATCAGACCTCGTTCGCCAGCTTCATGCCCGCCATGACCGCCGCCGCGATCAGCAGCGCCGCCATGGCCCAGAACATCTGCATACCCCCTAGGGCGGCGAAATCGAAATTGACACCCAGATCATTCAGCCCGCTCTGGGCTGCCTGGGCCTGGGCGGTCAGGGCGCCGACGCCGGCGCCATCAATCCGGGGTTTTCGGGCAGCGAGGCGGCGGCGGCCGAAAACCCCGTGGTCGTCGGCTCGCTGCCGGCGTTGAAGCTCAGATTGGACCCGAGCGTCTCCCGCACGGCCACCACCCCGCCGATCAGACCCGCCGCGCCGATGACCACCGTGCGCATGCGCGACCCGGACGCCAGGCGCTTCTCCACGCCCCGCGCGAAGTCGGCGGAGTCGGACATCGGCGGCGTCTCGCGGAACAGCCGCTCGATGAAAGGGTCGAATTCGTCAGGCGCGGACATCAGCCGCCCTCCCGAGGTTGTCCGGTTCCGGCGAAAGCCGGGCGCGGAGTTTATCCAGACCACGTTTGACATGTGATTTCACGGTCCCAAGTGGCGTATTCAAGGCGGCGGCGATCTCGGGGTGCGAGAGACCGGCGCCGTGACACAGTGAGACACACAGTCTCTCGATGTCGGTGAGGCCTTTCAGCGCCTCGTCCAGGTCCATGCGACTGGCCTGATCGGCGTGGATCGGCTCTTCCGCAGGCGCTTCGGTTTCAGAGACATAGCGCGCCTCCTTCGCCTTGCGCTTGAGATAGAGCCGCGCCGCGATCCGCTTGACCCAGGCTCCGAAGGCGCCCTCGCCCCGGAACTCGGCGCATTTCTCGAACGCCTGGATGAAGGCGTCCTGCGCGACGTCGTCGGCGGTGGCCGGATCGGCGCCCATGCGGCGCAGCAGCGCCCGGACCGCCGAGCCGTGCCTGCGCACCAGCTCGCCGAACTCCCGACGTCCGCCGGCCGCCGCCAGTGCGGCCAGCTCCACGTCGTGAAGGTCGATTGGATTGGACATGGCGTTCCCCTGTCTTCAGACGCCGGTTCAGCCCTTGTTCTTGTTGAAGAAGCTCAGGATGATGAACGCCAGGCCGATGAAGCCGGGGATCGCGCAGAGCCCGCCCATGACATAGAAGATCTCGCTGTCGCCGTCGGCGTAGCTGAGGCCCCAGCCAGCGGCCGCGATGCCGACGGCCACCGCCAGCCAGATCACCCCCACCCGCAGGTCGCGCGCCGCCGACGGCACGGTCTTGGCCGCGTCCTGGCTGAGGGCGTCGATGACCTCGGGCGGCAGCGCCTGTCCCTTTTCGATGGCGGTCCGCAGCGTCTGTTGCATTTCACGCCGGTCGCGGCTCTTCAGCCAGGCGGGGATGGCGATGATGGCGACGACCATGAGGAAAGGCGCCAGGGGGATGAGTATCTCGAAACCTTGCATGGCTTGGTCCTTCTTGAAGCGGGAGCGACCTCTCGCCGCGCCCTTCTGATCACAGGAGGCGGCAGCCGAAGCGAACGGATGCGCGAACCGACGTGAAATCTTCGTAAGGTGACGGGGTCATCAGGCGTCCCTCCCCGGAACCTTGACCGTCGTTCATATCCCGATCCGGCCGTGTTGAGGATTTTTTCGCGCCCGCCTTTCCACACGGGTTAGTCTCAACGTCACCCCCAACCGAGGCGGCGGCGCGATTTCAGACAATTCAGACTATTCAGACCCTGTTTTTTCGCCCCGGAGTCTGAAAACAGGCTCATCCGGATCGCACGCCGCCCCGCCACGCTCGTCCCTGCCTGCTTTCGGATCGATCATGCCCAACCGTCGCCGCCTCCTGGTCCTCGCCGCCGCCCTGCCCCTCGCCGCCTGCGTCTCGGTCCCTGCCGCCGACAGCACCGCCGAATTGACGGTGGTCACCTTCAACATCTGGCACGACATGGGCGACTGGCCGGAGCGGCGGCCCCTTGTCATCGCGGCCCTGCGCGACGTGGACGCCGACGTCATCGCGCTGCAGGAGGTCCTGCAGGACGCCGATCTGCCCAATCAGGCCGAGGACATCGCCCGGGCTCTTGGCGGCTATTCGGTCCACTTCGTCTCGGTCGATCCGCCGGGACAGGCGCGCCGCTACGGCAACGCCGTCCTCACTCGCCTGCCCGTGCTGGAGACCGGTGAACGACGGCTGCGCCCGCTCGAGGACTCGCGCACCCTGGCCACCGTGCGGGTCTCGGTGAACGGCCGGCCGGTCCGGATCGCGGCCACCCACCTGCACCACACCCCTGAGGGCGGCGCCCTGCGGGACAGCCAGGTCACCGACGTGCTGGCGGCGATCGGGCCGCAGAACGAGGCCCCCATCATCCTTCTGGGTGACTTCAATGCTCCCGCAGAAGCACCTGAATTCAAAAGCATCCGCGATGGATTTACTGACGCCCTGCAAAGCGCCGACCCGGCCGCCGCCGCCCGCTCCACCCTGGTCACGGACCACGGCCACCGGTCCAAGCGCATCGACCACATCTTCGTTCAGCGTGGACGGTTCGACATCCTGTCCGCGCGCCTGGCCGCCGACCAGCCCGTGGCCGGTGTCTGGCCCTCCGACCATGTGGCGGTCGTCGCGCGCCTGCGCGTGCGCTAGCGGGCCAGCCGCCGCGCGCCCATCAGGCTGACCGCCAGCAGGATCGCCGTCCCGCCGAGTATCGCGGCGGGAAGGACCAGGCTGTCCGCCAGGTCCGCCACGGACGGGCCCAGCACCGGCTGGAGCGCCCAGGCCAGCAGCCCGGCCACCCCCGCCCAGGGCGCCGCCGCCCCGACCCGCGCCCAGGCCCGGCGGCGGGCCACGCGCTGCATGACCTCGGCTGAGAACACGGGGTCGCGGGCAGGCGGCGCCTGGTCCGCGAACAGGGCGGCCAGTTTCTGTTCCGGGGTCAACTCAGCCATCCGATCCTCCGAGCGCCTGAAGCAGTTTCGCGCGCCCACGCCCCACATGGGACTTCACCGTGCCCAGG
The DNA here is from genome assembly GCF_000466985.1 of Brevundimonas abyssalis TAR-001. GTDB lineage: Bacteria > Pseudomonadota > Alphaproteobacteria > Caulobacterales > Caulobacteraceae > Brevundimonas > Brevundimonas abyssalis. Next base: position 59,655 of record NZ_BATC01000007.1, read on the forward strand.
GGCAAGCCCAGGGCCGTCGCCGCCTCGCCGTGCGACCAGCCCTCGGCCAGGCACAGGGCGACGCAGGCGCGTTCGTCCGGGGCCAGGGCGGTCATGGCGGTCTCCATGGCCATGCGATCCTCCGGGGCCACGCCCGGCGGCGGCGCGCTCGCCTCCAGCCACGCCGCATCTCGCGCCTCGGCCCGGCGCCGGCCCCGCATCCGGTCCCGCGCCTTGCGCCAGGCGATGCCGCACAGCCACGGACGAACCCCGGCCGCGTCGTTCAGCGACCGCAGCGACGTCCAGGCGGTGAGGAACACCTCCTGCGCCACATCGTCCGCCTCGGCCCGGTCGCCGTTCAGAACACGCCTCAGAAAGCCGCGCACCACGCCCTGATGCCTGGCCACGAGACGCGCGAAGGCGGCGTCCGACCCCGCGCGGGCCGCCGCCACCAACTCGGTGTCGTTGTCGAACGCCATCTCGCCCCCGCGCCGTGACCGCGACCGTCAGGAGCCGCCTCGCCGCGTGGTCAGGGCCGAGATCAGGGCCCAGACCGCCACCGCCGCCATGGTCAGGGCGACGATCGTGAAAGGGAAACGGACTCCCATGTCGGCGCCGAACACCTGGGGCATGTAGGCCGCGATGCCGAAGCCCGCACCGATCACGCCGAACAGACCGACCAGTGACCAGTAGTTCGTGGGATTGGCCGAACCATACGAGGCGCTGCCCCACATCTCCGCGTCGGAATCGATGGGCTTGTCCAGCACCTTCATCAGTTCGGGCGGCACTTCCTTGCCGCTGTCGGCATAGCGGCGAACGATATCCAGGGTCGCGCGCTGACGCCGGTAGTTGAGCCAGCTGGACCAGCCCGAATAGGCGAACCAGCCCAGGGGAAACAGCAGCCACCAGTAGCTGCGGAACAGGTCTTCCATCTCTCATCCCTCCGATTGCGCGGCGATCATCGCCCGCTTTCCCCCCGTAGTCGCCGCCGATATGCTGGATGGATGCACGAACCGATGATTATTCCGAGAGGCGCCCGTGAACCCCGCTGAACGCCGCCGCCTGATGTATCGCGGCTTCGGCCTGTTCGCCGTCATCCTGGGCCTGTCGGGCGCCACCAATGCGTCGGTGATGCTGGTCTCTGGCGCGCCGCTGGTCGATGAGGCGCAATTGCTGGTCCCTGCCCTGCTCCTGGTGGGTCTGGGCGGATGGCTGTGGTGGAAGTCCCGGGCCTGAGCCCGGCGCTCAAGCCGTGGCGAACGCCGCTTCATAGATCTCGGGCTTGAAGCCCACGATGCGGCGGTCGCCCAGGTCCAGCACCGGGCGCTTGATCATGGACGGCTGGGCCAGCATCAGGGCGATGGCCCGGTCCTGATCCAGATCCGCCCGGTCCGCCTCCGGCAACTTGCGGAAGGTGGTCCCGGCGCGGTTCAGCACCGTCTCCCACCCATGCTCGTCGCACCACCGTTCCAGCGACGCGCGGTCGATCCCGACCTTCTTGTAGTCGTGGAAGACGTAGTCCACGCCCCGGCCCTCAAGCCAGGTGCGCGCCTTCTTGACCGTGTCGCAGTTGGGAATGCCGTAGAGGGTCGGGGTCATCTGGGCTCCTGAGGAAAGACTCGCCCCGAACGACTAAGGGGTCCGGCCACCGCGTGGCCAGACCCCCCGGTCTCAATTCCCGATGATCGCGTGGATCAGAAGTCCACGTTCACCGACAGCCACAGGCGCCGCGGCTCCTGATTGTTGGCGTACAGATTCGTGTAGCTGATCGCCCCGGTGCCGGTGTTGCTGACATAGGACCCGTAGCTGACGAAGTCCTCGTCCAGCAGGTTGTAGATCGTGGCGTTGACCGACACGCTGTCCGTCACCCGGTACGAACCGCCCAGGTGGAACACCTCATAGGCCCGGTAGTCGCCCCAGGTGGCCTTGGCCGTGCTGGTGGCGCTGTCCTCGCTGCGATAGCGGTCGCTGCGGTACTCGCCCCGCAGCCACAGGTTCAGGCGGTCCGTGGCGCGCCAGCGCAGGGCCGCGTTCACCATGTGCTCCGGCGTATTGTAGAGGGGCAGGCCCGCGCCCTCACCGCTCTTCTGCTCGCTGTCGGTGTAGGTGTAGTTGCCGTTCAGCGACCAGGCGTCGGCGATGTTCCAGCGGAACGACGCCTCCACGCCCCGGGTCACGGCCTCGTCCACATTGATCGACTGGCCATAGGTCTCCACCGCCGGCCAGTAGCCGTAGTCCGAGCAATCCGGGAAGGCGGTGACGCCGGCGTTGTAGTCCGCCTCGCTCAGCCCGAACGAGCAGTTCAGCAGGCCCGGACCGCTGGCGATCTTGTCGTCAAAGCTGTTGTGGAAGATCACCACATTGGCGCGGAAATTGTCGCGATTGTCGTAGAACACCCCGAACTCGCTCGAGGTCGAGGTTTCAGGCTGCAGCGACGGCGTGCCGATGGTGGGACGGGTGCCCTGGCCGGTGAAACCGGTGATTCCCTCGGCGATCTGATCCAGCCGCGGCGTCTTGAAGCCCTGGCTGACCCCGCCCTTGAGGGTCCAGTTGTCGGTGGCGTTCCACACCACATAGGCGCGCGGGCTGACCTGGTCGCCGAAGGTGGAGTGGTCGTCGTAGCGAACCCCCAGCGTCAGGGCCAGGTTGTCGGCGAACCGCCACTCGTCCTCGGCGAACAGGGCCCATTGCTCGTGGGTGTAGGGCGCGGGCGCCACGCCGTCGACCATCTCGGCGTCCCAGAACTGACCGCCCACGGTCGTGGTGTGGTTGCGCCAGCGGGTGAACAGCTTGGTGTCGAAGAGGGTGTTGGTCGCTTCAAGCACACGCGGGTCGCCCGCCTCGCGGTCCGTGCCCGGCACGTCGTCCGGCAGGATCCGGCCGAGGGTCTCGCGGGTGCTGCGCGACAGGGTGCTCTGGAGCTCGCCGAACGGCAGCCGCCAGTCGTGGGCCAGCACGAATTCCTCCTGGTTGAACCGCTGCTCCGGGCCGTAGCCGCGCGTGCCCAGGGTGCCCAGCTGGGCGTTGCTGTTGTCGTACCACTGACGCTGGATGTCGGCGTCGAGATAGAGCTCATGGTCCGGATGGGGCGTGACGTTCAGCCGGGCGCCCAGCGACCAGATCTCGTTCTCCACCGGGCTCGGCCCGCGCTCGCTGACGATGGCCGTGCCGCCGTCGTCCAGTTCATAGGTCAGGCTGGACGCCTCACGTGTCGAATAGCGACCGCGCAGGGCCAGGCCGAGCAGGTCCGTGACGACCGGCCCCTGGGCGTAGAAATTGGCGCCGTAGATATTGCCGAACTGGCTGTCGCTCTGGAACGTGCCGTCTGCGGCGAACGAGCCCGCCCATTCGCCGCCCGTGCGGCGGGTGATGATGTTGACCACGCCGCCCATGGCGTCCGAGCCATACAGGGTCGACACCGGTCCCCGCACCACCTCGATGCGCTCGATGGCCGACATGGGCGGGATGAAGCTGGACGAGGTCTCGCCGAATCCGTTGGGCGTCACATTGCCGGCCGCGTTCTGGCGACGACCGTCCACCAGCACCAGGGTGTAGTCGCTGGGCATGCCGCGGATGGAGATGTTCAGCCCGCCGGTCTTGCCGGCGGCGGCGCCCACATCGACGCCCTCCACATTCGCCAGGGCCTCGGCCAGACTCTGGTAGCGGGTTTCCTGCAGCTGCGCGCGTGACAGCACGCTGATCGAGGCCGGAGCCTGCTCCACCCGTTGCTCGAAGCCCGAGGCGGTCACCACCACCGCATCCACCTCGGTCACCGGCGCGTCCGACGCCTCGTCCGCCAGCGCCAGACCGGGCGCCGAGACGACGGCGGCCGCCGTCATCAGAAGGGTTCGAGACGAGAAACGGCGGTTGAACATGGTGGAGCGCCCCTGGGAGTGAGTTGAGAACGGCTCTCATAAACAGGTGCGAACGAGACGCAACAAAATTGATAACGATTATCATATGAACTTTTGCAACAGCGTTCCGCATTGCAAAAAAACCGCTCTTGCAAATCGTTATCACTTCATGCCAATGCCGGAGACCCTGTTCCCGCTTCGGATTCCCCGCCTTCATGTCGACCTCTGCCACAGCCGCGCGGCCCGCCGCCGCCCTGAACGCCCGACGGTCGTTCTGGCTGAAGCAGCTGCACCAGTGGCACTGGATCAGCGCGGGCCTCAGCCTGGTGGGCATGATCCTCTTCGCGGTCACGGGGATCACCCTGAACCATGCGGCCCAGATCCCCGCCGAGCCCGTGACGGTGGAACAGACCGCCGTCCTGCCCGCGCCCATGCTGTCGCGACTGGAAGCCTTGGGCGCGGAGACCACCGATCCCCTGCCCGGCGCCGTGGCGCGCTGGCTCGACGGGGAACTGGGCGTGTCGACGGCGGGCAAGCCCACCGAGACCATCGATGTGGAGGTCTATGTGGCCCTGCCCGCGCCGGGCGGCGACAGCTGGCTGACCATCGACCGGGCCACCGGCGACGTGCTGCACGAACAGACCACCAATGGCTGGATCGCCTACCTCAACGACCTGCACAAGGGCCGCAACACCGGCGTGGTCTGGGCCTGGTTCATCGACATCTTCGCGGGCGCTGCGTGGTGTTCTGCCTCACGGGCCTGGCCCTGCTGTGGCTGCACGCGCGCGGCCGCCCGTCCACCTGGCCTCTGGTGGGCCTGGGGCTTCTGATCCCGCTCATCATCGCCCTGATCTTCATTCACTGACGAGTTTGCCCATGCGCGTCCTTCCCCTCGCCCTCGCCGCCGCCGGCGCCGCCGCCTCACCGGCCATGGCCGCCGACCTGAACGTGTCGGTGGAGATCCCGCGCATCGCCACGGCCTCGTACCACCGGCCCTATGTGGCGGTGTGGATCGAGCGGGCGGACCGCACCTCCGTCGGCACCCTGGCGGTCTGGTACGACACCGCCCTGCCTGCGGGCGAAGGCAAGGACTGGCTCAAGGACATGCGCACCTGGTGGCGCCGCGAGGGCCGCGCCATGACCCTGCCCGCCGACGGCGTGTCCAGCGCCACCCGCGCGCCGGGCCGCCACAGCCTGACCTTCAGTGGCTCCCGCGGCGCGCTGCGCAACCTGCCCGCCGGCCAGTACACCCTGGTGGTCGAGGCCGCCCGCGAACTGGGCGGCCGCGAGGAGGTGCGCGTGCCCTTCCGCTGGGGCGCCGCCTCGCCCGCCGCCACCCAGCGCGGCTCGTCCGAACTGGGCGCCGTCACTGTCTCCGTCACCCGATAAGCTGTTCAGGATCACCGCCATGAAGAAGACCGTCTTCGCCCTCGCCGCCCTGGCCGTCGTGGCCGCCCCGCTGGCCGCCCAGGCCCACCGCGCCTGGATGGCGCCGTCGTCCACCGTGCTGTCCGGCTCGGACGGCTGGATTTCCGTGGACGCGGGCATGTCCAACGGCGTGTTCATCCCCGACCACGCGGCCATGCGGCTGGACGGCCTGATCATCACCGCCCCGGACGGTTCGGTGGTCTCGGCCGAGAACGAGCACCGCGCCCGCTACCGCTCCACCTTCGACGTGCACCTGACCCAGCCCGGCACGTACAAGATCGCCAATGTCTCGTCGGGCTTCTTCGCCAGCTACACCCTGGACGGCGAGCGCCAGCGCTGGCGCGGCGCGGCCTCGGACTTCCCCGCCGCCCTGCCCGAGGGCGCCACCGAGATCGAGGGCACGGAGAACGCCAACCGCATCGAGACCTTCGCCACCCTCGGCGCCCCGACCCGGACGGTCTTCGAGCCCACCGGTGACGGCCTTGAGCTGGCGCCCGTCACCCATCCCAACGACCTGATCGTGGGCGAGCCCGGTGAATTCCGCCTGCTGAACGACGGCGTCCCGGCCGCCGGCGTGGAGGTCACTGTGGCCCGCGGCGGCTCGCGCTATCGCGACAACCCCGGCGACATGACGGTCACCACCGACGCCGACGGCCTGTTCCGCATCGAATGGACCGAGGCCGGTCTGTACTGGATCAACGCGTCGGTCCGCACCCCGGCGGGCGAGGGCCGCGCGCACGCCCGCAACGTGCAGTACACCGCCACCTTCGAAGTCCTGCCCTGAGGTGACGGCCAACCGCGTGCTGATCCCCGGGCTGGAGCGGATTCCGGCGCGGCCGTCCGGCGCGGTGCTGGTGCTGACCGGCGAAGCCTGGGCACATCCTGGACCGTGCGTGCGGTCGGCGACCCCGCCGACGGCCCGCGCCTGACCGCCGCTGTCCGCGAGGAGATCGCCCGCGTGGATGAGCAGATGAGCCACTGGCGTCCCGACAGCGCCCTCTCGCGCTTCAACGCCGCCGACACGGGCGAGGCCCACGCCCTGCCCCACACCTTCGCCGGGGTGCTGGCCTACGCCCTGTCGCTGGCGCAGGAGACGGACGGCGCCTTTGATCCGACACTGGGCGCGCTGGTGGACCTGTGGGGCTTCGGCCCGCCGGGACCGCGCGCGGATATCCCTGCCGACGCGAAGATCGAAACCGCCCGCGCCGGCGGCGGCTGGCGGCGTCTCGAGCACGGCCCCGACGGCCGCTGGGTCCAGCCCGGCGGGCTGCGGCTGGACCTGTCCGGCGTGGCCAAGGGGTTCGCCGTGGACGCCGTCTCCGAGCGCCTGACCGCCGAGGACGCATCCCATCATCTGGTGGAGATCGGCGGCGAACTGCGCGGCCACGGGATCAAGCCCGACGGTCGACCGTGGTGGGTCGAGCTGGAGCAGCCGCCGGGTCTGGACGCCCCCCGTATGCTGGCCGCCCTGCACGGGCTTTCGGTGGCCACCTCCGGCGATCAGGTGCGGGTGTTCGAGCACGACGGCCGCGCCTTCTCCCACACCCTGGACGGCCGCACCGGACGCCCGGTCGACAACGGCGTGGCCTCGGTCACAGTGCTGCACGCCTCAGCCATGCAGGCCGACGCCCTGGCCAGCGCCCTCACCGTCATGGGGCCCGCCGTGGGCATGGCCTATGCCGAACGCGAGAGCCTCGCCGTGCGCATGATCCTGCGCGGACCGGACGGCCTGGAGGAGCATTTCAGCCCCGCCTTCGCCGCCATGCTGGATGACGACGCATGACCGCCGATCCCATCCGTTGGGCGTGGGCGGCCGCAGCGGTCGTTCTGTGGCTGGCCCTGATCGGGCTGATCGCCCTGCGCCGCGCGCGCAGGACCGTGGACACAGCCCCGACCGCCCCCGACGCCACCCTCGTGGTCTTCGCCAGCCAGACCGGGTTCGCCGAGGAGCTGGTCCGCATGACCGCCGCCGCGCTCAACGCAGGCGGCGTCCCGACCGCCCTGATCAGTCTGGGCGAACTGACCATCGAGCGCCTCGCCGCCGCCCCCCGCGCCCTGTTCCTGGTCTCCACCACCGGCGAGGGCGACGCTCCAGATTCCGCCGTCGCCTTCCTGCGCCGGATGAACCGGCTCGATCTTTCCGGCCTGTCCTTCGGCGTCCTCGCCCTGGGCGACCGCAGCTACAGCCACTTCTGCGCCTTCGGCCGGGCCCTGGACGACTGGCTGAGGACCAACGGCGCCCGCCCCCTCTTCGACCGGGTCGAGGTGGACAACGGCGAGGCCGGCGCGATCCGCCACTGGCAGCATCAGCTGAGCCGGATCACCGGCCTGACCGACGCGCCGGACTGGGCCCCGCCCGCCTACACGCCGTGGCGCCTTATGGAGCGTGAGCGGCTGAACAGCCCGGACAGCCCCGGCGAGGGCCTGTGGCGCATCGCCCTGGAGCCCGTCGGCGAGATGCCGGACTGGCGCGCGGGCGACATCGCGGAGATCGGCGTGCCCTCCGCCCCCGGTCAGCCGCCCCACGCCCACCGCGAATACTCCGTCGCCTCCCTGCCCGCCGATGGTCGGCTGGAGCTGATCGTGCGGCTGATGCGCGGCCCGGACGGAACGCCGGGTCTGGCGTCCGGCTGGCTGACCGACACCTGCGCCATCGGCGCGCCGGTTGACCTGCGCATCCGGTCCAACAGCGCCTTCCACGGTCCCGAGGGCGACCCGCCCATGATCCTGATCGGCGCGGGCAGCGGGCTGGCGGGCCTGCGCGCGCACCTCAGGGAACGGCAGGCGGCCGGGTGCGGCGCCAACTGGCTGATCCTGGGCGAGCGCCACCCCGACCACGACCGCATCCTGCACGGCGAACTGGAGGGCTGGTGCGACGACGGCGCGCTCGCGCGACTGGACTGCGTCTTCTCGCGCGGCGACGGCGGCCGGTACGTTCAGAATCATCTGCGCGATCACGCCGATCTGGTGCGCGACTGGATCGCCCGGGGCGCCGTCATCCACGTCTGCGGCGCCGTGGCCATGGGGGCCGGAGTCCACGAAGCGCTGGGCCAAATTCTGGGCGTGGAGACCCTGGATGATCTGACCGCCCGGGGCCGCTATCGGCGCGACGTCTATTAAGTCGGAAAGCTCGCGGACTGACGCTGCGCGAGCCGCTTTTTGGTTGGCCCGGAAGACTTTGCCGTGTTCAAATACTGTTACACTCCCCGAACCATTCAAAGGTGTTCCATGTCCCGCGAAGCCGTCATCGTCTCCACCGCCCGCACCCCCATCGGCCGGGCCTATCGCGGCGCCTTCAACGACACCCAGCCGCAGCAGCTGGGCGCCCACGCGGTGCGCCATGCGGTCGAGCGCGCGGGCGTCGATCCGGCCGAAATCCAGGACGTGATCATGGGCGCGGCCCTGCAGCAGGGCCCCACCTCGCCCAACATCGCCCGTCAGGTGGCGCTGGCCGCCGGCCTGCCCGCCAGCGTCGCCGGCATGAGCCTCGACCGCCAGTGCGCCTCGGGCCTCATGGCCCTCGCCACGGCGGCCAAGCAGGTCATGATCGACGGCCAGCAGGTGGCCGTGGGCGGCGGGCTGGAAAGCATCTCGCTGGTCCAGAACCAGCACATGAACCTCTACCGCATGAAGGACGAGGCGCTGCTGAAGCTGTCGCCCCACATCTACATGTCCATGCTGGAGACCGCCGAGGTGGTGGCCGAGCGCTACGGCATCTCCCGCGAGGCCCAGGACGAATACGCCCTGCAGTCGCAGCAGCGCACCGCCGCGGCCCAGGCGGCGGGCCATCTGGACGCCGAGGTGGTCCCCATGACCACCACCATGCAGGTGCAGGACAAGGCCACCGGCCAGGTGTCCGCCAAGGAAGTCACCCTGTCGAAGGACGAAGGCAACCGCCCCGAAACCACGCTGGAAGGTCTGTCCTCGCTCAAGCCCGTCTTCGGCGGCGGCGAGAAGATCGAACAGGGCCGCTTCATCACGGCGGGCAATGCGTCCCAGCTGTCGGACGGCGCCTCGGCCTCGGTGATCATGGAGGCGAAGGACGCTGAGCGGCGCGGCCTGACGCCGCTGGGCGCCTATCGCGGCATGGCCGTGGCGGGCTGCGAGCCCGACGAGATGGGCATCGGCCCCGTCTTCGCCGTGCCCAAACTGCTGAAGCAGCACGGCCTGACCGTGGACGACATCGGCATCTGGGAGCTGAACGAGGCCTTTGCCGTGCAGGTCCTGTACTGCCGCGACACGCTGGGCATTCCCAATGACCGGCTGAACGTGTCGGGCGGCGCCATCTCCATCGGCCACCCCTACGGCATGTCCGGCGCCCGCATGACCGGCCATGTGCTGATCGAGGGCAAGCGGCGCGGCGCAAAGTACGGCGTCGTCACCATGTGCGTCGGAGGCGGCATGGGAGCCGCCGGACTGTTCGAAATCTACTAGGAAGGCGGGGCGCTGGTCGGGTCAGACCCCGGCCAGCGCCTGATAGATCAGCGGCCGCAGGGCGTCGCGCGGGGGCGCGGCGCCGGCGGGCATGACCTGGGTCATCATCGTCACCGATAGCCCGAGGCCCGGCGTAGCCAGAACCCGGTGCCCGCCGCCCCGCCCCAGGCGTATTCGCCGGTCGAGCCGGGACCGGAACCGTCGTCCAGCCGGGTCACCCCGCCCAGCGCCTGCCCCATCCGGCCGTCAAGCCGCCCGCCGTAGAACTGGCGCAGCCGCGGCTCGACATGGTCCTGCGGGCCCCAGGGCGTCATCATCAGGCGCGCGGAGTCCGCGCTCATCACCCGCGCCCCGTCCACGGCCCCGCCGTTCGCCAGCATGTCGGCGAACCGGCCGTAATCCGACAGGGTCGAGACCAGCGCCCCGCTGCCGGAATCCGCCAGCGGCCGGCGCAGAGGGGTCCGCTCAGCGCCGGACCGGACGCGGTTCAATCCCCCTTCGCCCGCCGTATAGAGCCCCGCCAGCCGGTCGGCCCTGTCCTCCGGCACGAAGAAGCCGGTGTCGGCCATGCCGAGCGGGTCGAAGATGCGGCGCTTGAGAAAATCCCCCAGCCGCTCGCCGCTGATCCGTTCGATCACCAGCCCGGCGATGTCCAGCCCATAGCCGTACAGCCAGTCCGCCCCCGGCTGATGCTCCAGCGGCAGCTGGCCCAGCCGCCGCGCGAACCCGGCCAGTCCGCCGATCTCCGGATCGTACATCCAGGCGGCGGCGGTCAGGCCCGCCTGGCGATACAGCGGCGCCACGCGCGCGTCGCCCCAGCTGTTGGCCAGGCCGCAGGTGTGGGTCAGCAGATGGCCCACGGTCATGACGCGGGCCGGAATGCGCGCGTCGCCCTCGCCCAGAACCTGAAGATCGGCGAACTCGGGCACGATCCCGGCCACCGGCGTGTCCAGTGTCAGCGCGCCGTCCTCGATCAGCAGAACCGCGCCCGCCGCCGCCACCGGCTTGGTCATGGAATAGATGCGATAGAGGGACTCCGGCCCGATGGTCTCGACGCCCGAGATGTGCGCCTCCGCCAGCACGCGCCCCCGCTGCGCCACCCGCAGGGAGGCGAACGGCAGTTCGCCCTGCTCCACGAAACCGCGCAGGCGGGCCACCACCGGATCCAGCGCGTCCGACGACCGGACCGGACCGGCGGCCAGCCCGGCGAAGGCGGCCCCGGAGATCATCAGCGTGCGACGGTCGATCATGGCGGCCTCCTGTTCCTGCCGGGCGTCAGGTCGTGGACGCGGCCACGACGCTCTGCACCTCACGCTCGGCCTGGGTGAAGCCGTAGTTGGGGATCAGGGCGTCGGTCTGGTCCGACACCGCGTCCCACGCCGCGATCAGGCGCTCGCCGGCATCGTCGCCGCCGCCGATGTAGCGGCCCTGGCTGAGCGTGATGGCGGCCGTGGCGAAGTGCCCGGCGCCGGCGCAGATCACCGTGCGCGTCGGCGCGTCGTCCACCACCAGCGGCAGCAGGGCCGGGCTGACCAGCGCCGGATCCAGCGCCTTCAGCGCCGCCTCGGGCAGGATGTCCGCCGTCATCTGGGTCGCCGCCGTGGGCGCCAGGCAGTTGACGCGGATGCCGTATTTCTCGCCCTCGATGGCCAAGGTCTGCATGAAGCCCACCAGCGCCATCTTGGCGGCGCCGTAGTTGGCCTGGCCGAAATTGCCGTACAGGCCCGACGACGAGGTGGTCATGACGATGCGGCCGAACTGCTGCTGGCGCATCTGCTCCCACACCGCCTTGGTGCAGATGGCCGCGCCCATCAGGTGCACGTCCACCACCAGACGGAAGTCGGCCATGTCCATCTTGGCGAAGCTCTTGTCGCGGAGGATCCCGGCGTTGTTGATCAGGATGTCGATGCGGCCCCAAGCCTCCACGGTCTGATTGACCATGGCGCTGACGGCCGCCTCGTCGGTGACCGAGGCGGCCACGGCCAGGGCTTCGCCGCCCGCCGCACGGATTTCCTCGGCCACGGCGTCCGCCGCGTCCTGGGACAGGTCATTGACCACGACCCTGGCGCCCTTGCGCGCCAGATACAGCGCATGTTCGCGGCCCAGTCCCCCGCCCGAACCCGTAATGATCGCCACACGCCCTTGAAGCGCCATGTCCAATTCTCCTGTCATCGGTTTGATTTTTATGCGGGCGCGCTCAGTCGGCCGCGCTCTTCTTGCTCTTGCAGATCGACATGAAGCCCGCGGCCATGAAGCCGGCCATGCGGTCCTTCACCGCCTCGAAGTCGTCCGAGTTGCATCGCCCGCCGGACAGCCGGTCGATCCGGCCCGTGCGGGCCAGGGTCAGCATCAGCGCGCCGGTGACGAAGTGATAGCCCCAGAAGATGTCCTCCTCGGCGCAGTCCGGCAGGGCCTTCTTGAGGATGTCCACCAGCCGCAGCACCAGCGGATCGAAATGCAGGTCGAACAGCTCGGCGCCATAGGTGGTGTTGGACACCTGCGCGCCCAGGGCGCCGTAGTTCTTCCAGTTCTCGCCGCCCTGGCTGTACAGGTCCAGGTCGGTGTCCAGGAACGCCCGCAGCGCGCCCTCAACCGTGGGCTTGCCCCCGCAGGCGGCCTCGTACGCATCCAGCGCCTTCATGCGCAGGCCGCTGGTCACGCCCGCGCGCCGTCCGATGACGGCGTCGAACAGGGTCTTCTTGTCGGTGAAATAGTAGTTCAGCAGGGTGTGGTGGACGCCGACCTTCTGGGCCACATCCTTCAGCGTCACCCCGTAAAGGCCGTGCACCGAAAACAGGTACTCCGCCGCGTCGAGGATCTGCTCCATCTTGTCGGCGCGCTGTTGCTCCTTGATGGGGCGCTTGCGCGGCTTGGGCGCCGGACGCGCGACCGCCTCGCGAGGCTTGGCCTCGGCGACAGCCGCAGCTTTGGTCTTCGTCTTCGGCTCAGCCGCCATAGTCTACTCGCAAACGCATCTTGTCGATCTTGCCCGTGGGGGCCAGCGGCATCTGGTCCAGCCGGATGACCGCATCGGGAATCCACCACGGGGCGACCCTCTCGCGCAACGGCGCAAGCAGGGCTTCGTCGCTTATGGTGTCAGATTCCCGCGTCTGAACCAGAAGAATGGGCCGTTCCCCCCATTTGGGATCGGAGCGGGCGATCACGGCGGCCAGGGACACCTCGGGATGTTCGCTGACCACGGCCTCGATCTCCGCCGGATTGATCCATTCGCCGCCGGACTTGATCAGGTCCTTTGCCCGGCCGGTGATGATCAGGTCGCCGTCGGGGCTGATGCGGGCCAGATCGCCCGTGGCGAACCAGCCGTCAGGGTCGGTGGCGCTCTCCTTCTCGCCGAAATAACGCTGGATCACCGCGGCGCCGCGCACCTTCAGATGGCCTTCCACGCCCCGTTGCTCCGGCAGCGCCCGCCCCTCCGCGTCGGTCAGCAGCAGGTCGACGCCGATGGCGGTGCGGCCGGACTTGTGGGCCGCGCGGTTCGCATCGGTCGGCCGGGCCACCGTGCCGGACGGGGACAGCTCGGTCATGCCCCAGCTGGTCTGGACCGTGACGCCCAGCCCACGCTCGATTCGCTCCATCAGCGCCGGCGCCAGGGGCGCCCCACCCACCACGATCCGCTTCAGCGACGGGGTCTGGCCGCCGGTCGCCTCCAGATGCTCCAGCAGCGCCAGCCACACCGTGGCCACGCCCACGCCCACGGTGGCGTCTTCCGCATTGATCAGGGCGGCCAGGCTCGCGCCGTCCAGATAGCGGCCGGGCAGGATCAGGCGCGCGCCCACCGCCGGGGCCGCGAACGGCAGGCCCCAGGCGTTGGCGTGGAACATGGGCACGGCCATCAGGATGCCGTCGTCGGCTGTGAACGCCATCACATCCGCCTGCAGCACCCGCAGCGTATGCAGGAAGCTGGACCGGTGGGTGTAGGTCACCCCCTTGGGCGCCCCGGTGGTGCCCGAGGTGAAACACAGGCCGCTCGGCGCGGTCTCGTCGAACGCCCCCCAGACCACCTCGCCCTCGGCCGTCCCGATCATCGGCTCCAGCAGGTCGCCCGGCTCGTCGCGCGCGTCCCCCGCGTCGATCACCAGCACGCGCTCGATCAGCGGCGCGCGGGCGGCGATGCGGCGGGCCAGCGGGGCCAGGTCCGCCCCCGCGATCAGGATGCGCGCCTGCGACTGGGTCGCCATGTCGGCCAGCTGCGCCTCGGTCAGGCGCGGGTTCAGCGTATGACACACCGCCCCCATGCCCATGACCGCATACCAGACCTCCACATGGGCCTGGGTGTTCCAGGCCAGGGTCGCCACCCGGTCGCCTGCACGGACGCCAAGCCCGGCGAGGACGCTCGACACACGTCGCTGCGGACCCTCAGGCTTCGTAGCCGATACGTTCACTGGAACCGTCGCCACGCGCCGTGACCACCTCGACGCCCGGATGCCATTTGGCGGCATGATCCAGGAACCGGTCGAGGGTCAGCGGGAAGGCCTGCATCTCCCCGTCGGTCATCGGCATTCCGCTGCTGCAGGAAGCGGCGGCGAGGCGACGCCCACGTTCCAGTGCCACGGCAGATCGCCCTGGGCGCGTCGGCGGCAGACCACCTCTTCCACCAGTTCGAACATGCCCGGCATCAGGTGGGCGCCCGGAACCGGCGTCTGGTCGAAGGCCATATAGGCCCGATCCTCGCCATAGGGCCGCCACTCAGGCTGCCCTTCTGCAGACGGAACCGCGTCGCGGGCGAAGCTGACCCAGTAGCTCAACATGGCGTCGGACAGGCCGGATTCCACATCCGTTTCCGGAATCGCCGGCCAGTACGGCGGCGTCCGCTCTCCGCCGCTGAAGACATAGGGAATCTCGCTGGCGTGGAAGGCGTGCAGCCCCGCCTCGTCGGCGGCTGGATAGCTGTGGTCGAAATAGTACAGGAACGACGGCTGTCCCTGCGCCGTCTGGCTGCGCACCAGACGCTCGGCGGTCCAGCCGTACATGGCGTCCCGGGTGGTCGCCAGCATGGCCTCATCCAGGTTCCCGGACGGGTAACGCGCCAGCATGTCGTCCGCCAGATCGCCATAGGCCGCCCGAATGGCCGCTTCATAAGCCTCCGCGCTCGCGGGTTGGGGCGGCAGCAGGAACCGCAGCGAGCGGATCTCGCCCTCGTTGAACCCGGCCAGGATCGGAACAGACGCCGCCTCGCCCCGCTCGAACGCTTCCACCGGCTGGGCGGGCAGCACATGGCCGTCCACATTGCCCAGCGGCAGGAAGCCGGACATGGCCGCGCCGACCGTCAGGGCCTGCGGATCCATGGCTCGCAGCCGGGCCAGCCCCCTCACCTCCAGCTGGCGGCTCAGCGCCACGCCCGCGTCCTCGGCCGACGGCGTCCCATGCACCGTCTCGCGCAGGGCGGGGGTGGAGATCATGTAGGCGCTCTGGGCCACCGCCTTGTGGAACAGCCCGTGGGCCTGCGGCGCGGCCATCAGATACATGACCGACAGGGCCCCGGCGGACTCGCCCGCGATGGTGACATTGCCCGGGTCGCCCCCGAAGGCGGCGATGTTGCGGTTGATCCAGCGCAGGGCCTCGATCTGGTCCAGCAGGCCGTAGTTGCCCGACACCCCGTCCGTCGACTCCGCGCTCAGATCCGGATGGGCCAGATAACCCAGCACGCCCAGGCGATAGTTGATGGTCACCACCACCACGCCCTCGGCGGCCATGCGCGCGCCATCATACATGACCTCGCTGCCGGAACCGCCGGTCAGGGAGCCGCCGTGGATCCACACGAACACGGGGGCGTTCTCCGCATTCTCCGGCGTCCACACGTTCAGCGACAGACAGTCCTCGCTCATGGCCGGGGTCTCGGCGGGCGCATAGATGCTGCCCGGCCGCGAGGGCGGCTGGTGACAGGCGGGGCCGAACCGGGAGGCGTCACGCACCCCGTCCCAGCCCGCCGCCGTCACCGGGGCCCGCCAGCGCATCCGCCCCGTCGGCGCCTCGGCGTAGGGAATGCCCCGGAAGGCGGCGACGCCGTCCAGCGCTTCCCCCCTCACGGACCCGGCGGGGGCCTGAACCACCGGCGCGTCATGGGCCGACACGGGCGCCGCCAGGATCAGGGCGGCGAGCCCCGCCATCATGCACAGGGACCGCCTCATGCCGCCGCCTCGAGCTTCTGTTGCTTGATGGCCCTGGCCAGCCACAGGAACAGGCCGATGGCCAGGACGTAGAACGGCGTCAGGGTGTAGAACGCCAGCTGCAGCGAGTTCTCGTATCCGCGGGCCTGGAAGAAGTCGCTGGCGAAGCCCAGATAGGTCGGCCCCAGCCCCAGCCCCACCAGGTTCATGACCAGCAGCAGCAGGCGCCGGACATGACCCGCTGGTCCGGCCGAACCTCCTCCTGAACCAGCGTCACCGCCGGCGACAGATAGAAATAGTTCAGCCCCATGGGCAGCAGCAGGAACGCCAGCGCCAGCGGCCAGCTGGGCGCCCAGACGAAGGCCACGAACAGCGGCACGGCCAGCGCCAGGCCGATGGCCGGCACATAGGCGTAGGCCGCCTTGCCGCGCGGCGCGAACCGGTCCACCAGCCGCCCGGAGGCGACCATGCCCGCGCTGGTCCCGATCAGGATCAGCAGCGCGTACCAGACGGCCACCTCCCCCATCTCCATGCCCTTCTCACGCATCAGGAACAGGACGGTGAAGTTCAGCACCGCATAGGTGATGAACTGGGTGGCGGCGCAGGCGGCCGCGATGCGGAACAGCACCGGGTCCGCGAAGAACATGCGGAAGGTCTCCCAGAACCCCGACCGGGTCGGGACAGCCGTCGGCTCCGCCTCGGGAACCGCCGCATCGACCGGCCTGGCGTCCAGTCCGCCGCGCTTGGGCTCGCGCACCATGAACCAGACGATCAGGGCGGTCAGAACGCCGATGGCGCCGACCCACAGGAACGCCAGCCGCCAGGAATAGGCCGCCGCGATTGACGCGCCGAAGGCCACCCCCAGCGCCATGCCGATGGGCGGGCCCATGTTGAACAGGCTGAGCGCCGTGCCCCGGGTGCCCGAGGGGAAATAGTCCGAGATGATGGCGTACGATGGCGGCACCCCGCCCGCTTCGCCCACGCCCACGGCCATGCGGGCCGCGGCCAGCTGCGGATAGCTTCCGGCCAGGCCGCAGGCGGCCGTGGCTGCGCTCCACAGGCCACAGGAAATGGCCAGCACCTTCACCCGGTTCGTCCGGTCCGCCAGCCATCCCACCGGAATGGCCAGGATGCAGTAGAACATCGCGAAATACAGACCGGTCAGCAGGCCCAGCTGCCCGTCCGACACGCCCAGCTCGTCCTGGATCGGCTTGGCCAGGATCGACAGCAGCTGACGGTCCAGGAAGTTCAGCACATAGACGAAGCACAGGACCCCGAGCACGGCCCAGGCCCCGGCGCCGGGCGCGCGACTGGCGCGCCCGGGACGGTTGAGGTGGAGATCGCCATCAGAACGCATACCCCAGGCGCACGCCCACGGTGCGCGGACGGTTCACCCCGTACTTGCCGTCAACGAAGGCCTCGGGGTGGACATAGTTGATGGACCGGTCATCGAACAGATTCTCCACATAGGCCGCGACCGTGACACGGTCGAAGGCGGCGGCCAGGGTGGCGTTCACGATGGTGTACTCCTCGGTCCAGTCATAGGTTGGACTGACCACGCCGGGCTGGCCGGGCACGTTGGGGAACGAGCCGGGATAATCGCCCACATGGATCACCGACACCGAGGCGTTGCCCTCGGCGCTCTGGAACAGATCGAAATTGTAGTTGACCAGCAGCGAGCCGCTGAACCGCGGCCCGGCCAGCCGCGCGCCCAGAACCGCGCCGGAAATGGCGGCTTCCTCGGGCGACAGATCGTCGACCTCGGCGTCGTTGAGCGCGCCGTTCAGGGCCACCGTCCAGCCCTCGGCCGGAATGGCGCGGAGCTCGAACTCGATCCCCCGGCTGTAGGCGCCGCCGATGTTTGTGGCGAACTGCACCTGGTCGGACACCCGGTTCGCCTGGACCTGAATGTCGTTCCAGTCGATGTAGTAGAGCGCCAGATTGGCGGCCAGACGGCCGTTCATCCAGCTGCCTTTCAGCCCCACCTCATAGCTGATCAACTCGTCGGAGTCGGCGCCGTAGGGAATGACCAGATCGGTCGGGTCCAGCACGCTGACCGCCCCGGCCCGGGCATTCACGATCGGGCCGCGGAAACCCGTCGCCACCGTGGCGTAGGTGGTGAGCGACGGGCGCGGACGCCACGAGACGCTGGCGCGATAGGAAGGCCCGGTTTCTTCGGCCTTGACCCCTTCGGCGGCGGCGATCGGCGTGATGGTCAAGGGACCGGGAATGCCGAACAGGGCGTTGACCAGATAGTTGCTGTTGTAGCCGCCTGCCTCGGTGAACGCTTGCGCGTCGGTGCTGCCGTAACGCAGCCCGCCCGTGACCCAGAAGTCGTCCGTGAAGCGATAGGTCAGTTGACCGAACAGAGCCTGCTCGTGCGAGATGGAGTAGCTGTTGAACCGCTGATAGTACTCGTCCGGCAGCCCGGTGATGCCGCGCGCCGCCAGGAATTCCGGGCTGGAGCGGTAGTTGAAGGCCACGTCCCGGCGCCGCTCGAAATAGAAGCCGCCCAGAACCCAGTCGAACCGCCCGCCCGGATCCGAAACCAGCCGCATTTCCTGCACGAAGGTCTCGTCCCAGGCGTCGGCGTCCAGGGCGAAGGCTATGGTCTGGCCGAAGGTGCCGGCCAGGTCCACATGGAACAGGGCGTCATAGTCGGACCAGGTCGATGAACTGGTCAGATTCGCCCCGTTGAACTGATAGTCGAACGTCACATTGTAGTTGGTCATGACACCCGAGAACCGGTCCGGCCGGTCCGACCGGCGCGTGTCCTCGCCCAGCGTCGGATTGACCAGCGAGGAGTCCTGCGGGTCGCTCTCCTCGTGGGAATAACGCAGCTGAATCGACAGACGGTCCGTCGGCTCCCACAACAGGGTGGCGCGACCGCCCCAGCTTTCCAGGCTGTTCGAGTTCTCGACCCCCGTGCCGATGTTGTTGAGGTAGCCCTCCTCATCCCGCGAGAAGCCGACCACGCGCAGGGCCAGCTGGTCTTCCACCAGCGGGATGTTGACCATGCCGTTGTAGCGCTGGCGCAGGGAGTCCGATCCCGTCACCCCGATGTCGCCCAGGAACGACGCCTCGAAGGCGTTGGGATCCGGCGCGTGGGTCAGGATGCGCAGGGCGCCGGCCAGCGAGCCCGAGCCGAACAGCGTCCCCTGCGGTCCGCGCAGGAACTCGATCCGCTCCACGTCATAGAGGCTGGGATCGAGAATGGTGGAGTTGCCGTTCGACGAGATCGGCAACTCGTCGATATAGATCGCCACCGTGCTCTGCAGATTGGCGTTGTAGCCGTTGGTGGCGATGCCGCGCGCGGTGAAATTGTTGAAGTTGGCGCTGGCGCGATTCAGGATCACGCCCGGCGTTTCGGTGGCCAGACCCTCGTAGCCGACGATGCCCTTTTCGGTCAGTTCGTCCTGCGACAGGGTGGTGATGCTCAAAGGCACGTCCTGGAGACGCTCGGCGCGGCGGGTGGCGGTCACGATCACCTCCCCCACGGAAGTGACCTCCTGATCCTGCCGCTCATCACTCGGGTTCGCGGCGGCCGTCTGGGCCTCCGCAGGCTGCCAGGCAGCCATGGTGGCGACGGCGCAAGCCGACGCGAGAAGTATCGCCCTCATCTGATGTCCTCCCTCGGCGCCGATCGTGAATGCCGACGCTCTCGGAGAGGGAGTGGGCCATGGTTCCGCCATCCTGTCAACATTCACTCTCACGCGCGTGAATGTTACGGCCGCCCGCACCCGCCTGATCCCCCGCAACCCAACCTCCACGGTGATCGTTGGGGACGCAGGAGGAACCATGCCTGACGCCATCTTCAACGGCTGGGACGGGGTGCTGCGCATCCTGTTGATCGCGCCGGCGGCCTATGTGGCGCTGATCCTGATTCTGCGGATGTCCGGCAAGCGCACCCTGGCCAAGCTCAACGCCTTCGACTTCATCATCACCATCGCCATCGGTTCGACCCTGGCCTCGGTCATCACCAGCAGCACCTTGTCACTGGTGGACGGACTGGCCGCCCTCGCCCTGCTGGTGGGCATGCAATTCGTGGTCACGAGCGCTTCGGTGCGCTGGCCATGGTTCAATGAAGCGGTCAAGGCCGAGGCCACCCTGCTGGTCCGCAAGGGCGAACTGCTGCCCCAGGCCATGCGGCGTCAGCGCATCACCAGCGACGAGATCGAGGCCGCCATCCGCCAGTCGGGCGGGCGGGGCGTGGAGGACGCCGAGGCGGTCTTTCTCGAAACTGACGGCTCGCTGGCCGTGACGCGGGCGTCATGATGGAGACCCTGCACGCCGTCATCGGCACAGAGGGTCAGGACATCGGCTGGCTGCAGATGTCGTTTCGCGCCACGCTGATCTTCGTTCTGGGCGTGTTGATCGTGCGCTTCGCCGCCACCCGGGCCTTCGGCAAATGGAGCGCTCTGGACATCATCCTCGCCGTCATCGTCGGCTCGAACCTCAGCCGCGCCCTGACCGGAAGCGCCCCGTTCCTGCCCACCGTGATCGCCACCATCCTGCTCGTCGCCCTGCACGGCCTGCTGGCCATGGCGGCGGCGCGATGGTCATGGCTCAGCACCCTCACCAAGGGCTCGTCCATCACCCTGGTGCGCGACGGTCAGATGGACGAATCCGCCATGCGCCACGCGGGCATCGGTCAGGGCGACCTGCGCATGGCCCTGCGGGCGGCGGGCCACGCGGATCTGGACCGCGTGAAGTCCGCCTCGCTGGAGCGCAACGGCGACATCAGCGTGATCGGCGAATGACGCCCGCGAAGATGACGGCGAGGCGCGTCAGGCCTACCTCGTCCACATCGACCACGCCGCCGACGTCACATTTCCTGCGAAACGAGTCTTCGTTCTCGCTGACGGCCTCTATCTGGTGGTCAGCGCCCTGAGCCGGTCGCGCCTCTATCACCGCATCAAGCGCCAGCTGCCGCCTGACACGGCCTTTCTGGTCGCGCCCCTGGCCGACGCCCCCAAGTTCAAGGGCATGGCGTCCGGGGCCCTGACCTTCACACGCGCGCTCTGGCCGTCAGATTAGGTAGAGAAGCCGCGCCGCATCACTCCCACTCGATGGTCCCCGGCGGCTTGGACGTCACGTCATAGACCACCCGGTTCACGCCGCGCACCTCGTTGATGATGCGGGTGGCGGTGCGGGCGAGGACGTCCCAGGGGAATTGGTAGAAGTCCGCCGTCATGCCGTCGGTGGAGGTCACCGCGCGCAGGGCCAGCACCTTCTCATAGGTCCGCGCGTCGCCCATCACCCCCACCGTCTTGACCGGCAGCAGCACCGCGAAGGCCTGCCAGATCTCGTCGTACAGGCCCGCCTTGCGGATCTCGTCCAGATAGATGGCGTCGGCGTCCTGCAGGGTCTTCACCACGTCCGGCGTGATCTCGCCGGGGATGCGGATGGCCAGGCCCGGTCCGGGGAACGGGTGGCGACCGACAAAGGCGTCGGTCAGCCCCAGCTCGCGGCCCAGCGCCCGCACCTCGTCCTTGAACAGCTCGCGCAGGGGCTCCACCAGCTTCAGCTTCATGAAGTCCGGCAAGCCGCCCACATTGTGGTGGCTCTTGATCACATGCGCCTTGCCGCTGGACGACGACACGCTTTCGATGACGTCGGGATAGAGCGTGCCCTGGGCCAGGAACTCGGCGCCGTCGATCTTGCCGGCCTCGCGGTCGAAGACCTCGATGAAGACCCGGCCGATGATCTTGCGCTTGGTCTCGGGGTCCGACTGGCCCGCGAGTTCGCTGAGGAATTCCTTCGACGCATCAACGTGGATCAGCGGGATGTTGTAGTGTTCCCTGAACAGGGTCGTGACCTGTGCCGCCTCATCCTTGCGCAGCAGGCCGGTGTCCACGAACACGCAGGTCAGCTGATCGCCGATGGCCTCGTGGATCAGCACCGCCGCGACAGAGCTGTCGACGCCGCCGGACAGGCCGCAGACGACCTTGGCCGAACCGACCTGTTCGCGGATCTGGGCGATCTTCTCGTCTCGATAGGCCGCCATGGTCCAGTCGCCGGACAGCCCCGCGATGCCGTGGGTGAAGTTCTTCAGCATCGTCGCGCCGCGCGGCGTGTGCATCACCTCGGGATGGAACTGAACGCCATAGAAGCGGCGGGTCTCGTCGGCGATCACGGCATAGGGCGAACCGGGCGAGGAGGCGACCACGTCAAAGCCCGCCGGGATGGCGACGATCTTGTCGCCGTGGCTCATCCAGACGGTTTCTTCCTCCCCGACCGCGGCCAGATCGGCCAGCAGGGGCGAGGTCTTTTCGACGGTGATCTCGGCGCGACCGAACTCGCGATGGTGACCGCCCTCGACCTTGCCGCCCAGTTGTTCGCACATGGTCATCTCGCCGTAGCAGATGCCCAGCACCGGCACGCCCGCCTCGAACACGCCTTGAGGCGCGCGGGGGCTGCCTTCCTCGTGCACGCTCTCCGGCCCGCCCGACAGGATGATCGCCGCCGGGCTCATTGCCTCAAGCGCGGCCTCGGCCTTGGCGTAGGGATGTATCTCGCAATAGACGTTCGCCTCGCGCAACCGCCGCGCGATCAGCTGCGTCACCTGGCTGCCGAAATCGACGATGAGGACTTTCTGGTGCTGGGTGGTCATGCGGTCGAATCCGGGGCGAGAAGGTGGGCGGGGTCTAGGCCGTGGTCGGCCGAAATTTCAAGGGCGGCGAGGCCGTCGGCCTCCAGCCGCGCGATCAAGGCGTCCAGCGCCACGGCCAGGTTCTGGTCCACGTGATGAAGGGTCGAGGTCCAGTCCTCCAGCGCCTTCAGCTCGGCCCGCCCGTCAGACACCCCGCGCAGGGCGATCAGGGGCACGCCGAAGCTCTGCGCAGACCGCAGCAGGGCCCAGGTCTCCATGTCCACCATCTCGGCCTCGATGGCGTCATAGGCCGCGCCGGAAATCACCGCGCCGCCGGTCGACAGGCTCGCGCACCGCACGCCCGGAATCGGGCATGGCAGGGGCAGCAAGGCGGGCAGGTCCGACAGCGGCGTCACGCCCTTCTCGAACCCCAGCGGGCTGGCGTCCATGTCGCGATAGCGCACCGACGACGCCTGATAGACCGCCGCATGCTCCAGCGTCCGCGAGCCGCACGAGCCCAGCGACACGATCAGGTCCGGCAGGGCCCCGTCCGCCGCCATCCGCCCCAGCGCCGCGGTCAGGGCCACCGCCGCCTCCACCGGGCCGACGCCGGTCATCAGCGGCTGGATGCGCGCCTGCAGATGGACGCCGTACTCCGCCGGCGCCGCCATCACCGGCAGCACCGCCAGCCCGCCCCAGCGCGCCACCCGCCCGCTCATCCGGCGCGCTCGTACAGGGCGGCGAAGAAACCGTCGGTGCCGCTGGTCGCGGGGCTCAGCCGCAGCCTGTGCCCCTTGGCGAACCTCGCCAGATGCTCGCGCGCCGCATCGCTGAAGGCCGGATTGCCCAGGGCGTCGCCCACGGCCACGGGCCGGAAATCCTGATGCGCCGCCTCGAAGGCGTCCGCCGTCTTCTCGTTCTCGCCGGTCAGCATCGAGCAGGTCACATAGACCAGCCGCCCGCCCGGCTTCACCAGCGCCGCCGCCCGGCCGAGAATCGCCAGCTGCAGCTTGTGCAGCCGCTCGACCTCGTCGGCCTTCAGACGCCACGCGTCCTCGGGCCGCCGCCGCCAGGTGCCCGAGCCCGAGCACGGCGCGTCCACCAGCACCAGATCGGCCCCGCCGACCAGATCCTCGACCCCCTCGCCGTCCGCGCCCAGCAGCCGCAGCTCCGCGTCCACGCCCGCGCGCTCCAGCCGCGGCCGAATGGCGTCCAGACGCTTCATGCTGATATCGGCGGCGATCAGGGTCCCGACGCCCTGTTGCGCCAGCCCCAGGGTCTTGCCGCCCCCGCCGGCGCAATAGTCCACCACCACCGCGCCCGACAGGTCCAGCCCGCCGCCCGACAGCCAGCAGACCATCTGGCTGCCCTCGTCCTGGATTTCGAAACGCCCGGCCTTGAAGCCTTCCAGCGCCTGCACGTTCGGCGGCGGCTCGGCGGCCAGCCTCAGGCCCCACACCGACCACGGCGTGCGCTCAGGCGACAGCCCGGCTTCGCGCAGCTCGGCCTCGGCCGCATCCTCGCTCGTCTTCGCCCCGTTGACCCGCAGGTCGATGGCGCGCGTGGGCTCATCAGCGCCTCGGCCTCCTCGGCCCAGCGGTCGCCGAAGGTCGCCTTGAAATCCTCCACCACGAACTCGGGCAGGCCCGAGGCGATCCAGCCCGGCGGCTGGCCCTCCGGCGCCGTGATCCGCGCCCGTTCCTGTTTCGACAGGGGCTTGGGCCCATAGCCGTCGCCGGAATGCAGGGCCTCGATCTCCTCCAGCGGCATCCCGTCGATCAGGGCCAGCGAGCCGATCACCAGCGCGCGCCCGTCCTCACGCCCGCCCATGGCCCAGACCAGCCGCGCCCGCGCGCGGATCACCCGGTACACCCGGTCTGCGATGGCGCGCCGGTCCCCGGACCCCGCATAGCGGTTCGCGCGGCCCCACTCCTTCAGCACGACCTCGGCCGGCTGACGGCCCTGGGCGAGGGAGTCGAGGATCGAGGCGGCGGCGGACAGGCGGGCGGCTGGGGTCACTCAGATCTTTCAGATGAACAGGGCGGCGAGGATCATGATCAGGCCGATCAGCGAGACCACCCAGACCAGCGATCGCACGAAGGGAACGCCGAAGGCGTACAGCGGAATATAGATCAGCCGGGCCCAGAAATAGAGCGCCGCGCCCCAGGCCGTCATGGCCCCGGTGCGTCCGGCCAGATACGCGATCAGCACCGCCCCGATGAACAGCGGCAGGGTCTCGTACAGATTGGCCTCGGCCCGCTCCAGCCGCCCGGTCACCCGGCCCGGCGGCGGCATGTCGCCGTCACGCGGCCCGGCGTTCCACTTCAGCCCGTACCTGGCCGTGCGGCCTGCGGCCGGAAGCAGGATTTGCACCAGCGCCAGGATCAGGGTGGCCGCCAGATAGGTCAGTTCAATGGTCATGGCGGCCCTCCCCGGCCCTAGCCCTGCCGATAGTTCGGCGCTTCGCGGGTGATCATCACGTCGTGCACATGGCTTTCGCGCAGCCCCGCATTGGTGATGCGCACGAATTTCGCCCGTTGCTGGAAGTCGGGGATCGAGGCGCCGCCCACATAGCCCATGGCCGCGCGCAGTCCGCCCACCATCTGGTGCAGCACCGGCGAGATCGGCCCCTTGTACGGCGTCTGGCCCTCGATGCCCTCGGGCACCAGCTTCTCGGACGAGACTTCCTTCTGGAAATACCGATCCGCCGAGCCCCGGGCCATGGCGCCCACCGAGCCCATGCCGCGATAGGATTTGTAGGACCGGCCCTGATACAGGAACACCTCGCCGGGGCTTTCGTCGGTGCCCGCGAACATGGAGCCCATCATGGCCACGCTGGCGCCCGCCGCGATGGCCTTGGCCAGATCGCCCGAGTATTTGATCCCGCCGTCGGCGATGATCGGCGCGCCGCTGTCCCTGGCCGCCCGCGCGGACTCCATCACGGCGGTCAGCTGGGGCACGCCCACCCCCGCCACGATGCGGGTGGTGCAGATGCTGCCCGGCCCGATGCCCACCTTCACCGCGTCCGCGCCCGCGTCGATCAGGGCCCGGGTGGCGTCATAGGTGGCCACATTGCCGGCGATGATCTGGATGCGGTTGCTCTCCCGCTTGATGCGCTCCACCACCGCCGCCACCGAGGCTGAGTGGCCGTGGGCGGTGTCGATCACCACCACGTCGGCGCCCGCCTCCGCCAGCGCCATGGCCCGCTCATAGCCCGCGTCGCCCACCGTCGAGGCTGCACCCACCAGCAGGCGGCCCTGATCGTCCTTGGCCGCGTGGGGGAAGGCCTGGGCCTTCTCGATGTCCTTCATGGTGATCAGCCCGACGGCCCGGTAATCCTCGTCCACCACGATGACCCGCTCGATCTTGCGGGTGCGCAGCAGGTCCTGCGCCTCCTGGCGACCGGCGCCCTCGCGCACGGTGACCAGTTCGCCGGTGGTCATCAGGGTCGATGCCTTGACGTTGGGATCGCTCTCGAACCGCATGTCGCGGTTGGTCAGCATGCCCACCAGCTTGCCGGTCTTCGGATCGACCACGGGGAAGCCGCTGATCTTCTTGCGGGACACGATCTCGCGCACCTCGCCCAGCGTCGTGTCGGGCGACACCGTCACCGGATTGACCACCATGCCGCTTTCATAACGCTTCACGGCGCGGACCTGATCGGCCTGCTCCTCGATGGTCATGTTCCGGTGCAGCACGCCCAGACCGCCGGCCTGGGCCATGGCGATGGCCAGCCGCATCTCGGTCACCGTGTCCATGGCGGACGACAGCAGGGGTATGTTCAGCTTGATGTCTCGGGTCAGCCGGGTCGACACATCGACCTCGGCCGGCATGAACGCGGACGGGCCGGGTTCGAGCAAAACATCATCGAAGGTAAGCCCTTCGCGTATCTCCATGGGGAGTCTCCGTTTTGCGGGGCGC
>NZ_BATC01000006.1 GCF_000466985.1 Brevundimonas abyssalis TAR-001
GTCCTGATCGGCGACACCAATGCGGGCAAGTCGACCCTGTTCAACCGGCTGGCGGGCCGTGAGGCCGCCATCGTCACCCCGACGCCCGGCACCACCCGCGACGTGCTGGAGGCCCATCTGACTCTCGGCGGCTATGCGGTCACCCTGATGGACACCGCCGGCCTGCGCGACACCGCCGACCCCATCGAGGCCGAGGGCGTGCGCCGCGCCCGCGCCCGGGCCGCCGAAGCCGAGTTGCGCCTGTGGGTCCGCGCCCCCGGCTTCGACGGCGCCGCCGTTGCCGATCTGGTCCAGCCGGGCGATCTGGCGGTGCTGAACAAGGCCGACCTCGAGGCCCAGACGCCGCCCGAGGGCATGGCGCATCTGGCGATCAGCGCCGGGCGGGGGGAGGGGCTGGAGGCTCTGGAAGCCCGGCTGGCCCGTCGCATCGCCGACGATCTGTCCGGCGCCGACTTCCCCGCCGTGACCCGGGAGCGGCACCGCATCCGGCTGGAGCGGGCGCGGGATCATCTGGCCTCGGCCCGGACCGCCATGGCTATCGGTCCCGAGGTGGCGGCCGAGGATGTGCGGCAGGCCGCCAACGCCCTGGCCGAGATCGTGGGCGAGGTGGGGGTCGAGGATGTGCTGGGCGAGGTCTTCGCCAGCTTCTGCATCGGCAAATAGGCCTGTTTCACGTGAAACATCGCCCGCCTGCCCACCGACCCTCGCGCAAGGATGACCGGGCGCCCATCTGATGCTATAGGCCCCGCCCCGAGTTCAGAGTCTCCACCCGTGACCCAATCGCCTGAAAACACAGTCTGGGACGTCATCGTCGTCGGCGGCGGCCACGCGGGCTGCGAGGCGGCGACGGCGGCTGCGCGCATGGGGGCGGCCACCCTGCTGCTGACCCACAAGCTCGATACCATCGGCGAGATGTCGTGCAACCCGGCCATCGGCGGCCTGGGCAAGGGTCATCTAGTGCGCGAGATCGACGCCCTGGCCGGGGTCATGGGCCGTCTGGCCGACCGCTCGGGCATCCAGTTCCGTCTGCTGAACCGCTCCAAGGGCGCCGCCGTGCGCGGCCCGCGCGCCCAGATCGACCGCAGGCTCTATCGCGAGGCCATGCAGGCTGAACTGGCCGAGACCCCGAACCTGACGATCGTCGCTGCGGCGGTGGAGGATCTGGTCATAGAGCACGGCCGGGTGGTCGGCGCCGTGGCCGACGATGGCCGGCTGTTCCGCGCCGCCGCCGTGGTCCTGACCACGGGCACCTTCCTGAACGGCGTCATCCACCGGGGCGACGAGCGCATCCCCGCCGGCCGCCACGGCGACCAGCCCGCCATCGGCCTGTCGCAGCGCCTCTACGGGCTGGACCTGAACATGGGTCGCCTCAAGACCGGCACCCCTGCGCGTCTGGACGGGCGCACCATCGCCTGGGAGCGGCTGGAGATGCAGCAGGCCGACGAGACCCCGGTCCCGTTCTCCTTCCTCACCGACCGGATCACCGTTCCCCAGATCGCCTGCGGCATCACCGCCACCAACGCCCGCACCCACGAGATCATCGCCGCCAATCTGGGCCAGTCCGCCGTCTATGGCGGTCACCTGTCCGGGCGCGGCCCCCGCTATTGCCCGTCCATCGAGGACAAGGTGGTGCGCTTCGCCGACAAGGACAGCCACCAGGTCTTCCTTGAGCCCGAAGGCTCGACGACCCCACGGTCTATCCCAACGGCATCTCCACCTCGGTGGCGCCGGACACCCAGCTGGCCTTCCTGCGCACCATGGCCGGGCTCGAGGCTGTGGAGGTGATCCGCTACGGCTACGCCATCGAATATGACTACATCGACCCGCGCGAGCTGGACCCGTCGCTGCAGATGAAGCGCCTGCCGGGCCTGTGGTGCGCCGGACAGATCAACGGCACCACGGGATACGAGGAGGCGGGGGCCCAGGGCCTCGTGGCCGGGCTGAACGCCGCTCGCGCGGCGTCCGGCGCAGACGCCGTGACCTTCGGCCGGGACGAAGCCTATATCGGCGTCATGATCGACGACCTGGTGACGCGCGGTGTGACCGAGCCCTACCGCATGTTCACCAGCCGGGCCGAGTACAGATTGACTCTGCGGGCCGACAACGCCGATCAACGCTTGACTGGCCGGGGTGTGGAGCTGGGTCTGGTGGGCCCCGAGCGGGCCGCCGCTTTTGCCCACAAGGCTCTCCTGCTGAAGGCTGCGGACGAGGTGGTCCGCACGGTCACCTTCACCCCCAATGAGGCCAAGGCTCTGGGCGTCACGGTCAATGCGGATGGCCAGCGCCGGTCCATCCGCGACCTGCTGGCCTACCCGGGTGTGACTCTGGACGCCTTCGCTGCGGTCGTCCCCGCCATGGCCGACTGGCCCGAGGTGGTGCGGGAGCAGGTGGTGATCGACGCGGGCTATGCCGGCTATATCGACCGCCAGCGCATCGAGGCCGAGTCCCTGCAACGGGAAGAGGCCCTGATCCTGCCCGCCGAGCTTGACTACGCCACGGTCGGCGGCCTCTCCAACGAGGTGCGTGAGAAGCTGGAGCGCATCCGCCCCCGCACCCTCGGTCAGGCCGGGCGCATCGAGGGTATGACCCCCGGCGCCCTGACGGCCCTGCTGTTTCACGTGAAACATCGCCGGACCGTGGCGGCGTGAGCCTTACCGCGGCGCAGTTTCAGGCCCTCAGCGGCGCGACCGACGCCCAGATCGCGGATCTGGAGCGCTTCCGCGTCCTGCTGACCGAAGCCAATCAGGTCATGAACCTGGTCGGACCCTCCACCTTGCCCGATTACTGGTCCCGGCATGTGCTGGACAGCTGGCAGCTGATCGACCACGCGCCCGACGCCCTGACCTGGGCCGATCTGGGGGCGGGGGCGGGCGTGCCCGGCGTGGTTCTGGCCATCTTCCTGAAAGGCCGTCCGGGCGCCCACGTCCATCTGATCGACAGCCTCGGCAAGCGCTGCCGCTTTCTGGAACAGGTGAAGACCGAACTGGATCTGCCCGCCACCGTCATCAATGGCCGGGCCGAGGAGCAGGCGATCACCGTCGATGTGGTCACCGCCCGCGCCGTCGCCCCCATGGACAAGCTGCTCGGTTATGCACAGCCCTACATGGATCGCGGTGCACAAGGTCTGTTCCTCAAGGGAGAAAAGGCCCCCGACGAGTTGAAGTCGGCGCGCTTATCCTGGCATTTCAAGGCTCAGCTCCATCCGTCGCGTCTCACCGACGGCCGGGGCCATGTTGTTCAAGTCCGGGGATTGCGCCGTGCCCGCTGATCGTCACCAGACCCGCGTCCTCGCGGTCTCCAACCAGAAGGGCGGGGTGGGCAAGACCACCACGGCCATCAATCTGGGCACCGCCCTGGCCGCCATCGGCCAGCGTTGCCTGATCGTGGACATGGATCCCCAGGGCAACGCCTCCACCGGTCTGGGCGTGGCGCGGGAATCCCGCACCGTCACCATCTATGACGTGGTGGTGGACGGCCGCTCCATCGACGACGCGGCGGTGAAGACTGCCGTGCCCGGCCTCGACATCGTGCCCGCCGATGCGGACATGTCCGGGGTCGAGATCGAGCTCAGCCAGGCCGATCGCCGCGCCTATCGCCTGCGCGACGCCCTTCGTGCGCAAGGCGAGGGCGGCCATACCCGGTATGACTATGTGCTCATCGACTGCCCGCCGTCCCTGAACCTGCTGACCCTCAACGCCATGAGCGCGGCGGACGCGGTGCTGGTGCCGCTGCAGTGCGAATTCTTCGCCCTGGAAGGCCTGACCCAGCTCATGAAGACCGTTGAGATGGTCCGCCAAAGCCTTAATCCGGCTCTGGAAATTCAGGGACTGGTGCTGACCATGTACGATCGGCGCAACAGCCTGTCGTCCCAGGTGGAGGCCGATGTGCGGTCCCATTTCGGCGACAAGGTCTATGACGCCGTGATCCCCCGCAACGTCCGGGTGTCCGAGGCGCCGTCCTTCGGCAAGCCGGCCCTGATTTATGACCTGAAGTGTGCGGGCAGCCAGGCGTATCTGCGTCTGGCGCGCGAACTGGTGGCCCGGGAGAAGTCCCGCCGCCAGGCCATCGCTGCCTGATTAGTGTAACGGAATCAAACAAGTGGCTGAACGTCAAAGAGGATTGGGCCGGGGTCTGTCGGCCCTGATCGGGGACACCGCCGAGGCCGTGGCCGCCGACATCGAGGCGCGGGTGGGCGTGCGCGACATCCCCATCGAGCAGCTGCATCCCAACCCGGACCAGCCCCGCACCCATTTCTCGGACGACGAGATCGCCGAGCTGTCCGCCTCCATCCGCGACAAAGGCGTGCTCCAGCCCCTGCTGGTGCGCCCGGCGCCCGGCGGCGACGGCTGGCAGATCATCGCCGGCGAGCGCCGCTGGCGCGCCTCCCAGAAGGCGGGCCTGAAGACCATTCCCGTGCTGGTGCGCGAGCTGGACGACGCCCAGGTGCTGGAAATCGCCATCGTCGAGAACGTCCAGCGCGAGGACCTGAACCCGGTGGAGGAGGCGCGCGCCTACCGCACCCTGATGGAGCGCTTCAACCGCACCCAGGACGTGGTGGCCGGGGTGGTGGGCAAGAGCCGCAGCCATGTGGCCAACACCCTGCGCCTGCTGGCCCTGCCGGACCCGGTGCTGGACCATGTGCTGGCCGGACGCCTGTCCGCCGGCCACGCCCGCGCCCTGATCACCGCGCCCAACCCGGACGAACTGGCCGACACCATCATCAAGAGCGGCCTGTCGGTGCGCCAGACCGAGGCCCTGGCCCGTCAGGCGGCCGACGGGCCCAAACCGGCGAAGGCGAAGCCCGCCATCGACCGCTCCGCCGACACGGTGGCCCTTGAACAGGATCTGGGCGACGCCCTGGGCCTCAAGGTCGAGGTCCGCGACAAGGGCGGCAAGGGCGAACTGGTCATCCGCTACGGCGCCCTCGAGCAGCTGGACGACCTCTGCCGCCGCCTGACCCGGTCCTAGAGCCCCAGACGCCGGGCCCGGCCCGCCACCTCGAGCAGCAGGCGCTCGGCCAGCAGGGCGTCGGGAGAGCCCGCGGTCTTGCAGGCCTTCTCACATTCCAGAGTATTATCAAGGACTTGCGACAAATCCTCGTGCCGCCAGGCGCGCATCTGGCGCAGCACCTCGCTTCCTGCTTCCAGAACACGCCCGCGGCCTTGGTCGCTTCCTTGGGCCCGGCGCCGTTGTCGGTCAGGGCGCGGATCTTCCTCAGACGGTTCAGGTGGCCGCTGACCGCGCGCACGGCGGCCACCGGGCTCTCGCCCTCCGCAAAGGCGCGGCGCACATTGGCCTGGGCCTGCGCCGCCCGTCCGCCGAAGGCCTGCAGCGCCGCCTCGAACAGGGACGCGTCCGGCTCCACCCCCAGATGCAGCTCCAGTTCGTCGGGACCCAGGGTCCGGTCGCTGCCGGGGCCGATGAACAGGGCCAGCCGCTCGATCTCCTGCCGCATCAGGCCCCGTTCGCGGGGCAGGCGGGCGGTGAATTGGGCCAGGGCGTCCGACGTCAGGCCCACCCGGTCTTTCGCGAGGGCCTCGCGCACCATCCGGGCCACGTCGCCCACCTCGTCCTCGTAACAGGCGATGCTGACTGCCGCTTTCGAGGCTTCGGCCGCCTTCCGCAGCGCGGAATCGCGGCCCAGCGCCCCGGCCTCCACCACGAACATGGCGTCGGGGTTGAAGCCGCCGTCGGTGTGGGTCTTGAGCGCCGCGGCCACGGCCTTGTCGGTGGACGCCTTGTCGGTGGACAGCCGCAGCCGCACCAGCCGCCGGCCGCCGGTCATGGACTGGGCCGACAGGGCGTCGTCCAGCGCCGCGCCGTCAGCCTCCACATCGCTGTCGGTCAGCAGGGTGACGTCGAAGGGGTCGTTCAGGTCGGGCACGATCTTCAGGCACAGGGCCTGGCCCCGCTCGCCGACGCCGCCCCGGTCCTTGCCGTGGATCACCACCGCCCGCACCGCCGGGTCCGGCGCGGCCAGGAACCGCTCGACCTCGGGGCGCTTGGCCAGAATCATTGGAAAAGGATCATGCGGGACGCCCGGCCGAGCCGGTCAGTCCCAGCGGGTGAAGACGCCGCCGCCCTCGTCCCATTCGCCGCCGGCGTCAAAGGCGTCGTCGAAATTCAGCAGCCGGTCCAGCACCACCCCGGCGATCAGTCCCAGCCCCGCCACGGCGATCAGGGTCGCGGCCGACCCGATGCCCGCCTTCTGAAGCCCGGTCAGAGGCTTGCGCACGGCGCGGACGGCCTTGCGACGGGCGTTGGCGCGGGCCATCAGGCCGCCACCCGCTCGCGCATGACCTTCTTGACCCGGGTCATGGCCCGGTCCCGGCGCAGCCGGGACAGGTGGTCGATGAACAGCACCCCGTTGAGGTGGTCGATCTCGTGCTGGACGCAGACGGCGTAAAGGCCCTCGGCCTCTTCCTCCACCGTCTCGCCATCACGGTTCAGATAGCGCAGCCTGATCCGCGCCGGGCGCTGGACCTCGTCGAAATACTCGGGGATCGACAGGCAGCCTTCCTCGTAGGGCGCGGTCTCTTCCGAGGCCCACAGGATCTCCGGATTGATGAAGAAGCGGGGGTTGGGCTTGCGCGCGTCCTCGCTCTCCGGGGCCTCGCCGTCCTCGCCGCCGTCGCCCAGATCCATGACCACGATCCGGCGCGTGTCGCCGACCTGAACGGCGGCCAGGCCGATGCCCGGGGCGTCGTACATGGTCTCCAGCATGTCATCCATCAGGGCGCGCACGTCGTCGGTCACAGCCTCCACGGGGGTGCAGACGGTCTTGAGCACCGCCAGGTCGGCGGGATTGTTCACGGTCAGGATGCGACGAATGGCCATGTCCCGGAGGTAGGCGCAAAGGCCCCTCCGGTCAAGAATTCCGACCGCCGGGCGGGGTCAGTCGCGGTCGGGCAGGGGCCGGGGCTTCCGGTCCTGATCGATGGCCACATAGGTGAACACGCCCTCGGTCACCCGCACCATCTCATCCTGACCGCGGCCCCGCTTCCACGCCTCGACCCGCACGCCGATGGAGGTGCGGCCGGTGCGGATCACCGTCGCATAGATGCTGACCTCGTCGCCCACGGACACCGGCTGGTGAAACACCATGGAGTCCACCGCCACCGTGGCGCAGCGGCCGCGCGCCAGATTGAAGGCCGGCGAGGACCCGGCCAGGTCCATCTGGGCCAGCAGCCAGCCGCCGAAGATGTCGCCCTCGGGATTGGCGTCGGCGGGCATGGCGATCATGCGGCCCACGGGCTGGTCGTCGGGCGGGCAGGGGGACAGGGCGTCGGTCATGGGCGCCGATTAGCCGCCGATGCGGCGCAAGTCTATTGCGCCTTGTCGCCGTCCGGCGCGCTGTCGATCAGTTCGGGCCGGCTCAGGGTGCGCGTGGATTGCTCCACCGGCGCCAGTTCGGGCAGATCCTTGCCCTCGTGGTCCACCTGCAGGTCCTCGAAGCGGCGGGCCTGCACCATCACCTGGCTCTCCAGCGAGCCCACGAACTGGTTGTAGCGCTTCACCGCCCGGTCCAGGTCCGCCCCCAGCGAGGAGGCGTATCCGCCCATGGTGGCCAGGCGCTTGTAGAGCTCCTTGCCCAGCCGGGCCACGTGTTCGGCGTTGGCGCTCTGCTCCTCGGCCCGCCAGCCGTAGGCCACCGCCTTGCACAGGGCGAACAGGGTGGTGGGGGTGACGATGACCACCCGGCAATCCATGGCGTGGGTCATGATGTCCGGCGCATGGTCCAGGGCCGAGGACAGGAAGGCGTCGCCGGGCACGAACAGGGCCACGAAATCGGGGCTGGGCTTGAACTGGTCCTGATAGGCCTTGGACGCCAGCTGGCGCACATGGGTCTTCAGACTGGCGGCGATCCTCAGCGAGCGAGCCTGGGCCCGGCTGTCCTCGTCGCCCTCCTCGTCGGCGTCGAAGGCCAGCGGCACCTTGGCGTCGATCACGAACATGCCGCCGCCGGGCAGGCGCACGATGAAATCCGGCCGGGACTGGCGGCCCTCGTCGTCGGCCTGCGACGTCTGCTCCTGAAAATCGAAGCGGCCCGCCATGCCGGCGGCCTCCAGCACATTGCGGCAGGTCTGTTCGCCCCAGCGGCCGCGCCGCCCGGTGTTGCCGCGCAGGGCCTCGGTCAGCTTGCGGGTCTCGTCCCGGGTCGAGGTGTGGGCGGTCATCAGCAGGGCCAGCTGCTCCTTGAGCCCGCCGGTCTCCTCGGACCGCACCTTCTCCAGCGCCTGCACATGCTCCTGAAACTTGGCCAGGGTCTCGCTGACCGGCTTCAGCTGGGCCTCCATGCGCTCGCGGGCCACCCGGTCCTGGGCCTGAAAGGTCTCGGTGGCGCGGGCCACCATCTGGTTGGCCACCGATTGGGCCGATTCCGCCGCCTGGGCGCGCAGATAGTCGGCCATGGAGGCGCGGGCGTCCTCGATCACCTCGATCTTGTGATGGGCGGCGTCGGCGGCGGATTTCGCCTTCTGCCAGCCCATGAAGGCCCAGACAAAGGCGGCCGAGGCCGCCACGAAAAGCCCGGCGAAGACGAGGATCAAGGTGTTCATGCTCCGTTCCTAGCCGGAGTCGCCCAGGCTGGCAAAAGCCGTGTGGGTCCATCCCTTGGGATACCTACGCGCCTTGGAAGTCGTGCTCAGCGCGCTGGGGTCGATGACGAGTCCGCGGCTGAGGATGGGGGGACGAGGACTAGCCGTCCCAGTCCTCGTAAATGGGCGGTCCGAGGCGGTGATAATGAAACCGCGCGTCACGGCCGTTGTAGGATGTGATGAAGTGGCGGAGAAATGATCGACCGAGAAGCACCCTGTTGCTCGGGTGTTCCATTTCGATGGCCGCCACGCGTTCCCAGTCATTGAATCCAAGTTCGGGTATGGTCACGCGCGCGGCATAAATGGTCGATGGAATGCGCGATCCATCAGCCACCTCCATCGTTGTCTGATCGACTGATTGCAGCCCCAGGCGCAGAGCCACCCTCCGATCAATGCAGATGGTGGAGGCTCCGGTGTCTATGAGCGCTTCGAGACTTTCGGAGGCTTCACCAGGGCCAGACATGCCGATTTGTATGATCGGCCCCGAAACCCAGATTTCCGGCCCCACCTAGCGGCAAACCGCCAGAAACGGGGCGCTGTCCACCACGCCTTCCGTATGCCGGATGAGAACCTGTTCTCCACGATGGTGGCTATCGGCGTAGCGAGCGGCTTCGCTGAAATCGGTGAACATTTTTACGAACTGCTCGTGGACCATCAGCACCCAACCGGAACCATGCTGTTCCCGAAGTTGCGAGGCTATCCCCTCATAAGCGACAATCTCACGCTCTAGACTGGCATTGGTCATGGCGATGTTACCGGCTTGAGTCACAGCGAATCGTAACACACTGAGATTCACGCCGGAAGGTTAACCGGCCCTTTCGATGGGCCTACGCCCCCGCATCGGCGCCCTAGTCCTTCAGCCGCCAGGTGGCGCCCGTGGGGCCGTCCATGACCACCACCTTCAGCTCGGTCAGGCGGTCGCGGATGCGGTCGGCCTCGGGCCAGTTCTTTTCGGTGCGGGCCTGCAGCCGCTGCTCCAGCAGGGCCTCCACCTCGGCCTTCAGGGCGTCGTCGGCCCCGCCCTCGAACCAGGCGTCGGGATCAGCCTGCAGCACCCCCAGCAGGGCCCCGCCCGCCAGCAGCCGGCCCTTGGCGGCGGCCACGGCGCCCTCGTCGCCGGCGGTCATGGCCCGCTCGATCTCGCTGGACAGGGCGAACAGGGCGGCGGCGGCGCCGGGGGTGTTCAGGTCGTCCTCGATCGCAGTCAGGAAGTCCTCGGACGGCTCATCGTCCGCCGCCGGAATGGCCGAGGCGCGGCGCAGGGCCTGATACAGACGGTCCAGATTCTTGCGCGACTGGTCCAGCAGCGCCTGGTTCCAGTCCAGCGGCTGGCGGTAGTGGGCGCTCAGCAGGGCCCAGCGCACCACCTCCCCCGGCACATGCTGCACCAGATCGTGCAGCAGCAGCACATTGCCGACCGACTTGGACATCTTCTCCGCGTCCACGGTCAGGAAGCCGTTGTGCATCCAGTATCGGGCGTATTCCTCATGGGCGTCCGGGCCATGGGCATGGCCGTGGGCGCAGACTCCCTGGGCGATCTCGTTCTCGTGGTGGGGAAACACCAGATCGATGCCCCCGCCATGGATGTCGATGGGCAGGCCCAGATTGGCCTCGATCATGGCCGAGCATTCGATGTGCCAGCCGGGACGCCCCGCGCCCCAGGGCGACTCCCAGGACGGCTCGCCCTCTTTCGACGGCTTCCACAGCACGAAATCGTGGGGATTGCGCTTGTAGGGGGCCACCTCGACCCGGGCCCCGGCCACCATCTCGTCCAGATCCCGGCCGGACAGGCGGCCATAGTTCTCATAGGCCGAGACGTCGAACAGCACATGGCCCTCGGCGGCGTAGGCGCAGCCCTTGTCCATGATGGCCCCGATCTGGGCGATGATGGCGTCCATGTGGGCGGTGACGTGGGGGGCCATCGTCGGCGCCAGCACGTTCAGGGCCGCCATGTCCTCCAGATAGGCCGCCTCGTAGCGGGCCGTGACCTCGCCGATGGGCGTGCCTTCCTTCGTCGCCTTCGCATTGATCTTGTCGTCCACGTCGGTGACGTTGCGGGCGTAGATCACCGCCCCGTCGCCGTACGCGCGGCGCAGCAGGCGGAACAGCACGTCGAACACCACCGGCGGGCGCGCATTGCCGATATGGGCGAAGTCATAGACCGTCGGCCCGCACACATAGAGCGTCACCCGGTTCGGATCGCGGGGCTCGAAGGGCCGCTTCTTGCGGGCCAGGGTGTCGTGCAGGTGGAGCGTCATGGGGTCGCGTGGTATCCGTTTTCTTGCGGGACGCACCGGTCGTCCCATATAGGCGTGACGC
This sequence comes from Brevundimonas abyssalis TAR-001, assembly GCF_000466985.1. Lineage (GTDB taxonomy): Bacteria > Pseudomonadota > Alphaproteobacteria > Caulobacterales > Caulobacteraceae > Brevundimonas > Brevundimonas abyssalis. Next base: position 10,917 of record NZ_BATC01000006.1, read on the forward strand.
GGTGCAATAAACCGTCGGCGTCACGATTGGGAGCGTCTTGGGCTCCCGCCCTTTAGAAAGCGTGTCATGGACCTCCAAGCCAAGCCCGTCCTGGTCAGCAACGACGGCGACATCAAGCGCCCCAGCCGCGAGCAGGCCATGGACGCCGTGCGCACCCTTATCGCCTGGGCCGGCGACAATCCCGAGCGCGAGGGCCTGATCGACACGCCGAAACGTGTGGTGGACGCCTATGGCGACTGGTTCCAGGCTATGACGCCGACGCCGCGAAGGAGCTGAGCCGCACCTTCGAGGACGTGCAGGGCTATGACGACATGGTCCTGCTGCGCGATATCGAGGTGGAGAGCCACTGCGAGCACCACATGGCCCCGTTCCTGGGCAAGGCCTATGTGGCCTATGTGCCGGCCGAGAAGGTGGTGGGCATCTCCAAGCTGGCGCGGGTGGTGGAGATCTTCTCCAAACGCCTGCAGACCCAGGAGACCCTGACCCAGCTGATCGCCCAGGCCATCGAGGACAACCTCCTGCCCGCCGGGACAGCCGTGCTGATCGACGCCGAGCACCAGTGCATGACCACCCGCGGCGTGCACCACCGCCATGTCTCCACCATCACCACCCGCTTCACCGGCGTGTTCAAGTCCGACCCGACACTGCAGGACCGCTTCCTGAAACTGGCCCGCGGCTGATCCATCCTTCTCCCATTGGGAGAAGGTGGCCGCGCAGCGGCCGGATGAGGGTCGGGCCGTCCGCCCCCGGCGCGAACATTAAATTTGCGCCCACCCCTTCCGGCCGCCCGTATGATGGACCTCCATCACCAGACGACGGAGGGGCGATTTCGGACAATTCGCACTATTCAGACCCTGTTTTTTTCGGCTCGGGGTCTGGATTTCGTACAATTCGCATTATTCGCACCCTGTTTTTTGTCCCGCCGGAGTCTGAAATCCGTCCTCAGTAGCCCCCCGCCCGGGCCACCCGGTTGGCGTGGAAGCCATGGTCGCCCATGAGCTCGTTCAGGACGCGGACCCGCTTCATGTACAGGCCCACGTCGTACTCGTCGGTCATGCCGACGCCGCCGTGCATCTGCACCGCCTCCTGCACGCACAGCTCGGCCACGCGCCCGGCCTTGGCCTTGGCCACCGACACGGCGAAGGCGGCGTCCTCGTCGCCCGCGTCCAGCTTCTGCAGGGCGGCCAGGGTCGCGGCGCGCACGATCTCCAGCTCGGTGAAGACATGGGCGGCGCGGTGCTGCAGGGCCTGGAACTCGCCGATCAGCTTGCCGAACTGCTTGCGGGTCTTCAGGTACTCGGCGGTGATCTTGAACGCCTGATCCCCCGCTCCCAGCAGGGACGAGGCGGCGCAGGCTCGCCCCAGGTTCAGGACGCGCTCGAGGATCTCGCCGCCCCCGTCCACCGGCCCCAGCACGGCGTCGGCGGTGACCTCCACGTCGGTCAGGGTCACCCGGGCGGCGTTGTGGGCGTCCACCATGGCGGTGCGCTCGATCTGAAGCCCTGCGGTCTTGGGGTCGATCAGGAACAGGGTCAGGCCGTCCATGCCCTCTCCCGATGTGCGGGCCGCCACGATCACGGCGTCAGCCACATGGCCGTCCAGCACGAAGCCCTTGTTTCCATTCAGTTTGAAGCCGTTGCCGGAGCGCTCGGCGGTGGTCCGGATGCGGTGCGGGGCGTGCTTGCCGGCCTCGTCCACGGCCAGCGAAACCATGGCCTCGCCCGCCGCGATCCTCGGCAGCCAGGCCGCCTGCTGCTCGCCCGATCCGGCCTTCAGGGCCGTGGCCGCCAGCACGCCGGACGACAGGAAGGGCGAGGGCGTCAGGGTCCGCCCCAGCGCCTCGGCCACCACCCCGGCCTCCACCGCGCCCAGGCCCGACCCGCCCTGGTCCTCGGGGATCAGCACGCCGGAGAAGCCCATCTCGCCGAAGGATCGCCACAGGTCCCGCGAGACCCCGTCGGCGTCATGGCTGTCGCGCAGCTTGCGCAGGTGGGCGATGGGCGCGTGCTCGTTGAGGAAGCCGTCGGCGGCCTCCGCCAGCATCTGCTGTTCGTCGGAAAGGATCAGGGGCATGGGTCAGGCTCCCGGCAGCTGAAGCAGATGCTTGGCGATGATGTTGAGCTGGATCTCGGAGGTCCCGCCCTCGATGGAATTGGCCTTGGTGCGCAGCCAGTCGCGGGCCGCGGCGCCGTCGCGGGACCGCTCGCCTTCCCACTCCAGCGCATCGGCCCCGCCTGCGGCCATCAGCAGCTCGTGGCGGCGCTTGTTCAGCTCCGAGCCGTAATACTTCAGCACCGAGGACAGGGCCGGATGGGCGCGCCCCGCCTTGGCCAGATCGCCGGTGCGCTCCAGCGCCAGACGGAAGGCCGCGCCGTCCACGTCCAGCTCGGCGATGCGGGCGCGCAGCATGGGGTCGTCCAGCCGCCCGGCCTCGTCCAGTCCCACCGCCTTGGCCGCCGTCCGGCCCAGGGCGGCCCCACCCATGACCTCGCCCATGGCGCCGATCATGGTCCGTTCGTGGGCCAGCAGATATTTGGCCACGTCCCAGCCCCGGTTCAGCTCGCCAACGAGGTTCGCCTTCTCCACCCGCACGTCGTCGAAGAAGGTCTCGCAGAAGGGCGACTTGCCCGAAATCAGGGTGATGGGCCGGGTCGAGACGCCCGGCGTGGTCATGTCGAACAGCACGAAGGAGATGCCCTTGTGCTTGGGCGCCTCGGGGTCGGTGCGCACCAGGCAGAAGATCCAGTCCGCCTTGTCGGCGTAGGAGGTCCACACCTTCTGCCCGTTGACGATCCAGTGGTCGCCCCGGTCCTCCGCCCGCGTCTGGATCCCCGCCAGGTCCGACCCGCGCCCGGCTCCGAATACCCCTGGCACCAGCGGATCTCGCCGCGCACGATCTCGGGCAGGAAGCGCTTCTTCTGCTCCTCCGTGCCGAAGGCCAGCAGGGCCGGGCCCAGCATCCAGACGCCGAAGCTGTTCAGGGCCGGCTGGGCCTTGATGCGGCGCAGCTCCGAGGCCAGCACCTTGGCCTGCTCACGGCTCAGCCCGCCGCCGCCGTATTCGCGGGGCCACTCCGGCGCCGTCCAGCCGCGCTCGCCCATGGTCCGCATCCAGCGCTCGTGGGCCGGGGTGGCGAAGACGGCGTTGCGGCCGCCCCAGATCATGTCCGCCTCGGACGGCATGGGTTCGCGCACCTCGGCCGGGCAGTTCGCCTCCAGCCAGGCGCGGGTCTCGGCGCGGAATGTCTCCAGATCGGATGCGGGTTCGCTCATGGGGTCCTCCGTGACCGCTCGACCGGCGGCCTTCGTCCTGAAGCCTAGCGGGTCGGTGGTCAAAAGCTACCCTCTACGAATGATCGGGAGAAACGCGGTGTGATCCATCGGTGCTTGACGCAACCGTTCAATCCGGCGACCTGATCCCGCCACAGAACAAGGAAACCGGTCCCATGCGTCACGATCGTCTGAGCGTCCTGCAGCAGCTTGAGCGCCAGGGCGTGGTGCCGGTGTTCTATCACCCGGACGTGGAGACCTGCATCGCGGTCATCGAGGCCTGCGCCAAGGGCGGCGCCCCGGCCGTGGAGTTCACCAACCGCGGAGACTTCGCGGCTCACGTGTTCCTCGAGGTCAGCCGTCATTTCGCCAAGGCGAACCCCGATGTGATCATGGGCGTAGGCTCCATCGTCGACGCCCCCACCGCCGGGCTCTACATCGCCGGCGGCGCGCGCTTCATCGTCGGGCCGATGCTGAACCCCGAGGTGGCGCGCCTGTGCAACCGTCGCATGATCGCCTATTCGCCCGGCTGCGGCTCGGCCACCGAGATCTCCGACGCCCAGGAGTTGGGCTGCGACATCGTCAAGGTGTTCCCCGGCTCGTCCGTGGGCGGCCCGGACTTCGTCAAGGCGGTGCGCGGCCCCATGCCCTGGACCAAGATCATGCCCACCGGCGGCGTGGACCCGGACGCGGCCTCCATCGAAAAATGGTTCGGCGCCGGCATCGTGGCGGCGGGCATGGGCTCCAAGCTGATCACCGACGCCGCCGTGAAGTCCGGCGACTGGGCCGGCATCGAGGCCAAGGTGCGCGAGACCGTCACCGCCATCGCCGACTTCCGCCGCAAGGCCTGAAACAAGCCGCGTGACAGAGGGCCCGTTTGGCGCATATTGGCGCAATCTCCCCCAGGATTGCGTTCATGACCGCCCAACGAATCGAAGCCGGTCGACAGCCCTTGCTGATCACGCGTTGCTGTCCGCTGTGCGGCCGCGACAACGCAGACCAACCGACCCTGGACATCGCGCCGGACGAGTGGCGCATGAAGACCTGTCCGGACTGCGACATGACCTATCTGGAGGTCGCCCCGGACATCTCGGAGCTGTTCGAGACCTTCGCCTGGGAGAAGCAACACCACATCGAAAACGCGCGCCGTCACGCGGGCCTGGGTCCGGTCGCGCTCAAGACCCGCAACGCCTGGCGCAAATTCCGGCCCCTGCCGCGCAAGAACGTGGCGGCCCTGCTGGACCACTATGCCGAGCCGGGCGCCGTGGTGGACGTGGGCTGCGGCGGCGGCAAGCAGCTGGCCGAGCTGGGGCCGCAGTTCTCCCCCGTCGGCATCGAGATTTCACCCGCCATCTGCCGCGAGGCCGAGGAACGGCTGGCGGACCGCGACGTGCGCATTGTCAACGCCGACGCCCTTAACGGCCTCAAGCAGATCGAGGAACAGTCGCTGACCGGAGTGGTGATGCGCTCGTTCCTGGAGCACGACGTCACCCCCGTGCCGGTGCTGGAACAGACCTTCCGGGTGCTGAAGCCCGGCGGCGTGGCCATCCTCAAGGTGCCCAACTTCGCCAGCTGGAACGCCAAGGTGCGCGGCGCCAAATGGTGCGGCCTGCGCTTCCCCGATCACGTCAACTACTTCACCCCCGAGACCCTGTCCCGGGCCGTGGAGCAGGCCGGCCTGACCATCCGCGCCTTCGGCCCCAGCTACCGCCTTCCCACCAGCGACAACATGTGGATGGTGGCGGTCCGTCCGGCCTGAACCGCATCCTTCGCGGATTTGAACCGTTCGAGCGCCACGCCTAAGACAGACCATCACGACGCCCTGAAGGGCGCGCCGTTCAGGAACTCCACATGATCCGCCCCTCCGCCCTCGCCATCGCGGCCGCCCTGGCCCTGTCCGGCGGCCTGTCCGCCTGCGCCAACATGCCCATGACCGAGGTCGCCGGGCCGCAGGTCCCCACACAGGTGCAATACGTGGCCGACGCCCACTCCCACGCCCGGCCCGAGATCGCGCGCGTCCATCACGTGGACCTGAACCTGACGGCGGACTTCGACCGGCGCATGCTGGCGGGCACAGCCAGCCTCGACATCACGGCCGAACCGGGCGCGGGCGAGATCATCCTGGACATCCGCGACCTGGACATCCACGGCGTGCGCTCCGACGACGGCCCGCTGGACTACACCATCGGCGACGAAAGCCCCTTCATGGGCAAACCGCTGACCATCGCGATCCCCTTCACCGAAGGGCGCATCCACATCGATTACTCCACCCGGCCCGAGGCGGCGGCCCTGCAATGGCTGACGCCGCAACAGACCGCGGGCGGCCAGCTGCCCTATCTGTTCAGCCAGGGCCAGGCGATCCTGACCCGCACCTGGATCCCGACCCAGGACAGCCCCGGCATCCGCCAGACCTATTCCGCCCGCATCACCGTGCCCGAGGACATGAAGGCGGTGATGAGCGCCGAGATGCTGACGCCCGGGGGCGAGAGGACGCCGGACGGCCGCCGCGCCTTCCGCTTCCGCCTGGACAACCCGGTGCCGCCCTATCTGATCGCCATCGGCGTGGGCGACATCGCCTTCCAGCCGCTGGGCGCGCGCACCGGCGTCTACACCGAGCCCTCCATGCTGGAGCGCTCCGCCGCCGAGTTCCCCGAGGTCGAGGCCATGGTCGAGGCGGCCGAGGAACTCTACGGTCCCTACATCTGGGGCCGTTATGACCTGCTGGTGCTGCCGCCCAGCTTCCCGTTCGGCGGCATGGAGAACCCGCGCCTGACCTTCGCCACCCCGACCATCATCGCGGGCGACCGCTCGCTGGTGTCGCTGGTGGCGCACGAGCTGGCCCACAGCTGGTCCGGCAATCTGGTCACCAACGCCACCTGGGACGATTTCTGGCTCAACGAGGGCTTCACGGTCTATTTCGAGAACCGGATCATGGAGGCCATCTACGGTCCCGAGAGGGCCGAGATGCTGCGGGCGCTGGAGTGGACCTCGCTGCAGGCCGAGATGGCCGAACTGCCGCCCGAGGATCAGAGCCTGCACCTGAACCTGGCCGGCCGCGACCCGGACGAGGGCATGACCGCCATCGCCTATGACAAGGGCGCCTTCTTCCTGCGCACCATCGAGCGGACCGTGGGTCGTGACCGGTTCGACGGCTGGCTGCGCGGCTATTTCGACCGCAACGCCTACCGCCCCATGACCACGGCCATGTTCTTGGCCGACATCCGCGAGCATCTGATCGCCGGAGATGCCGCGCTGGAGGCCGCGCTTCAGATGGACGCCTGGATCTATGGTCCCGGCCTGCCGTCCAACGCGGTCCAGCCCGCCTCGAACGCCTTCACCGAGGTCGAGGCCCAGGTCCAGGCCTTCGTGAATGGAACCCCGGCGGCGCAGCTGAACACCGGCGACTGGGTCACGCAGGAGTGGCAGCACTTCCTGGGCACCCTGCCCGAGATCATGACCGACGCCCAGCTGGCCGATCTGGACCGCGCCTTCGGCCTGTCGGAAGCGGGCAACAGCGAGATCCTGTTCGCCTGGCTGATGATCGCGGTGCGCCATCAGTACGACCCGGCGGTTCCCGCGCTGGAGCAGTTCCTGACCGGCATGGGACGCCGTAAATTCACCCAGCCGCTGTACGTGGCCCTGATGGCGGAGGGCGACTGGGGCCGTCCGCTGGCCCAGCGCATCTACGAAGAAGCCCGCTCCGGCTACCACCCCATCACCACCGGTTCGGCCGATCCGGTGGTCCGGGCGGAATAACTCTAGAGGTTCACCACCTCGAAGCCGTCCTCGCGCGCCAGCCGCTCGGCCAGAACCGAGCGGTGGCAACCCGCGTGGTCCGCCTCGAAGCACAGCAGGGCGACGGGCCGCTCGCGCGCCAGATCGCGTAGCTGCTCGAACGCCAGCTGGCTGTCCGGCTCGGCCATGTGATCGGCGAAGATGGCGCGCATCTCGCCGATCCGGCCCTTGCGGGCGGCGTCGCGGCCCGACTTGGGCGTGCCCAGGGCGCGCAGGTGGACATAGTCGATGCCCGCCGCCCTCAGGCTCTCGTCCAGCACGGTCTTGGAAAACCCGGCCCGTCGCGAGGCGGCCACGGCCCGCACGTCGATCAGACGCTGGACCCCGGCCGCCTTCAGCCGCTCGATCACGGCGGCCTGGGGCTCGCCCTCATATCCGATGGTGAACAGTTGCATGCCGTCAATATGGAGGGTTCCGCGCTTGACGCCAGCGGCGCCGAGGGCTCCCCTGCGCCGAAAGGGAGGCTCTTCATGAAACCCATCATCCTCGCCGGCGCGCTGGCGCTGATGGCGCAGGCCGCCGCCGCCCAGGACATGATGATCCACGGCGGGCCGATCCACACGGGCGTGGAGGACGCCCCCGCCGCCGAGGCGGTGATCGTGCGCGACGGCCGCATCGCCTGGGTCGGCCGCCGCGCCGACGCGCCCCCGACCCCGGCGGACATGGCGGTGATCGACCTGAGGGGCGCCAGCCTCTATCCGGGCTTCACCGACGGCCACGGCCATCTGGCGGGCATCGGCGCGCGCGAACTGACCCTGAACCTGGAGGGGGCTGCCTCCATCGCCGAGGCCATGGCGCGCCTGTCGGCCTGGGCCGAGGCCAACCCGGAGGCCCCATCACCGGGCGCGGCTGGATCGAGACCCACTGGCCCGAGGGCCGGATGCTGGAGCGGACCGATCTGGACGCCGCCGCTCCGGGCCGCGTCGTGCTGCTGGGCCGGTCCGACGGCCACGCCCTGGTCGCCTCCACCGCCGCCCTGGAGGCCGCCGGGATTACGGCCGACACCGAGGCGCCCTTCGGCGGCGACATCCTGACCGACGCGGCCGGGACGCCCAACGGCCTGCTCATCGACGCGGCCATGGCGTTGGTGGATGATCTGCGCCCGGCCGACAGCGAGGCGTTCCGCCGCCAGGCCTATGAGGCGGGGTTCGAGGTCTACGCCCGCTACGGCTGGACCGGCATCCATTCCATGAGCGTGCCCATCGCGGACATCCCCTTGATGGAGGCCATGGCCGGGGCGGGCGAGGCCCCCTTGCGGGTCTACAACTCGATTACCCCGGAGGGCGCCGAGGCCCTTTTCGTCCATGGCCCGCGCGCCGTGGCCGACGGAAGGATCATCACCCGCGCCATCAAGCTCTACGCCGACGGCGCGCTGGGCTCTCGCGGCGCGGCCCTGTTCCAGCCCTATGCGGATGCAGCCCACACCTCCGGCCTGATGCAGATGACCGATGAGGACGCCCTGCCGCTGTATCGCGCCGCGCTCCGGAACGGCGTCCAGATCACCACCCACGCCATCGGAGACCGGGGCAACGCCCAGGTGCTGGACTGGTACGCCGAGGTGCTGGGCGAGGCGGAGGCGGGCGCCGACCCGCGCTGGCGCATCGAGCACGCCCAGGTGCTGCGCCCGGCCGACTTCACGCGATTCCACGACATCCCTGTCATCGCCTCCATGCAGCCCAGCCACGCCATCGGCGACCTGCACTTCGCGCCGGACCGTCTGGGCGACGCCCGGCTGGACGGCGCCTACGCCTGGCGCTCGCTGATGGACGCGGGCGTGACGGTGGTGGGCGGGACCGACGCGCCGGTGGAGCGGGGCGATCCCCTGATCGAATTCTACGCCGCTGTGGCCCGCCGCGACCTGAACGGTTTCCAGGGCCCGGACTGGCGGCCGGACGAGGCCTTGGATCGGGCCGACGCCCTTCGGATGTTCACCCTCGGCCCGGCCTACGCCTCGTTCCGCGAGGACGAGCTGGGGACCATCGAGGTGGGCAAGCGCGCCGATTTCACCGTCTTCGACATCAATCTGATGACCGTCCCGGCCGAGGACATCCCCGGGGGCCGCGCCTGATGACCGTGCTGGACGGCGAGATCGCCTGGCGCGCGGACGGCTGGTGAGAACTCCGCCCTTTCACCAAGCTGATCAGGCCGCCATATAGGCCCCATGGCGATGCGTGGTGAGCGCTCGGGCCGTCGACGCGCCGACCCGGAGGTCCGCGCGCAGCTGGCCGGGGTCGAGACGAGGACAGAAGGACCGGGGACGCTGGGCGCGCTCATGGATCTGGCGCGTCTGGTGAGCCGTTCGCGAGCGCCCTGGCTCAGGACCCGCCTGACCGGCGCCATTCTTCTGACCCTGATCGGCAAGGCGTTGGGCGTGCTGGCGCCCCTGGCCCTGGGCGCGGCGGTCAACCGTCTGGCGGCCGATCAGGGCGCCGCCGTCGGTGTGGCGGCGGGCTTTGTGGCTTTTGCGCTGGGCTGGGCGGTGATCCGGTTTCTGTCCTCCGCCGCGCCCCAGCTTTCGGACATGGTGTTCGCCCCGGTGCGTCAGGCGGCCCAGCGGACCACGGCGGCCGAGACCTTCGCCCACGCCCTGAACCTGTCGCTGGACTTCCATCAGACCAAGCGGTCCGGCTCCCTGTCGCGCACGGTCGAGCGGGGCTCGCGCGCCGTGGACTTTCTGCTGCGCATCCTGGCCTTCAACCTGATCCCCACCGGGCTTGAGCTGATCCTGGCGGCCGGCGTGCTGGCGGGCGCCTATGACTGGCGTTTCGGGGCCGTGGCCGTGGCGGTGGTGGTGATCTATGCGGTGATCACCTTCGCCATCTCCAACTGGCGGCTGGAGCATCGCCGCATCATGAACGCGGCGGATTCCGAGGCCGCGGGTCAGGCGGTGGACGCCCTGCTCAACTACGAGACGGTCAAGGCCTTCGGGGCCGAGGCCCGCGCCGCCGACAGCTATGAGCGTGCGCTGGGCGTCTATGGCGACGCGGCGGTCAAGGCCAACAACTCCCTGGCGGTCCTGAACATGACCCAGGGCCTGATCATGAACGTCGGCCTCGGCGTCATGGCGGTCATGGCCGGGTTCGAGGCGGCGGCCGGGCGCATGGGGCCGGGCGACGTGACCGCCGCGGTCCTGATCCTGATTTCCCTCTACGCCCCCCTGAACATCCTGGGCTTCGCCTATCGGGAGATCCGCCAGTCCTTCATCGACATGGAGGAGATGCTGAAGGTCACGCGCCAGTCCCCCCAGGTGGCCGATGCGCCGGACGCCCTGGACCTGCCACCCCCCGCTGACGACCGGGGCGGGGCCGTGGCCTTTGAGGGCGTAGGCTTCCAGCACTCCTCGCGCGCCACGGGTCTGGACGACATCAGCTTCATCGCCGCGCCGGGAACGACTACAGCGCTGGTAGGTCCGTCGGGGGCGGGCAAGTCCACCATCGTCAAATTGGCCCTGCGCCTGCTCGACCCCCAGGTCGGCCGGGTGCTGATCGACGGGCTGGATGCCCGGGCGGTGACCCAGGCGTCCCTGCGCCGCGCCGTCGCCCTCGTTCCCCAGGACGTGGCCCTGTTCAACGACAGCCTCGCGGTCAACATCGCCTTTGCCCGCCCGGGCGCGTCGGAGGCCGAGGTCTGGGCCGCCGCCGACGCCGCCGAGCTGGGCGACTTCATCCGGGGCCTGCCCGAGGGCATGGAGACGCGGGTCGGTGAACGCGGCCTGAAGCTGTCCGGCGGCGAGCGCCAGCGGGTGGGCATCGCCCGCGCCCTGCTGGCCGACCCGCGCATTCTGATCCTGGACGAGGCCACCAGCGCCCTGGACAGCCGCACCGAACAGGCCATCCAGAAGACCCTGCGCAAGGCCCGCGCCGGGCGGACAACGCTGGTGGTCGCCCACCGCCTGTCCACCATCGCCGACGCCGACCAGATTCTGGTGCTGAAGGACGGCCGCATCGTCGAGCGCGGAACCCATATGGAGCTGGTCGCCCGTCAGGGCGGCGAATACGCCTCCCTGTGGCGCAAACAGACCCGCGGCGCCCGCAACCCGGCCTGACCGCGTCTGCTACGCTAGGCCTGCAAGTCCTCCAGCGCGCGGCTGTGTTGCGCGATCCGCTGTGTGCAGCGGTGCTGGTGGCGGAGATAGAAAGCCAGTCCGCCGAACACGAACAATGCCCCGACCGTATACAGGACCGTCAGATCGCCCTCGTCCGGGTATGCGGCCATGGCGAGCCCGAGGAACACGGCGGCGCCAAGGGTGATTGCGATTCCCGCCCAGGCCCAGCGGCGGCCGGCTTCGGCTTGACGGATGGCGGCGGTCAGCGCCTGTTCCGGGGTCTCCAGATCATCGGTCGTCCGCGTTCCGCGCGCCCACACGGTCATGGCGGCGGAGAACAGGCCGAAGATGACGGCCGCCGACCCCAGCAGCCACTGGTCCGACGGCCCTGTCGCCAGCACCCATGCGCCGAGGCCCGCGGCAATCATGCACGCGGTCAGCTCGAACATATAATTCAACCGCCCGAGCCGGCTGCGGCGGCGCACCTGCCGGGCCATTTGGGCCAGCGCCTGATCGTCACGGGCAGGCGCGGTCCAGGCGTCGCTCAGGTCGGTCCAGTCTTCGTTGGGCGTCATGACGAGGCCTCCGGGTTCATCAGATCTTTCAGGGCCGCCTTGGCGCGGGTCAGGCGGATGGAGACGGCGTTGGCGTTCAGCCCCAGCATGGGGCCGATCTCGGCGGGGCTGAATCCCTCCAGCGTCAGGACGGCGGGCTGGCGCAGCGACAGGGGCAGGGCCCGCACCGCCTCGGTCAGCCGCGCCCGCAGATCCTCGGCCTCCACCTGATCGTGGGGCGTGGGATCGTCGGACGGCATGGCCTCGTCCAGCGGCGCGCGGCGCGGCTGGACAGCCTCTTTCGAGACGTGGGTCACGGCCCGGTTGTGGGCCACCCGCGCCAGGAACGCCTTGACCGGCGCCTCGCCCCGAAAGCGCGGCAGGGCGCGCCAGACGGCCAGCAGGATGTCCTGCTCCAGCTCGCGCCGCCGCTCGCGATCGGCTTCATAGCTGCCGGCGATGCGGCGCAGCATCGGGCCGTGCTGGGCCAGCAGCGTCTCGAAGTCCCGGTCTCGTCCCAATCCCATGCCCCCGACCATCGGCGATACGATTTCCGCCGTCACCTCTGAAAGACTCCCGACGCGGGCGAGACTTTCATTTCCGAGGGCGGATTTCCGCCGATTGAATGAGGAGACCCGCCATGACCATCGAAAACGCCGCCCCCGCTCCCGCCGCGCCGGAAAAGACCAGCGTCCTGAAGAAAGGCCGCGGCTTCCTGATCGCGCTCAGCATCGCCGTGGGCGTCGCCGCCGTCGCCGCGTGGATCGCCCTGGGCGTGGGGCTCTATATGGATGTGTCGCGCCAGACCCGTCTGATCCTGGTCGTGGTCGCCGCCGTGGCCACCGAGGCCCTGTTCTGGAGCATCGCCGCGACCCTGGGCCTGTCGGTGCTGGAGGCGCGCAAGCGCATCTGGCGCAAGATCACGGGCCGGGGCCGCGCCGAGGCCTGATCAACGCCGCCCGAACAGCTTCTCCAGGTCGTGCAGCTTCAGCTCCACATAGGTGGGGCGGCCGTGGTTGCACTGCCCGGAGTGGGGGGTGGCCTCCATCTGGCGCAGCAGGGCGTTCATCTCGGGCGCCGACAGCACCCGCCCCGAGCGCACCGAGCCGTGGCAGGCCATGGTGCCGCACACCTCGCCCAGCCGCTCGGTGAGGGCCAGGGCCGAGCCGTGTTCGGACAGGTCGTCGGCGATGTCGCGGATCAGCCCCTGCACGTCGCAGTCGCCGAGCAGGGCCGGGGTCTCGCGCACCAGCACGGCGCCGGCGCCGAACGCCTCGACGATCAGGCCCAGCGCGGCCAGTTCGTCGGCGCGGTCCGCCACCCGCTCGGCCTCGGCCGGGTCCAGCTCGACCACCTCGGGCGTCAGCAGGGCCTGTCGCGTCACCGCGCCCTCGGCCATCTGGGTCTTCATGCGCTCATAGACCAGCCGTTCGTGGGCGGCGTGCTGGTCCACGACGACCAGGCCGTCACGGGTCTGGGCCACGATGTAATTGGCGTGCAGCTGCGCCCGCGCCGCCCCCAGCGGGTAATCCAGCGGGTCGATGAACCCTGCGGCCTCACCCGACGGCGGTCGGTCCGACGGCACGGGCCAGGCCGTCTCCACCCGGGCCGAGCGTTCGTTCAGGCCGGGAATGACCTGGGCGGCGGCCTCGGGCCGGCTCCATCCGGTCCAGCCGCTCCAGCCCTCGGCGGCCGGGCCGGAAGGGCTGTAGGGTCCTCCCACACCCATATGGGGCTGGAACCCGGACAGGGCGTCCGCCGCCACGGTGGTGGAGGCCCGGTGCCCCGCCGCCGCCAGGGCGTGGCGCAGGGCGCCGACGATCAGGCCGCGCACCATCGCCGGGTCGCGAAACCGCACCTCCGCCTTGGCCGGGTGCACGTTGACGTCAACGGAAAGCGGATCGATGTCCAGGAACAGGGCTGCCGCCGGATGCCGGTCCCGCGCCAGAAAGTCGGCATAGGCGCCGCGGAGCGCCCCCTGCAACAGGCGGTCCTTCACCGGCCGCCCGTTGACGAACAGGAACTGGTGCGCCGCATTGCCCCGCGAATAGGTGGGCAGGCCCGCATAGCCAGAAAGGCGGATGCCGTCGCGGGACTGGTCGATCAGCAGGGCGTTGTCCTCAAAGTCCCGCCCCAGCAACGCCGCCAGCCGCTTCAGCCGCCCTTCGTCGCCGGGATGTTCGGCGGGCAGGCGCAGGGTGGTCTTGCCGTCCAGGGTCAGGGTGAAGGCGGTCGCCTCATGGGCCATGGCCTGCCGCTTGATCTCGTCGGAGATGGCCATGGCCTCGGCCCGCGCCGACTTCATGAATTTCAGCCGTGCGGGGGTGGCGTAGAACAGGTCGCGCACCTCCACCCGCGCCCCGTGGTCGCCGGGGAAAGCGCCGGGCGCGATGGGCCGCTGGTCCCCGCCCTCCACCGATACGGCCCAGGCCTCCGGCGCGCCCATGGCCCGGCTGGTGATGGTCAGCCGCGCCACCGAGCCGATGGACGGCAGGGCCTCGCCGCGAAAGCCGAGGGTGAAGATGCGCAGCAGGTCCACGTCGCCCGCGTCGTCCGCTTCCAGCTTGGAGGTGGCGTGGCGTTCCACCGCCAGCGGCAGCTCGTCCCTGGGAATGCCCTTTCCGTCGTCGGCGATCAGGATGCGCGACAGGCCGCCGCCGTCGGCCTGGATGTCGACGCGCGCGGCCCCGGCGTCGAGCGCGTTCTCGACCAACTCCTTGACGGCGCTGGCCGGGCGCTCGACCACCTCGCCGGCGGCGATGCGGTTGACGGTTTCGGGGGGGAGGCGACGGATCGGCATGCGAACAGCCAGTCTAGAACGAAACCGGCCCGGGTGCGATCGCGCCCGGGCCGGAAATGTCTGGCTTGAAGGGCCGGCGGATCAGAGGCCGGGCAGCTTGATGCCGCCGCCGCCGCGCTGGATCACCACGTCACGTCCGCCGGTCAGGGCCTGAAGGCGCGCAGCCTCGGTGGCCGGGTCGATGGTGGTCACGCCGTCAGGCGTGCGGACCTGGGTGGCGCCCTGGGAGGCGGCGTCGCCCCGTCGCCAGAACAGGACGCGGTTGGCCCAACCCTCTTCCTTGTGGGCCAGGTCGCCGAACTCATCGTCGATGACATAGCGCGCCAGCGGGTCGGCCTGGGCGGCGCCGGCGGCGCTGACCAGGGATTCCTCGCCCGCCGAGCGGGTGATGGCCTGGCGCTGACCCAGCAGGATCTGTCGGGCCGAGCTTTCCGGCGCCAGTTCGGCCGGGCGCGGCTGGCCGGGCGCCGGCGGACGCAGGCCGTACTCCGGCGGCACGCTGAGCGGGGCCTGGGAGATGACGCGGAACTCGTCGGGGGTCACACGCTCCAGTCCGAGGCCCTGACGGACACTGTTGCAGCCGGTCAGGACGACGGCCGTGGCGGCGATGGCGCCGAGGGTCAGGGTGGAATTCAGTCGCATGGTCAGCTGCTCTTTCAGACGGTCGTGCGTTCGCGCTCGCGATTAACCGGGGTGATTACGACTTTTCATGGGCCGCGCCAACCTTGGCGGCCCGCTCGGAGATGAAGCTGTCCGCGATCAGCAGCACCACCCCGATGGAGATGGCGCTGTCGGCCACATTGAAGACCCAGGGAAAAATGGACCCTCCGTGGGGAATGAGCCATCCGAGACCAATGCTGCTCACAAAGTCCTGGATAGCCTGCGGATAGCGCGGACCCGAGAAGTCCAGGAAATCCACCACGCCGCCGAAGCGGATGCGGTCGATGGCGTTGCCCAGCGCCCCGCCCATGATCAGGCCGAGGGCGGTGATCAGCAGGCGCCGGTCCGCCCGCGTGGCCCAGAAGGCCAGCAGCCCGGCCACCACGATGGAGAACACCGTCAGCAGCCAGCGCCCCGTCTCCCCGCCGGTCAGCAGGCCGAAGGACACGCCCCGGTTCAGCACGAAGGTGAGGTTGAAGATGGGCTCCAGCACCGGGATCTGGCCCACTTCGCGCAGATGCAGGCCGTACAGGATCCAGGCCTTGGTGATCTGGTCCAGCACGATCACGGCGGCGGCGAAGGCGTAGGCGGCCCAGGCGATGCGGGGAATGGTCATGCGCGTTCCGTACGGATGGGAACGGCGTCGTTAGCAGGCGACGAAGCCGGGGTGAAGGGCGCTTTCGTCAGGCGTCAAGCCTGGCGGCTTTGGGCCGGAACAGCGCGGCACAGGATTTCGCCCACGCCGTTGAACACCACCCGCGAGGACTGACCCGCGACGATGTCATGGATGCCCGTGGCCGCGCCGGTGGAGATCAGGTCGCCGGCCTTCAACGGCCGGCCGCGCCGGGCGTTCAGCTCCAGCAGGAAGGCCAGGGCCCCCAGCGGACCGCCCGGAATGGTCGCGGCGCCGCCCTTGCCGACGCTTTGGCCGTCGATGAAGGTCTCGCAGGTCAGGTCCATCAGACGCTCGCGCCAGTCCGGCACCTCGTGGCCCAGGATCAGCCCGGCGTTGTTGCCGAAGTCCGACGCCACGACGGGCGGGCCCAGAACATTGATGGTGGCCAGCGGGCTGCCCGCCGGTTCCACGCCGACGATCAGGGTCTCGACCATGTCTGCGGCCTGTTCGGCGGTCCAGTCGGTGCGGTCTGCGGGAGCGTCCTTGGCCAGCTTCAGGATGAATTCGGCCTCTACGGCGGCGAATCCGCCCTCGAAGACCGGAAAGTCCATCGTCTCGCCCTCGACCGCCGTCCATACGGCGCGGCGGAAGATGGGTCCGGCCAGGCGGGGCGCCTTGAGTCGCTCCAGCCAGGCGTCGGGGATGCGGCCGATCTTCCAGCCGACGACCTGATCGTCCCACAGGCCGATAGCCTCGTCCTGAATGGCGTAAGCCGCGTCCATGCCGCCCGGAACGTCTCCGGGATAGTCGGGCAGGGCGCGCGCCTCGCTGCGCGCCGCCACGAAGGCGCGTGCGATCGCCGGTCCGGAATCGTTGCTGGTATCGGCCCCGCCAAGGGGTCTGGTATCGGCCCCGCCAAGGGGTTTGGTCGCCATGGTCACGCTGTTCTTGTCCGTCTGTTTCACGCTGTCGGGATCGTCGTCCCGCGACCCGGGCGTTCATTTGCGCCGGTGTCTGCACTCCCCATCGCCCCAACATTGCGCCATGGGAAACCGGTGTCAATTTCATTTCGCCACCGGTGGACATTTGCTGGACGCCTCGCAGGTGGCGCGGGGCGTCCCACGCGGCTATGCAAGGGCAGGGAGCCGCGAGAGGACGGGACTGCAGTTGAGCACGATCGAAGACGAAGGCGACGACGCCGGCCCGACCGACCACGGGCTTACGCCAGGGCGCGCCGCGACCATCAACGACATCGCCCGCATCGCCGGGGTGTCCAAGAAGACCGTGTCGCGGGTCATCAACCAGTCACCCTTCGTCAAGGCGGACACGCGCGAGAAGGTCGAGGCGGTGATCGCCGAGCTGGGGTTCTCGCCGGATCCGCAGGCCCGGGGCCTGGCGTTCCGCCGCTCGTTCCTGATCGGCATGATCTACGACAATCCCAGCCCCAACTACGTGGTGAACATGCAGCAGGGGATCCTGGACGCGGTGCGCGGCTCAGGTCTCGAGCTTGTGGTGCATCCCTGCGACCGGACCAGCGACGATTTCATGGCCAATGTGCGCGGCTTCGCCGTGCGCCAGAAGCTGTTCGGCGCGGTCCTGCCGCCGTCGGTGTCGGAAGACGAGCGCGTCACCGGCATGCTGACCGAGGTGGGCTGTCCCTATGTGCGCATCGCCTCGGTCTCGCTGGACGCGCCCGAGCGGATGGTGGTCACCAACGACAGCCGGGGTGCGGCCGAGGCGGCGCGGCATCTGGTCGGACTGGGGCACAAGCGCATCGCCATGATCACCGGCCCGGACCTGTTCCGCTCGACCCATGAACGGGGTGAGGGTTTCCGTAGCGGTCTGGCCGAGGCCGGCATCACGCTTGAGGACGCCATGGTCGTTCGGGGCGCCTACACCTTCGATTCCGGCGTGGCGGCGGCCCGCGAACTGCTGTCGCGCAAGACCCGGCCCACCGCCATCTTCGCCGGCAATGACGAAATGGCCATCGGCGTCTATCAGGCGGCTCGCGACGCCGGGCTGGACGTGCCGTTCGACCTGTCCATCGTCGGCTTTGACGATGCGCCCATGTCGTCGCGCATCTGGCCGACCCTGACGACGGTCAAGCTGCCCATCCGGGACATGGGGCGCATGGCGGCGGAAAAGCTTCTGGCCAGGAGCCGGGGTCTGGATCCCGCGAAGCTGGAGCAGCCCGAGGTCATTCCCACCCTGATCGCGCGGGACTCCAGCGCCCCGCCCCGCCGGTGACGGCGGGCGGAGCCTGCGGCATTCAGCGCCCGACGACGCCCTCGATATAGGCGCGGATGTCCTGATCCTTGGCGTTGGCGAAGAAGTATTCAGAGAAGCGCTCGCCGGCGACGGCGGCCTTGAGCAGGTCCTGGTCGACGGCCTTCAGGACCGTCAGCATGTCGTTGCAGGTTACGGCCTTCAGGTCCTTCAGGATGCCGCGGTTCTTCGCCATGATCTCGGCCCGCTCCTTGGGGTAGCCGAGGCCGCGCTCGCCTTCGAACAGCTTGCGGTAGACGTCCTGGAGGTTCAGCTCCGCCGCCCAGCCGAAGCCCTTGGCGTAGGGCATGGCGATGGCGTTGCCGTCGTTGATCTGGCCGAACAGGAAGGCGTCCGTGGGGTCGATGATCAGACCGCAGAAAACGCCCGGCATGGCGTTGGCGGCCAGCATGGAGCCGGTCCCCGTGCCGCAGCCGGTGACAACGAAATCGGCCGCGCCCGAATTGATCAGGATGCCCGTCAGAAGCCCGTTCATGACGTAGGTCAGCGAGGCCTTATCCTCGGGCGCGTACATGCCGTAGTGAAAGACCTCGTGGCCCAGCGGCTCGGCGACCGCGGTCAGGGCGTCGTGGACGATCTGGCTCTTGGCGGCCTGGCTGTTCTCGATGATCAGGGCGATTTTCATGGAAGTCCTTCAAGGCAATTGGGATGGAGGCGACTGGCCGGGCGCTCCGGCGCCGGAGCGCGTCCATCGGTTGCATCACAGTATGACACCGGTTACCACTTGAGACAAATCCGCAATACGATGGCTTATGGGGAAACGTTGAAATGCCCGTTTCGTTCGATCTTTCGGGGCGCACTGCCCTGATCACCGGCGCCAACACCGGCATCGGCCAGGGCATGGCCGTGGGCCTGGCCGAGGCCGGCGCCGACATCGTCGCCGTGGGGCGCTCCGATGCCGACGAGACCGGAGAGAAGGTGCGCGCCCTTGGCCGCAACTTTCACTTCATCAAGGCGGATCTGAGCTCCATCGCCCCCATCGAGGCGGTGGTGGCCGAGGCCTGGGACAAGGCGGGCGGCGTCGACATTCTGGTCAATAACGCCGGCATTATCCGTCGCGCCGACAGCCTGGACTTCTCGGAAGAAGACTGGGACGCGGTGATGGACACCAATCTTAAGGTCCTGTTCTTCCTGAGCCAGCAGGTCGCCCGCCGCTGGGTGGCCGACAGCCGCAAGGGCAAGATCATCAACATCGCCTCCATGCTCAGCTTCCAGGGCGGCATCCGCGTGCCGTCCTACACCGCGTCCAAGTCGGGCGTGGCGGGGCTGACCAGGCTGATGGCCTGCGAGTGGGCGTCGAAAGGCATCAACGCCAACGCCATCGCGCCGGGCTACATCGCCACCAACAACACCGAGGCCCTGCGCAACGACGAGACCCGCAACCGGGACATTCTGGCCCGCATCCCGGCCGCGCGCTGGGGCGATCCGTCCGACATGGCGGGCGCGGCGGTGTTCCTGGCGTCGTCGGCGTCGGACTACATGCACGGCGCCATCGTGCCCGTGGACGGGGGTTGGCTGGCCCGCTGAGGCTGTCCTTGAACGCCGCACTTGCGCCGCATTCGGTTTTGGAGTTAGTGTCCCGCATTGATACCGGTGTCAGAAATGCTCCGCGCATCCATGACACCGGTGTCAAACGATCAAGTCAAATGACCGGGGGGCGATGATCCTTCCGGCGGTGGCCCGAAAAGGCCGTACATGGGAGGAGGATTGGATGACCCATAACCATCCGCGCCGCCGCGCGCACAACATCGGGGTGTCTCTGGGCGCCATGACCGTGGCTCTGATGACCGCCGGGGCCGCCATGGCCCAGGAAGGGCCCGAAGCGACCGAAGTCGAAGAAATCGTCGTCACCGGCTTCCGCGCCAGTCTGGCCAATGCGCTGAACATCAAGCGCAACGAGGCCGGTGTCGTGGACGCCATCAGCGCCGAGGACATCGCCGATTTCCCGGACAGCAATCTGGCCGAATCGATCCAGCGGATTCCCGGCGTATCCATCGACCGTGACGCGGGCGAAGGCCGCTCGCTGACGGTCCGTGGCCTGAGCTCGGAATTCACCCGCACCCGCATCAACGGCATCGAGGCCCAGGCGACCACGGGCGCCACGGACTCCTCGGGCGGCGTCAACCGCGGCCGGGGCTTCGATTTCAACGTCTTCGCCTCCGAGCTGTTCAACAACATCACGGTCCGCAAGACCGCCGCCGCCGAGACCGAAGAAGGCTCTCTGGGCGCCACGGTGGATCTGCGCACCAGCCGCCCGTTCGATTATCCCGGCTTCACCGCCGGCGGTTCGCTGCAGTACGGCTACAACGACATGGCCGAGGACTGGGCCCCGCGCGGCGCATTCCTGGTCAGCAACACCTGGATGGACGGCCAGGTCGGCGCCCTGCTGTCGGTGGCCTACAGCGAGCGCAGCCTGTTCGAAGAAGGCTTCAGCTCGGTGCGTTGGGGTCCGGCCAGCGGCGACAACGGCTTCGCCAACCCGGAAGCTCTTCCGGGCGGGGCGGCCAATGCGCCGAATCTGTTCCACCCGCGGATCCCGCGCTACGGCCGCCTGGTCCACGAACAGGAGCGCACCGGCGCCACCCTGTCGTTGCAGGCGCGTCCCGGTCACGGCCCCACGACCTTCACCTATGACCTGCTCTACTCGAACCTGGACTCCACCCGTCAGGAGAATTTCCTTGAGGCGTGGTCGCTCAGCCGGAATGCCTCCCAGGGCGGCAAGCCGGAAGTGGTCATCGTCGATGCGGTCGCCGAGGGCGCCGAGCTGGTCTACCTTGAGCTCGACAACATGGACATGCGGACCGAGCAGCGCTTCGACCGCCTGAACACCGAGTTCACCCAGCACACCTTCAACATCGACCACGATTTCAGCGACACCTTCCGCATGAACGTGCTCGTGGGACGCTCGGAATCGGTCTTCGACAACGGCGAGCAGACCACGGTCATCATCGACCGCCAGAACACCGACGGCTATTCGATCGACTTCCGTGGCAATCGCAACCTGCCGCTGATCAACTATGGCTTCGATGTCACCGATCCCAACGCCTGGACCATCGTCGGTCCGTCGGGCGTGGCGCCGCGCTCGGAAATCCGGATGAATCCGAACGGGCAGACCAACGTCTTCGATACGGCCCAGATGAACTTCACTTGGGACATCAACCCCACCTTCACCCTGCGCACCGGCGTCCACTACAAGAACTTCGACTCCGAGGGCTGGGGTCTGCGCCGCGCCGCGTCCAACGACACCATGCCGGAACTGCCGGCCGGCGTGTCCATGGCCGACCTGACCATGCTGCTGACGGGTTTCGGCGGCAACCTCGACCTGCCCACGGGCAACGCCACGTCCTGGATCGTGCCGGACCTGCAGGCCTTCGCCGAGCTGTTCAATATCTACTGCAACTGCGACACCGGCGTGCCGGGCGGCGACTTCCGCCTGACGGGCCTGAGCAACTCGCGTGCCTTGGGCAACTTCCGCAATGTCACCGAAGAGGCCCGCGGCGCCTATGTCCAGCTGGACTGGGACAGCTTCATCGGCTCCATGCCGTTCCGCGGCAACGTCGGCGTGCGCCATGTGCGCACCGATGTGGAGGCCACAGGCTATTCCACCTCGTCCGGCGCCACGCCGATCACGGGTGAGAACACCTACGACGACACCCTGCCGTCCCTGAATATGGCCATCGAGCCGATGCAGGATGTGATCGTCCGCTTCGGCGCCGCCCAGGTGATGTCGCGTCCGCCGGTCGGCAGCCTGATCCCGGTGTTCAATCTCAGCGCCGACGGGGCGCCGAACCCCAGCGCCAGCCTGGGCAACGTGGACCTGGAGCCTTATCGGGCCGACACCTTCGACCTGAGTGTTGAGTGGTATTTCGCCCCGGAATCGCTGCTGTCGTTCGCCTTCTTCTACAAGGACATCTCGTCCTTCGTGCAGACGACCCAGCAGACCCTGACCTACGCCGAACTGACCGCCCTGAATCCGACGGCTTTCCCGGCCGGAGCGCGTCCTGCGGGTCTGGAGCACGTGTTCTCCACCCCGACCAATACGGCCGGCGGCCCGCTGTCAGGCTTCGAAATCAGCTACCAGCAGCCGTTCTACTTCCTGCCGGGACCGCTGGAGAACCTGGGCACGATCCTGAACTACACCTTCGTGGAGTCCGAGATCGACTACTGCCAGAGCTCGGCGTGCACGGCCATCGTGAGCGAGGACCTGGTCAACCTGTCACCGGAAGCCTGGAACGCCACGCTCTACTATGACGACGGCCGCTTCAACGCCCGGGTTTCCGCCGCTTATCGCGACGGCTACTTCCAGCAGATCCCTGCCGGCAACGCTGGCGGCCTGGGCATCGTGGCCATCGGCAAGTCCGAGAGCCTGACCTGGGACGCCTCGGCGTCGTATGAAGTGACCGAGAACATCGTGGTCACCTTCGAAGGGTTGAACCTGACCGACGAGCCGAACCGTCAATGGCACGGCGAAGTGGGCGGGGGCCGCGACAGCGCCTATGTCTATCACCAGACCGGTCGTCAGTTTTACGCGGGCGTCCGCTACCGGTTCTGATCGAACAACTTCCTGAGCAGACTGGGCGTCGGACCTTCGGGTCCGGCGCCCTCTTTTTTGCGTTGACACCGGTGTCATAATCCAGTTTCCTACCCTCAACGAGAGCCCCGCTCGAACGGCGGCTTCGCAGGGACGGTTGAAGACTCCGAACCACGCCTGTGCTGAATGCACCCGATGGGCGCCGCCCGGCGCGCCTGTCGCATCCTGACGGCCGGGCCCGAAACACGAGGGACCCGCCGTGGCCGAGAACATCCTGAACATCCGCCCCGCCAGCGAGACGCGCTGGGACTGCGCGTCGTTCGGCGAGGTCATGCTGCGCTTCGATCCCGGCTTCGGCCGCGTGCGCAACGCCCGCACCTTCCAGGTCTGGGAAGGCGGCGGCGAGTACAATGTGGCCCGCGCCATGCGCAAATGCTGGGGCAAGCGCTCCACCGTCGTCACCGCCCTGCCCGTCAACGACCTGGGCTGGCTGGTGGAGGACTGCATCATGCAGGGCGGCGTGGACATGAGCCATGTGGTCTGGCGCGAGTTCGACGGTCTGGGCCGCAACACCCGCGTCGGCCTGAACTTCACCGAAAAGGGCTTCGGCGTCCGCCCGGCCCTGGGCTGCTCCGACCGGGGCCATTCGGCGGCCTCGCAGATCCGCCCCGGCGAAGTGAACTGGGAAAAGCTGTTCGGCGAGGAAGGCGTGCGCTGGTTCCACACCGGCGGCATCTTCGCGGCCCTGGGCTCCAACACCGCCGAGGCGGTGATCGAGGCGGTGGAGATCGCCCGCAAGCACGGCACCATCGTGTCCTATGACCTGAACTACCGCCCCTCCCTGTGGAAGTCGCAGGGCGGCAAGGAGGGGGCCCGGAAGATCAACCGCAACATCGCCCAGTATGTGGATGTGATGATCGGCAACGAGGAGGACTTCACCGCCTGCCTCGGCTTCGAGGTCGAGGGTCTGGACGAGCACATTTCCTCCATCGACCCGGCCAATTTCAAGAAGATGATCCAGACGGCGGTGAAGGAATTCCCCAATTTCAAGGTGGCCGCCACCACCCTGCGCAACGCCAAGACCGCCAGCGTCAACGACTGGTCCGCCATCATCTATGCAGGCGGCGAGTTCTATGAATCCATGATACGCGAGGATCTGGAGATCTACGACCGCGTCGGCGGCGGCGACGGCTTCGCCTCCGGGCTCGCCTACGGCTTCATGGAGGGCAAGGGTCCCCAGGCGGCGGTGGACTACGGCGCGGCCCACGGCGCCCTGGCCATGACCACCCCCGGCGACACCTCCATGGTCAAGGCCGCCGAGGTCGAGGCGGTGATGAAGGGCAAGGGGGCCCGCGTCATCCGCTGATCTTCTTTCCCGAAACCCGCCCGCGCATCGTCCTCTCCCAAGGCGCGCGGGCGGCGCCGGAACCGGTCCTTTGTCCTCCCCGAAGGCCGGTCGCCCCGACGCCCGCTCTCCGTCACCCGGGGGGCGGGCGTTGTTGCATTCAGCTTCAGTCTGTCCGCGGCGTGGCCATGTGCGCCGTCATCATCTCCGCAAGGTCGGCCATGGCGTCCAGCAGCACGTCGCGCCGGTCCGGCGGCAGGGCGGCGAAGGCGTCCTCGAATCCCCGGCTGAGCAGACCCGGCGCCTGGCCCAGCGCCGCCTGCCCCGACGGCGTCAGGCGGGTGTGCACCACCCGCCGGTCCACCTCCGAGCGATAGCGTTCGATCAGCCCCTTGGCCTCGAGCTTGTCCATCACCGCGACCACCGTGGCGGGGGACATTGAGGCCTCTCTGGAAACCGCCTGCGTCGTCACCTGACCCAGCGTCCTGATCGACTGCATGACGATCAATTGGGGGATGGTCAGGCCGCTGGTGCGGGCGATCTCGCGGGACCGCACCTCGATGGCCTGGGCGATCCGACGCATCGATTTCAGCACAGCCGCGTTGGGGTCTGCGTTCCGGGAATTCTGCGGCGTATCGGTCAGCTTGACCATGCGGGTTGAAATCCTTTGTGTGCAAACTATTTGTGCACACTGTTTCTACAATGCAAGACGACCTCTGGGGGTGCCCATGTGCGGCCTGAATGGCGAGATCAATTTCGACGGCAAGCCGGCTGACGCCGGCGCCCTGCAGCGCATGTGCGACGCCCTGGCCCCGCGCGGGCCCGATGGATCCGGCGTGGTGCTGCGCGGCAACGTGGGCCTCGGCCACCGCCGCCTGAAGATCATCGACCTGTCCGAAAAGGCGCAGCAGCCCATGGTCGATTCCGACCTGGGCCTGTCCATCGCCTTCAACGGCTGCATCTACAACTACCCTGAACTGCGTGGCGAGCTGGAGGCCGCGGGCCACCGGTTCTTCTCCCACGGCGACACCGAGGTGATCCTCAAGGCCTGGCGCCAGTGGGGCATCGAATGCGTGGACCGCTTCAAGGGCATGTTCGCCTTCGTGATCCACGAGCGGGATACGGGCCGGGTGGTGATCGCCCGCGACCGCTTCGGCATCAAGCCGCTGTATCTGGCGGAAAAGGGCAAGCGCCTGCGCTTCGCCTCGACCCTGCCCGCCCTGCTCGCGGCGGGCGACGTGGACACCGCCATCGATCCGGTGGGCCTGCACCACTACATGACCTTCCACGCGGTGGTCCCGCCGCCGCACACCATCATCAAGGGCGTGACCAAATTCCCGCCGGCCACCATCCGGGTGATCGAGCCGGACGGCACGTCCAGGGACCGCCTGTACTGGACCCCGGTGCTGGAGCGCGGCCCGGGCGACGCCGAACGCTCCGCCGAGGAGTGGCGCGATCTGGTGCTGGACAGCCTGCGCACCGCCGTGAAGCGCCGCATGGTGGCGGACGTGCCGGTGGGCGTGCTGCTGTCGGGCGGGGTGGATTCCAGCGTCATCGTCGGCCTGCTGGCCGAAATGGGTCAGAAAGACCTGATGACCTTCTCCGTCGGCTTCGAGGAGGCCCACGGCGAGAAGGGCGACGAGTTCGTCTATTCCGACCTGATCGCGAAGCATTTCGGCACGAAGCACCACAAGATCTTCGTGCCCCACGACCGGCTGCTGGACGCCCTGCCGGGCGCCATCGGCGCCATGTCCGAGCCCATGGTCAGCTACGACAATGTGGGCTTCTACCTGCTGAGCCAGGAAGTCTCGAAACACATCAAGGTGGTGCAGTCCGGCCAGGGCGCCGACGAGGTGTTCGGCGGCTATCACTGGTACCCGCCCATGCAGGGCGCGAACGATCCGGTCGACACCTACGCCAGGGCCTTCTTCGACCGCAGCCACGACAAACTGAAGACTCACCTGAACCCCGAATGGATGGCCGACACGGACGTCAGCCGCGCCCTGGTGGAGGAGCACTTCGCGCGCGACGGCGCCGCGACGCCGGTGGATCAGGCCCTGCGGCTGGACAGCCAGGTCATGCTGGTGGACGATCCGGTCAAGCGCGTGGACAACATGACCATGGCTTTCGGCCTGGAGGCGCGGGTGCCGTTCCTGGATCACGAACTGGTCGAGCTGGCCGCCCGCATCCCGCCCGAACACAAGCTCAGCCAGAACGGCAAGGGCGTGCTGAAGGAGGCCGCGCGTCTGGTGGTCCCCCACGAGGTGATCGACCGCAAGAAGGGCTACTTCCCCGTGCCCGCCCTGAAATACATCCAGGGCCCCTATCTGGACATGGTCCGCGACGCCCTGGGCTCGCAGGCGGCGCGGGAGCGCGGCCTGTTCCAGCAGGGCTATCTGGATCAGCTGTTCGACAAGCCCACCGACCACATCACCCCGCTGCAGGGCTCCGAGCTGTGGCAGGTCGCCCTGCTGGAAATGTGGCTGCAGAACCATGGCGTCTGACCCCCGGCCGCGCTTCAAGGGGCACCGCCTCAAGCGCCTTCGCGACGAAGGCCTGAAGCCGGTGGTGGGCGGTCAGGACGGACCGGCCATCACCGAAAACGCCATCCTCGACTGCGGTTGGGGCCGGCTGCTGTTCGCCCAGACCTATCCCGAGGCCGGACCGCTGATTGAGGCCCTGCGCGCCGAGGGGCCGGACCGGCGCGACATCGCCTTCTATGTGCGCAACCCGCACGTCCTGTTGGCCCACGCGCCGCAGGAGGTGTTCCTCGACCCCTCCCACACCTACCGGCTGGACCTGTCGGTGTACCGCGCCGCTCGTCGTCAGCCGCGCGGCTTCACCGTGCGTCGTCTGGCCTCGCAGGCCGACGCCGAGGCCATCAATCGCATCTATGCGGCGCGCAAGATGGTGCAGGCCCGCCCCGACTTTATGTGGTCCCAGCGCGAGGGTTCGGCCCTGACCTATCTGGTGGCCGAGGACAGCACGACCGGTCAGGTCATGGGCACGGTCACGGGCGTGAACCACCAGCGCGCCTTCAATGACCCGGAGAACGGCTCGTCCCTGTGGTGCCTGGCGGTGGACCCGCAGGCCACCCAGCCGGGCATTGGCGAGACGCTGGTGCGCCGGCTGGCCGAGCATTTTCAGGCGCGAGGGCTGGCCTACATGGACCTGTCGGTCATGCACGACAACGAGCAGGCCATCGCCCTGTACGAGAAGCTGGGCTTTCGCCGGGTCTCCTTCTTCGGGGTCAAGCGCAAGAACCCCATCAATGAGTCCCTGTTCACCGGCCCGGCCGCCGACGAGGCGCTGAACCCCTACGCCCGGATCATCGTGGACGAGGCGCGCCGGCGCGGCATCCAGACCGACATCATCGACGCGGAAGGCGGCCTGTTCCGCCTGACCCACGGCGGCCGCTCCATCCGCTGCCGCGAGAGTTTGTCGGAGCTGACCTCGGCGGTGGCCCTCAGCATCTGCGACGACAAACGCATGACCCGCCGCATCGTCGAGCAGGCGGGCGTGGTGGTCCCCGAGCGCATCGACGCCGAGGACCCCGAGGCGACCCGGGCGGCGCTGAAGCGCCTGGGCGCCCTGGTGGTCAAGCCCGCGCGCGGCGAACAGGGCAAGGGCGTGGCGGTGGGCCTCAAGGACATGGACGCCGTCGAAAAGGCCGTCGCCGCCGCCCGCAAGATCTGCGCGGAAGTGCTGATCGAAGAGCATGTCCAGGGCGAGGACCTGCGGCTGGTGGTGATCGACTTCAAGGTTGTGGCCGCCGCCATCCGCCGTCCGCCCCGGGTGGTGGGCGACGGCCGCTCCACCTTCCGCGCCCTGATCGAGCGCCAGAGCCGCCGCCGCGCCGCCGCCACGGGCGGGGAGTCCCGGATCCCGCTGGACGGCGAGACGAAACGCTGCCTCGCTGAGTCGGGCTATCAGCTTGATGACGTCGCCCCCGAAGGACTGGAGGTGGAGGTGCGCAAGGCCGCCAACCTGCATACCGGCGGAACCATCCACGACGTGACCGAAGAGGTTCACCCCGCCCTGATCCGCGCGGCCACGGCGTCGGCGCGGGCCATCGACATCTCGGTCACCGGCATCGATCTGATGGTGAAATCCTGGCGCGAACCGGACTATGCCTTCATCGAGGCCAACGAACGCCCCGGTCTGGCCAATCATGAGCCGCAGCCTACGGCCGAACGCTTCGTGGACCTGTTGTTCCCCCTGTCCATGCCCGCCGCAGCCGCCCGGGTCGCGCGCGCCCCCAAAGACCACTGAACGGAGGCTTCCCCTGGCCCGCCTGACCATCGACACCGAATATCTCATCGACCGCCTTCAACGGTTGCTGGGGATCGCCAGCCCCACCGGCTACACCGACGAGGTGGTCTGGGAGGTGTGCCGCGAGCTGGGCCGGCTGGGCGTGGACTACGAGTTGACCCGCCGCGGCGCCATCCGCGCCCGCATCCCGGGCGACGAGCCCCGGCCCGCCCGGGCCGTGGTCGCCCACGTGGACACCCTCGGCGCCCAGGTGAAGGCGGTGAAGGACAACGGTCGGCTTGAGGTCGTGCCCATCGGCCACTGGTCCTCACGCTTCGCCGAGGGCGCGCGCGGCACGGTGTTTTCGGAAAAGGGCGGCTGGCGCGGCACCATCCTGCCGCTCAAGGCCTCCGGCCACACCTTCAACGAGGAGGTGGACGAGCAGCCCGTCAGCTGGCGCCAGGTGGAGATGCGCATCGACGCCCGGGTTCGAAACCGCCACGACGTGCTCAAGCTGGGCATCGACGTGGGCGACATCATCGCCATCGACCCCCAGCCGGAGTTCCTGGACAACGGCTTCATCGTCTCGCGCCACCTGGACGACAAGGCGGGCGTGGCGGTCATGCTGGCGGCCATGAAGGCCATCATGGAGGACCCGCAGACGCCCACGGTGGACACCTACTGGCTGTTCACCATCGCCGAGGAGGTGGGCTCCGGCGCCTCGTCGGTGCTGGTGCCCGACGTGGCCTCCATGATCACCGTGGACAACGGCACCACGGCGCCGGGCCAGAACTCCGACGAGTTCGGCGTCACCATCGCCATGGCCGACCAGACCGGCCCGTTCGACTTCCATCTGACCCGCAAGCTGGTGAAGCTGGCGCGTGAGGAGGACATCCGCTTCCAGAAGGACGTGTTCCGCTACTACCGCTCGGATTCCGCCTCGGCGCTGGAGGCGGGGGCCGACATCCGCACTGCCCTGGTCACCTTCGGCGTGGACGCCAGCCACGGCTATGAGCGCATCCATGTGCACGCCCTGCGCTCGCTGGCCGAGCTGCTGACCGCCTATGTGCTGAGCCCGGTGGAGATCGAGCGGGACGCCAGCCCCATGGCCGGGGTCGAGGGCTTCACCCATCAGGACCACAAGGAAGCCCACGAAAGGGCCGGTCGCGAAAAACCGGCGCCCGAGCGGGACGACCGCGAGCCTCGTTGACGGAACAGGGCCGCTTCGCCGTCCGTTGCCCTTTCACACCCTGAAAGGAAACCGACATGCTGACTTGGGAACTGATCTTTCCGCTGGGCGCCCTGGCCCTGGGCGTGATGCTCGCGGTGATGCTGTGGCGCAACAAGCACCGCAACAAGCGCGTGGACGCCGTCACCCAGGCCGCGACCCGCGAGGAATACGACCACCCGGATCGCTACGACAACAAGACTCACGACCAGTTCGAGGCCGAGGCCGACCGTCGCAAATAGGCGCCGCCCTGCTA
The DNA here is from genome assembly GCF_000466985.1 of Brevundimonas abyssalis TAR-001. Taxonomy (GTDB): domain Bacteria; phylum Pseudomonadota; class Alphaproteobacteria; order Caulobacterales; family Caulobacteraceae; genus Brevundimonas; species Brevundimonas abyssalis. The sequence continues at coordinate 40,553 of NZ_BATC01000006.1, forward strand.
TAGGGCGCGGATGAAGACCGAAGAGTTCGATGTCCTGATCGTCGGCGCGGGCGCCGCGGGCATGATGTGCGCCATTGAGGCGGGCAAGCGCGGGCGTCGCGTTCTGATCGTCGACCATGCCTCCGCCCCGGGCGAGAAGATCCGCATCTCCGGCGGCGGACGCTGCAATTTCACCAACCTGGGGACGGGTCCGGCCAATTTCCTGTCGGAGAACCCCCGCTTCGCCACCTCGGCCCTGCGCCGCTACAGCCAGCACGACTTCATCGCCCTGATGAATCGCCACGGCGTCGCCTGGCATGAGAAGACCCTCGGGCAGCTGTTCTGCGACGACAGCGCAAAGCAGATCATAAGACTGCTGACCGGCGAGATGCGCCAGGCGGGCGCAACCCTGCGGCTGAGCACCGGTGTCGAGGCCGTGGCGCACCAGGGCGACGGTTTCCAGTGCCGCCTCTCGGACGGCGGCACGGTGCGCGCCGCCTCGCTGGTCGCCGCCACCGGCGGCAAGTCGATCCCGAAGATGGGCGCCACCGGCTGGGCCTATGATCTGGCGGCGCAGTTCGGGGTGCGGGTGGTCCCGACCCGCCCGGCGCTGGTGCCCCTGACCTTCGAGCCCGGCCTGCTGGAGCAGCTGAAGCCCCTGGCAGGCATCTCGGTGGACGCCGTGGTGGCCCACGGCCGCACGCGCTTTTCCGAGGGCCTGCTGTTCACCCACCGGGGCCTCTCCGGCCCCTCCATCCTGCAGATCAGCTCCTACTGGCGCGAAGGCGACGAGGTCACGGTCGCCATGGCCCCGGGCGCGGAGGTGTTCGAGACGCTGAAGGCCGCGCGCGCCGAAAACGGCCGCCAGGCCGTGCACACGGCGCTGGGCCGCATCATCCCCGCCCGTCTGGCCGAGAGCATCGCCCTGCGCGAAGGCCTCGCCGGCAATCTGGCCGACCAGCCGGACAAGGCCTTGAGACGGCTGGATCAGGCGGTCAACGCCTGGACCGTCAAGCCGGTGGGCTCCGAGGGCTACCGCACCGCCGAGGTCACCCTGGGCGGGGTCGACACCGCAGCCCTGGACCAGCGAACAATGGCGGTGAAAGCCGTTCCGGGCCTGTATGTCATCGGCGAGGCGGTGGACGTCACCGGCTGGCTGGGCGGCTATAATTTCCAGTGGGCCTGGTCGTCCGGCTGGTGCACGGGCCAGGCCTGCTGAAGATCAGCGCTCCATTCCGACCTGCGGGCCGTCGGCGGTCTCCACCAGCACATAGCGCGGACTGGCTCCCCGGCCCCGGCCGCTGGCCACCGTCACCACCTCGTCCAGGGGCGCGACGCGTATGTCCGCCTCCGGGCGCGACACATACAGTTCAGCCTGCAACAGGCCGTCGGCCTCCAGACCTGTGATGTCCAGTTCCATGGTGGTCAGGGCCGCCAGGGTCTGCTGGAACTCCGCCGTGTCGCGGAACCGACGCTGCACGAAGGTGGCGCCCGCCAGCTTCTCGGTCACCAGACCGCGCTCGGCCATGGCCTCTGCGATGCGGTCATACGGGAACATGCGCAGCACGAACGACACCACCCACGGCTTTCGGTCCGCCGCAGCGTCCACGATCTGGCCCAGGGTGGTTTCTGTGACATAGCCCACCGCTCCGGTGGACAGGATCATGTCGGCCTGGCTCACCACCGCGCGCTGGTCGTCGGTCAGGGCGTTGGTTTCCAGATCGGCGACAATGCCCTGTTCGATCAGGCCCACGGCCTGGGCGTAATCCAGGGCCGGGGCTGAAATATCCAGGCCCAGCCAGCGAGAGGCGTCCATCTCGGGCCATCCGGCCAGAAACATCCGGTCCAGCACGCGCAGCTGATCGGGCGTCAGGGGCATCATCTCGCGCCGGGCGTAGCGCCGGTGCAGGTCCCCAAAGCTCAGGGGTCGCCGGTTGACGGCGGCGTTGACGCCGTAGGAGCAGCCCACGTCCAGCACCGTCGGGTTGTCTCCGCGCAGGGCTGAGCGCGCCCCCATGAGTTGTCGCATAACCGGCGCGGCCAGATCAGGAATCATGTAGTCGAGGCCGCCCAGAACCGTGAAGTACTGGCGTGGATCAGGCTGTATATAGATCGTATCGAAATCAGCCTTGTTCTCATTGATGTCCGAAAACAGATCGTTCACGCGCACCTTTCCACGGCGGGAATACGCCGTGATCTGTAGATAACAATTGAAGTTGTCCGCGAAGGTCTACGCCATGCGGCCTTTCGCTTCAACCAGGCGTCGGCTTGCGGGACGCCGCCTGCCCGGTCTATGCCTGTCCTCGCGGGACGGGCCCCTCTGGCGCGGTCTTCGGACCACGTGATGTCGGACCGCATCGGGCGCAGCCCGGTGTCGACGGCCTGTTCCTCGTCTCCGGCGCCCTGCGTTCGATCCCCTCCCATGATCTCGCGAGACCGCCCATGCCCCTTCTGATGTGCCCGAACGACAACGCCCCCATGCAGACCGTGGAACGCTCCGGCGTCCAGTTCGACATGTGCCCCACCTGCCGGGGCGTATGGCTGGACCGGGGAGAGCTCGAAAAGCTGATGCAGGCCGCCGTCGACGCCGCCCCGGCGCCCTCCGCCCCTCAGGCGCCTTCGCCCCAGGCTCCCTGGTCCCAGCCCGCGCCGCGCCAGCGCCCCCGCCGGTGCAGCAGCATGGCTACGGCGAGCGCGGGGAATACGGCGAGCGTGGCGAAAGGGGGGAGTACGGCGAACGCGGCGAATACGGCCACGGCGGACATCGCCGCAAGCGCCCCAGCATCTTCGACATCTTCGACTAAGGCCGATCGGCATCGGTGGATCGCTTCGCGACTCCACCGATGCCGTGAATCAGGCGCCTGTTTGAACTAGGCGGCGAGGCCGGCCGCCTTCATCAGCGGCCGCAGCGGCGCCAGCGCCTCGGGCTCGGCCGACAGGGCGGCCCGGGCGTCGGGCGTCTTGAAGATGCGGATGGCCTCTGCGCGCGCCCGCTCGGCCACAGGGCCGAACGGCGCCGTCTCGCCGCTCGCCAGCTTCAGGAGCACGGACAGTCGCCGCACCGGCGGCAGGGGCGACTTCGCCACCTGGGCGACGAGCCTCGCATCCGCCTCCACCAGCCCGGCCACGGCGCCGATGCGGCCGCTGATCTCGGCCTCATCCTTTTCGCCCAGGGCGGCGGCGCGGACCCCCTTCTGAAGGACGGCGAGGGCGGCCAGACGCTGGGCGGCCAGATTCGGCGGTCCGCCGCGCTGTTCGGTCTCGAACCTCAGGGCGCCGACGCAGGCTGACAGCCAGCGGCCGGCGGCCCGCTTGTTGGCCGCGCCGGTGACGTTTTCGCACAGCCGCACCAGGGCTGCGGCCTCGTCGACGGCCGATTTGCAGCTGGCGGCGTAGGTGCCGACGAAATCGGCGGTGACAAGGGCCTTGGACCGCTGGACGAAGGCGTCCTGAACCTCCTCCAGCGACAGCAGCCTGCCGGTGGTGGCCGTCAGGGCCATGGCCAGGGTCCGCAGGATGTCGATCTCGCCGGGGGCGTCGCCGGGCCGCAGACGCCGGGACCCCTTGAGCTCGCGGATCACCTCGCGCGCCATGGCGGCGGCCAGCAGGCGGAACTCCCCGGCGGCCAGACGACGGCCAAGGCGTTCGGCCGGGCCGTCCACGGGCGGCACATGGGCGGCCAGGCGCGGCTCCATGCGGATCAGCATTTCCATTTCATTGGGCGCCACCATGCGCACGATGGCGGCGAGGTTCCCGCCCAGGTCCAGGGAGGGGCCCAGAATTTCGGCCCGACGCGGCGGCGCGGCGAACAGCTCGCACAGGATCTGTTCGACCGCCACCAGCACCATGGCGCGCGGCGCGCCCTCGGCCGGGGCGGCGTCCACCAGATCCATCATCCGCTCAAGGCGCGCGCGGCCGCCCGTGACGTCCTTCAGCGCGCCGCACACGGCGCCGCCCATCAGGAAGCCGCGGTCAGCGTGGCCCTCCAGCTTGATCGCCAGGTCCGCGACCGACGTCCCGGGCTCGTCCAGGTCCGCGAACAGTTTCTTGCGTCCCGCATCAATGATCCGCTCGGTCGTGGCCTGGATCAGCTTCTGATAGTGTCGGATCAGGTCGTGAACCGGCAGTCCGGTGGCCTGGCTTTCAGGCACAGCCACCTTCTGGACGGCGTGCTGCAGCTCCACCCCGGAGGCCTCCAGAACCTCCGTCAGATCGGGCCGGTGCAGCAGTTCGAATGGGGTCACCTGGCGCCGCTTCAGCCAGTCCTCCAGCACCCGGCCGATGACCTCGCGCGCATGCGGTGCGTAAAGATCCTGCGGAGTCATGCAGTTGGACGGCTGATCGTCCTGACGCACGATGCGTTTCTGTTTCACCTCGGCGCGCCCAGGGTCAGCACCGTGACGCTCTGGAACTCCATGGACTCCGGGTCCAGGGTCTCCTTGGTCACGCGCACGGCGGCGGCGCGCTTGTCCGCGAGCAGGTCCTCGGCCGTCTCGACGGCCTGTTTGCGATTCTCAGTCGCCTGCAGCAGGCTCCAGGAATCCGCAGGCGTCTTGCGGATATAGATTTCGTAGTGGACCGGTCCGGCCATTCTAGCCTCGGAAAGTGCGTTTCTTCGCCATCATGCGGCCAAGCCTTTAAGGTCGCGTGAAACTGCGGCGGCGAAATTCACGGGCCCCGGAAACGAACGGTTACGCTTGCCGAGCGTTCAGGGGTGTCAAGTTTCGCCGCGCCGCACTATCTGTGACCTGAAGGCGCGTTTCGGAACGCATGAGGAGACACCATGGCCAACATCACCCTGGTCGATGACGACGAGAACATCGTCGCGTCCGTTTCGATGGCGCTGGAAAGCCACGGCCACAAGGTGACCGCCTATCACGACGGCGCCACGGGCCTGGACGCGCTGGAATCCAGCCCGCCCGACCTGGCCATTCTGGACGTGAAGATGCCGCGCATGGACGGCATGGAGGTGCTGCGCCGCCTGCGCCAGACCTCGACCCTGCCGGTCATCATCCTGACGTCCAAGGACGAGGAGATCGACGAGATCCTAGGCTTCAACCTCGGCGCGGACGACTACATCCACAAGCCGTTCAGCCAGCGGCTGCTGATTGAGCGGGTCAAGGCCCTGCTGCGCCGCGTCGGCGCCGACGCCGAGGACGCGGAAGCGGGCGGCGACGTCTCGGGCCGCGCCATCAAGCGCGGCAAGCTGAGCATGGACCCGGCCCGCCATGAATGCACCTGGGAGGGCCGTCCCGTGAAGCTGACGGTCACCGAGTTCCTGCTGCTTCAGGCCCTGGCCCAGCGCCCCGGCTTCGTGAAGAGCCGCGACAACCTCATGGACGCCGCCTACGACGATCAGGTCTATGTGGACGACCGGACCATCGACAGCCACGTCAAGCGGATGCGAAAGAAGTTCCGCGTGGTCGATCCCGAGTTCGACGCAATCGAGACCCTGTATGGCGTCGGATACCGATACAGAGAAAGCTGACCGTTCGCAGGGCGCGGCCTCGCTATGGGCCGCGCGGTGGCGAACCCTGAGGCTGCGCATGGTCGGATCGCGGCTGGGCGCCCTGATCCTGGCGCTGAACCTGCTCAGCCTGCTGATCCTGTTCGTCGGCGCCCTGTTGCTGAACGAGTGGCGCCGCAACCTGATCGAGGCGCGCCTCGAATCCCTGACGTCCCAGGCCGAGCTGCTGGCCAATGTGCTGGGCGAACTGGGCATCACGCGCGGCGAACCCACGCCCTATCTGGACGATTTGGCCGCCTCCCAGTGGCTGCGGGACAATTTCATTCCCCGTGGCCAGCGGGTGCGGCTGTACGATCAGAACGGCTGGCTGCTCATCGACAGCTACACCGTCACCGAACAGATCCCGGGCGAGCCGCTGGATCCCGCCCTTCCGGCCGGCGCGGCGGCCCCCGCGCCCCCTGATCCCGTAAGGGAGAACGCCCGGATCGAGCGCGCGCGGGAGGAATTGAGCGGCGAGGTCGAGCGCGCCCTGGCCGGCGAACCCCAGACCAGCATTCGACGGGCCGAGACCGGTGAGCGCGTGGTGTCGGTGTCCCTGCCCGTCCGCCATGTGCGCGATGTGCTGGGCGTCCTGACGCTGGAGGCCGGCGATGTGGACGAAACCTTGGACGCCCAGCGCCGCGCCCTGATGCCCTTCGCCTTCGTGGCCCTGGCGGTGTCCCTTCTGACGTCCCTTCTGATCCACCTGTTCGTGGCCCGGCCGATCCTGCGGCTGTCGGCGGCGGCGGATCAGGTGCGCCTGCAGAGGGCGCGGGCCATCTCCCTGCCCGACCTGGAGGAGCGCAAGGACGAGATCGGCGACCTGGCCCGGTCGCTGGAGACCATGACCGCCACCCTGTCGGACCGCATGGACGCCATCGAGCGCTTCGCCGCCGACGTCAGCCACGAGATCAAGAACCCCCTGACCTCCATCCGTTCGGCGCTCGAGACCCTGGAGCTGGTCAAGGCGCCCGAGGACAAGGCCCGCCTGACCGCCCTGCTGCAGCAGGACGTGAGCCGGCTGGACCGCCTGATCACGGACATCTCCAACGCCTCGCGCCTGGACGCGGAGCTGTCGCGGGACCGCCCGCGCCCGGTGAACCTGTCGAAACTGCTGGGCGACATCGCAGCGGTCTATGTGGCCACCCAGCGGCCCGGCGACGTCACGGTGCGGTTCACCGACGCTCTGGAGGGCGCCGCCCAGGTCACGGGCCGCGAGGGGCCGCTGGGCCAGGTGTTCCGCAACCTGATCGACAACGCCCGTTCGTTCAGCCCGCCTGATCACGCCGTGCAGGTCAGCCTGGACGGCCAGGGCGACCGCGTCAGGGTGCGGGTCGAGGACGACGGCCCCGGCGTTCCGCCCGACAATCTGGAGACCGTGTTCCAGCGCTTCTACACCGCGCGGCCCAAGGGCGCGGCCTTCGGCGGCAACTCCGGCCTGGGCCTGTCCATCGCCCGACAGATCATCGAGGCCCACGGCGGGACCATCCACGCCGAGAACCGCACGGACGACGCCGGCGCCGTCAAGGGGGCGTGCTTCGTGGTCACATTGCCGCGCGCCAGACCCGGATCGAAGGCCAGGACCCGGCCCGTCGCTGATGACGCCGATGGCTGAATTGGCCCACGCCTGCGCCGCGGCCCTTCGGTTGCCGGACCGGGGCTGGAGCGGCGTTCTGCTGACCGGCCCGTCCGGCGCGGGCAAGAGCGACCTTCTGCTGCGCCTCATGGACCACGGCTGGCGGGCCGTGGCGGACGACTACGCCCAGGTCTGGCGCTCTCAGCAGCGCCTCTACGCCCGGGCGCCGGACCGGATCTTCGGCCGCATGGAGATTCGAGGGCTGGGGATCACGCCAATCCCCGCCTTGCCCTTCAGCCGCGTGGATCTGATCGTCCGATGCGTGGACCAGCCGCCCGAACGCCTGCCTGAACCGGCGTTCCAGAGCCTGGCGGACGTGCCCGTGCCGACGATCGACATCCAGGCCCTCAACGCCTCGGCGCCGGCCCGGCTCGCTGTGGCGTTGAGGGCCCTTGGAGCCGGCCGTCCTTTGGCCTATTGAAGCCGGTCTGGCCGCAGACCCTCGGGGCGCGGCCGGTCGACACGGGACCGGACGGTCCGGCGGGGGCGCGAAGTTTCGTGAGGCGTTGCATGGCCACGTCAGCCATCTCTTCATCCGTTTCGGGCGGGTTCGCATGATCGGACTGGTGATCGTCACCCACGGGGGGCTGGCGACGGAATTCCTCTCGGCCATGGAGCATGTGGTGGGGCCCCAGCGCGGGACCGCCGCCATCTGCATCGGCCCCGAGGACGACATGGAGCGCCGCCGTCAGGACATCGTCGACGCCGCCGCAGCGGTGGACGAGGGCGAGGGCGTCATCCTGCTGACCGACATGTTCGGCGGCACCCCCTCCAACCTGGCCATCTCGGTGATGGAGCAGACGAAGGCCGAGGTCATCGCCGGGCTCAACCTGCCCATGCTGATCAAGCTGGCCAGCGTCCGTCAGCGCGAAAGCCTTGAGGCCTGCGTGGCCCATGCCCAGGACGCGGGCCGCAAATACATCGCCGTGGCGTCCTGGGTGCTGGCGGGCGAGAAATGAGCGAGACGGCCGCTGTCACCGTCGACATCTGCAACGCGCGCGGCCTGCACGCCCGCGCTCGGCCAAATTCGTCAAGCTGGCCTCCGGCTTCCAGTCCGAGGTCAAGGTGACCCGCGAGGGCGTCACCGTGGACGCCCGCTCCATCATGGGCCTGCTGATGCTGGGCGCGGGCCAGGGCTGCCCCATCGAGATCGCCGCCGAAGGCCCCGACGCCGCCGAAGCCGTCGCCGCCCTCAGCGACCTGGTCGGCTGCCGCTTCGAGGAAGAGCAGTAGGGCGGGCCTCGCGCCGGCCGCCCTCTTCATCTGATCGGGAAACGCCTGGTGGAGCCGAGGGGAGTCGAACCCCTGACCTCGTCATTGCGAACGACGCGCTCTACCAACTGAGCTACGGCCCCGTGCCGGGGTTCCAGGCGAGGGCGCGACATAGGCGGGGCGGCCCTGCGGTGTCAATAGAATCCCGAGTCCCCCCACCCGGATCGCCGGAAGGGTTTGGCGCGGGCGGCGAAGACCGCTAGAAGCGCCTCGACAACCCCTTGGGAGATTTGGGCGCGGCATGGCCGGTTTCATCTGTTTCATCGTCGGCGCGGTGCTGACGCTGCTGTTCTGGGCGATCATCATCAGCGCCATCATGAGCTGGCTGTTCGCCTTCGACGTGATCAACTACCGCAACCGCTTCGTGGCCCAGGTCGCGGGCTTCCTCGATCAGGTGACCGGGCCGCTGCTGGCGCCCCTGCGCCGGGTGATCCCGCCCCTGGGCGGCATCGATGTGACGCCGATCATCGTGCTGCTGGTCCTGCGCGGGGCGCAGCTCTATCTGCTGCCGCCCTTCTGCAGGCTGCTGTACGACGTCCTGCCCTTCTGATGACGCGGCTGACCGTGCGGCTCACCCCGCGCGGCGGCGCCGACTGCATCGACGGCTGGGAGACCGACGCCGGGGGCCGCCCCGTGCTCAAGGTGCGGGTGCGCGCCGCGCCCACGGACGGCCAGGCCAACGCCGGCCTGCTCGTCCTGATCGCCCGGACGCTGAAGATTCCCAAATCCGACGTGGCCCTCGCCCGCGGCGCCTCGGCCCGCGTCAAGACGCTTGAGATCACAGGCCTTTCCGAAGCCGAAATCCGCGCGCGGCTGGATTTGGACGGCTGAGGCGGCGATTGGGGCTTTTCCTGTCCGCCCTGACGCGCTTTGATGCCCCACGCTTCCAGATCGGGAAACGCAAGGGGCTGAAATATCCATGATTTCTCATCGCATGCGGGGCCGCGGCCTCGCGCTCGCGGGCTGTGCGCTGGCCGCCCTGGCCCTCACCGCCTGCGCCACCACCGGCGCGGCCGACAACGGCGGCGACGCGGCCTCGGCCCCCGCCCGGGAGCGCACCGAGCTGCCGCGCGGCCTGGACGCGGCGGCCAATCCCGATCCGTTCCCCTCCACCTATCAGCCCCTGCCGCGCCGTGACGCCGCCATCGTCGGCGCCACCGTCTTCACCGCCGCCGGCGAGCGCATCGAGAACGGCGTGGTCATCATGACCGACGGCCGTGTGGCGGCGGTCGGCGGCGCGAACACCCCGGTGCCCCAGGGCCACCAGGTGATCGACGCGCGCGGCCGCTTCGTCACCCCGGGCCTGATCGATGTGCACACCCATCTGGGCGTCTATCCCTCGCCCGGCGTGATGGGCATGTCCGACGGCAACGAGGCCACCAACCCCAACACCGCCTATGTCTGGTCCGAACATTCGGTCTGGCCCCAGGACCCCGGCTTCAACACCGCCCGCGCCGGCGGGGTGACGACGGTCATGGTCCTGCCCGGCTCGGCCAATCTGTTCGGCGGCCGCTCGGTGACCCTGCGCAATGTGCCCTCGGTGACCATGCAGGGCATGAAGTTCCCCGGCGCCCCCTACGGCGTGAAGATGGCCTGCGGCGAGAACCCGTCGCGGGTCTACGGCTCGCGCAACCAGAGCCCGGCCACCGGCATGGGCAATGTGGCGGGCTACCGCTCGGCCTTCATCGACGCCCAGAACTACGCCCGGCGCTGGAGCGAATGGCGCGAGGACGGGGAGGGAACGCCCCCCAACCGCGACCTGCGGCTCGAAACCCTGGCCGGGGTGCTGGACGGCTCCATCTCGGTGCAGAACCACTGCTACCGCGCCGACGAGATGGCGGTGATGATCGATATCGCCGAGGAGTTCGGCTATTCGATCCGCACCTTCCACCACGCCACCGAGGCCTACAAGATCGCCGACATGCTGGCCGAGAACGAGATCTGCGCCGCCATGTGGACGGGCTGGTGGGGCTTCAAGATGGAGGCCCTGGACGCCATCGAGGAGAACGTCGCCTTCGTCGACGCGCCCGAGAACAGCTGCGCGGTCATCCACTCCGACGACGACACCCTGATCCAGCGGCTCAATCAGGAAGCCGCCGCCGCCCTGTCCGCAGGTCGCCGCGCCGGACTGGATCTCAGCGAGGAGGACGCCCTGCGCTGGATCACCATCAACGCCGCCCGCGCCATCGGCGTGGACGACGAGACCGGCTCGCTGGAGCCCGGCAAGCGCGCCGATGTGGTGATCTGGGACGTGAGCCCGTTCAGCGTCTATGCGCGGGCCCAGCAGGTCTTCATCGACGGCGCCCTGACCTATGACCGGAACGATCCGGCCTATCAGCCGCGCACGGACTTCGAACTGGGCCAGCCCGGCCAGCCCAACACCGTCGGAGGCGCCCAATGATCCGCCGTAATTTCTTCAGCGCCCTGGCGGTCTGCGCCCTGGCCCTCGCCGCCGCGCCCGCCGTGGCTCAGGACGCCGTCGCCATCACCAATGGCCGCATCCTGACCGGCACGGGCGAGATCGCCTCCGGCACGGTGGTGATCCGCAATGGCCGCATCAGCGCCATCGGCCCCGACGCCGCGGTGCCCGCCGGCGCCCGCGTCATCGACGCCGCGGGCCGGGTGGTCACCCCCGGGATCGTGGCGGTGGATTCCGGCATCGGCGGCAGCGAGGTCTCCTCCGTCTCCGGCTCCAACGACCTGCGCCAGTCCAGCAACAGCCTCAGCGCCGCCTTCGACGTGTCGCGCGGCCTCGACCCCTGGTCCATCACTATTCCGGTGGCCCGCCTCGGCGGCGTCACCCGCGCGGTGGTCATGCCCCAGCATCCCGGCTCGTCCGGCGGCCATGTGCACGAGCACGAAACCGCCGGGGCCGGTCACGGCGGCTATCACACGCCGGGCCTGTTCGCGGGTCAGGCGGCGGTGGTGCATCTGGCGCGCGGGACCGACATCCTGGTGCGCTCCAATGTGGCCATGGTCGCGCCCTTCGGCGAGGCCGGCGCCGGCATCGCCGGCGGCGCGCGCGGGGCCGAGTTCACCCTGTTCCGCGAGACCATGGCCGAGGTTCGCCTCTACGCCCGCAACCGTCAGGCCTACGAGCGCGCGGGCCTGCGCGACCTGTCCCTGTCGCGCGCGGATCTGGAGGCCCTGATCCCGGTGGCCGAGGGCCGCATGCCGCTGGTGGTCAGCGTTCACCGCGCGGCCGACATCCTGCAGGTGCTGCGTCTGGCTGAGGAGGAGAACATCCGCCTGATCCTGGACGGCGCCGAGGAGGGCTGGCTGGTGGCCGACCGCATCGCGGCGGCGAACGTGCCGGTGCTGCTGAACCCGCTGGCCAATCTGCCCTCGAACTTCCAGGTGCGGGCCGCGCGGCAGGAGAACGCCGCCCGGCTGCACGCGGCGGGCGTGACCATCGCCATCAAGCCCGGCGGCTCGGCCCATAGGGCCCGGGACGCTCGCTACAACGCGGGCAACGCCGTGGCCAACGGCCTGCCGTTCGAGGCCGCCATCGCCGCCATCACCGTCAATCCGGCGCGTATCTTCGGCCAGGAGGGCTTCGGCGCCCTGGCCGTGGGACAGGCGGCGGACGTGGTGGTCTGGTCCGGAGACCCGCTGGAGCCCATGAACCAGCCCGAGGCGGTGTTCATCGCCGGGGTCGAACAGCCCCTCCAGGCCCGCAATCTGGAGCTTCGCGACCGGTATCACCCCAACCGCGACCAGCGCATGCCGCACGCCTACAGCCCGCGCTGAGGCAGGCGCCTGCGAGGATTGGAAAGGGCGGTTCTCCGGAGCCGCCCTTTTTCACGCCCGGCGCCCAGGCGAAACGTCGCAACCGCTGTTAATCCCTGCAAAACCACTTCGGGAGCAAGGGTATCGCATTCTTACGGCGGGTTCGAATCCGCTCATATTTTTAGAGACTTACAGTGTCCGCCGATAATCTTTCGCAACGCATGGCCTTTATGCGCCTGGCTGAACCTTCTGCGGCCTATCGGGCCGTTGAGCCCATTCTGCGCGAGGCCCTGCCCGGGGCCCTCACCCGCTTCTATGGTCAGATCGAGCAGACGCCGGAGGTCCGGCGCTTTTTCTCGGGTCCCGGCCACATGCAGGCCGCCCAGGCCGCCCAGGCCAGACACTGGGACGCCCTGATTCGAGGGCGGCCCGACGCTGACTACGCGGCCTCCGTCCGCACCATCGGCCAGGTCCACGCCCGCATCGGGCTGGAGCCGCGCTGGTACATCGGCGGCTACAGCCTGATCCTGGCCGAACTGGTCAAGGCTGTCGCCGCGCGTCCCCGCAAGAGGTTCGCCGGCGCCGCCCATGAGGCCCAGACCGCAGAGGCCGTGGCCGAACTCACCCAGCGGGTCCTGCTGGATATGGATCTGGCCATCTCCATCTATCTGGAAGCCCTCCAGGCCGAACGGGATCGGGTCGCCGTCGAACAGCAGGAGGCCGAGGCCCGTCAGGCGCGCGTGGTGACGGCGCTGGGGGCCGCCCTGAAGGCCCTGGCGGCCGGAGACCTGTCCGTCTCCATCGACCAGCCCTTCCCCGACGAGTACAGTTCGCTCCGGGACGACTTCCATACCGCCGTCGGGGCGCTTGAAGCCGCCATGTCCGGGGTCGTGGAAAGCGCCGCGGCCCTCTCTTCCGCCTCGGCCCAGCTGGCCAGCGCATCGGACGACCTGTCGCTTCGCACCGAACAGCAGGCCGCGCATCTGGAACGCACCGTGGCCACGGCCGACGGGATCGCCCAGGCCGTCGCCCAGACCGCCGCCGACGCCGCCCAGGCGGCGGGCGCCGCCGCCTCCACCCGCCGCGAGGTGGAGCAGGGGGTGGCTGTGGTGGTTCAGGCCCGCACGGCCATGGAGGCCATTCGCGCATCCTCGGAGAACGTCGCGGGCTTCGTCAGCCTGATCGACGAAATCGCCTTCCAGACCAATCTGCTGGCCTTGAACGCCGGCGTCGAGGCGGCCCGGGCGGGCGACGCGGGCCGCGGCTTCGCGGTGGTGGCGTCCGAAGTCCGGGCCCTGGCGCAACGGTCCGCCGAGGCCTCGGGTGAAATCCGCGACCTGATCCGGCGTTCGGGCGAACAGGTCAACGAGGGCGTGCAACTGGTGGACCGCACCGGTCAGGCGCTGGAGCGCATCGATACCCAGGTGACCAGCGTGGACAGCCTGGCCGAGGCCATGGCGTCCTCGGCGCGGCGTCAGGCCGATGACCTGGCCGACGTGAAGGCCGCCTTCACCCATATGGACTCCATCACCCAGCAGAACGCCGCCATGACCGAGGAGGCCACCGCCGCCACGCGCCAGATGGCGAGCGAGGCCGACGGTCTGAACCGCCAGGTGGGCCGCTTCCGCCTGGGCGGGGCGCGGCGCCCGGTCGATAACCTGCGTCTGGCGAGCTGACGATTGCGGGTTCATCCCCGGCGCGGGCGCTGCTAAGCCGCCTGTTCGAGGAGGCCCGACATGAACGCACCCGTCCGCATCCAGGATCTGTCCATCCCGCGCCACGACTGGCGCCTGGACGAGGTCGAGGCCCTGTTCGCCCGGCCGTTCATGGAGCTGGTGTTCGACGCCGCCGCCGTGCACCGGCGCTGGTTCGACCCGTCCGCCGTCCAGAAGTCCCAGCTGCTGTCGGTCAAGACCGGCGGCTGCGCCGAGAACTGCGGCTACTGCAGCCAGTCGGCCCACTTCAGGACCGGCCTGAAGGCCGAGAAGCTGATGGACGCCCAGGTGGTCATCGCCGAGGCCATGGCGGCCAAGGCGGGCGGCGCGGACCGTTTCTGCATGGGCGCGGCCTGGCGCGAGCTGAAGGACCGCGACCTGCCGAAACTGGCGGCCATGATCGGCGGGGTGAAGGCCCTGGGTCTGGAGACCTGCGCCACCCTCGGCATGCTGACGGCCGAGCAGGCGAAGGAGCTCAAGGAGGCCGGGCTCGACTACTACAACCACAACCTGGACACCGGGCCGGAATATTACGCCGAGGTGGTGACGACGCGCACCTATCAGGAGCGGCTCGACACCCTGGAGCATGTGCGCAACGCGGGCATGGCCACCTGCTGCGGCGGCATCGTCGGCATGGGCGAAAGCCGCCGTGACCGGGCCAGCCTGCTGCACGCCCTGGCCACCCTGCCCGAACATCCCGACAGCCTGCCGGTCAATGCGCTGGTCCCGGTCACCGGCACGCCGCTGGGCGAGCGGGTGATGCGGGAGGGCGAGATCGACCCCATCGAGTTCGTGCGCACCGTGGCCGTGGCCCGCATCGTCTGCCCCAAATCCATGGTCCGCCTGTCCGCCGGGCGCGAGGGCATGAGCCCGGAGATGCAGGCGCTCTGTTTCCTGGCCGGGGCCAATTCCATCTTCGTGGGCGGCAAGCTGCTGACCACGCCGAACCCCGAGGAGGACGAGGACGCGCGCCTGTTCGCCCTGCTGGACCTGAAGCCCTACATTTCCGCCGAGCGCGTAACCCCGGATTAAGCGGCGCCGGGGCAGGGTGCGGCCATGGATCGCCGCGCCCTCATCGGACTGGCTCTCGTCGCCGCCTCGGCCGGATCGGCCGCGGCCGCCGCGCCCGCGTCGGACGACGGCGGGGCGCCGGCCGCCAGCTACATCAATCTGAACA
The DNA here is from genome assembly GCF_000466985.1 of Brevundimonas abyssalis TAR-001. Lineage (GTDB taxonomy): Bacteria > Pseudomonadota > Alphaproteobacteria > Caulobacterales > Caulobacteraceae > Brevundimonas > Brevundimonas abyssalis. The sequence continues at coordinate 55,567 of NZ_BATC01000006.1, forward strand.
GCATCAACGGCTCGGTCACCCGCGCCAGCGGCCGCCGGGGCATCCTGACCGTGGACGTGGGCATCGACGTGCCGGATGTGGATCTGCGCGCCGTGGCCGCCAGCGCCGGACCGCGCCTGCGCGCCCAGATGGTGCAGGTGGTCCAGAGCTTCGCCGCCTCGCTGCGTCCCGGCGAACCGCCGGACGTGCACCGCCTGTCCCGCGACCTTCAGTTCGCCGTCAATCAGGCCCTGGGCCGTCGCGGCGCCCGCGTCCTGCTCGGCACGGTGATGGTGGTTTGAGGCCTATTGCGCCGACATGCCGCCGTCGATCTTGAACTCGGCGCCGGTGATGAATTTGCTCTCGTCCGAGGCCAGATAGACCACGCACCAGGCCACGTCGTCCGGCTCGCCGATGCGCTTGAGCGGAATGCCGCGCGCCAGCTTGTCGTGGGCCACAGCCTCGTCGCCGCCGGCCATGGCGACGAACGGGTCCAGAATCCCGGTCTTGATGAACACCGGATGCACCGAGTTGGACCGCACCCCGTTGCGCGCCTTCGCGCACTCCAGCGCCACGGTCTTGGAGAACAGCCAGACCGCCGCCTTGGACGCATTGTAGGGCCCCATGCCCGGCGTCGCCGTCAGCCCGGCGATGGACGAGATGTTGACGATCGAGCCCCGTCCCGACTTCGCCAGATGCGGAATGGCGTGCTTGCAGCCCAGCATGACCGACTCGACATTGATGGCCTGCACCCGCCGCCAGGCGTCCAGATCGGTCTCCACCACCGGCTTCAGTTCACCGCCGATGCCCGCATTGTTGACCAGCACCGACAGCCCGCCCAGATCGCTGACGGCCCGCTCGATCACGTCGATCCACTGCCCTTCATCGGTGACGTCGTGGGCGTAGGCGAAGGCCGCGTCCGGGTGGTCGGCGTTGATGGCGTCCGCCAGCGCCCGGGCCCCGGCCTCGTCGATGTCGGTCAGGGCCAGCCGCGCGCCCTCTTCGGCCATGCGCCGCGCCATGGCCTGTCCCAGCCCGCCCGCCGCCCCGGTGATCAGGGCGATCTTGCCTTCAAGCCGCCCGCTCATTTCCCGCCCAGCCCCACGGCCGCGCCGTTCATGAATTCCGCCATCGCCACGTCCAGCCCCGTGACCCCGTCGGCGTCGTGGGTGGTCAGCAGCACCTCGACCCGGTTGTAGACATTGGACCACTCCGGATGGTGGTCCATTTTATCCGCCTTCAGGGCCACGCGGGTCATGAAGCCGAAGGCCGCGTTGAAGTCCTCGAACACGAACTTGCGCACGATGGCGTCCCGCTCGCCGGGCGCCCGGGCCCAGCCCGGCAGTCCTTCCAGAGCCTTTTCAGCCCCGATGCGTTCAGCGGCCATGTCCGTCTCCTTTGACAATCCTGTCTCCGGCCTATCGCGCACCGCTCCCTGCGGCAAGCGGATGCGGCCACGTGCGGCGGTGACGGCGCGCCCCGCACCCGCTAAAGCGATGCCATGACCGAGCCTGCGCAAAAGACCTCATCCTTCGGCTTCCGCGACGTGGACGCGCGCGAGAAGGTTCAGCTGGTGCGCGGGGTGTTCGATTCCGTGGCCTCCAACTACGACCTGATGAACGACCTCATGAGCGGGGGCGTGCACCGGCTGTGGAAGGACGCGGCGGCGGCGAAGCTCAATCCCCGCCCCGGCGAGCGCATCCTCGACGTGGCCGGCGGCACCGGCGACATGGCCCGCCGCTATGCGAAGATGGCCCGCCGCGCCCAGCAGCGTCTGGGCGGCGCCGACGCGAGGTCATCGTGCTGGACTACAACGCCGAGATGATCATGGCCGGGGTCCACAAGGGCGGCGAGCCCGAGATGACCTGGACCGTCGGCGACGCCATGGCCCTGCCGCTGCCGGACGCCAGCGTGGACGCCTATTCCATCAGCTTCGGCATCCGCAATGTGGCCGACATCCCCCAGGCCCTCCGCGAAGCCCGCCGCGTGCTCAAGCCCGGCGGCCGCTTCCTGTGTCTGGAGTTCTCGCGCCCCACCGCCGAGCCCATCCGCAAGGCCTATGACCTGTGGTCCTTCAACGCCATCCCGGCCATCGGCGGCTGGGTGGCGAAGGACCGGGACAGCTACCAGTATCTGGTGGAAAGCATCCGCCGCTTCCCCGATCAGAACACCTTCAAGGCCATGATCGAGGACGCCGGCTTCAGCCGGGTCACCGTCACCAACCTGTCCGGCGGGGTCGCCGCCATCCATCACGGCTGGGCCCTCTGACCGTGCCCTTCAATCCGTCGCCCGAGACCGCCGCCCCCCTGCCGCCCGTGCGCGTGCGCGACCCCGTGGGATCCTTCTTGCGGCTGCAGGGCTGGCTGTGGGTGCTGATCCGCCACGACGCCCTGGCGCCGCGCGAGATCACCCCCCTGCTGCCGGTCTGGGCCCGGATGATCGCGCGGTTCCTGCACCTGTTCTCCGGGCCCCAGGGCCGCGCCGGCCGCCCGGGCCAGCGTCTGGGCGCCGCCTTCGAGCACCTGGGGCCCGTGGCCATCAAGCTGGGCCAGGTGCTGGCCACCCGCGCCGACATCTTCGGGACCGAGTTCGCCCGCGACCTGGGCCGGCTCAAGGACCGCCTGCCGCCGTTCCCCATCGATCAGGCCCGCCGCGAGGTGCAGCGCTCGCTGGGCCGCCCTGTGGAGGCCCTGTTCACCGATTTCCAGCCCGCCATCGCCGCCGCCTCCCTGGCCCAGGCCCACCCCGCGTATCTGGCCGACGGCCGCAAGGTGGCGGTCAAGGTGCTGCGCCCGGGCGTGGAGCGCCGCGTCGCCCTCGGCCTCGACGCCATGCGGCTGGGCGCCAAACTCACCCGCCGCTTCGTGCCCCTGCTGCGCCGTCTGGAGCCCGAGGCCTTCGTCGAGACCATCGCCCGCGCCCTGCAGCTGGAACTGGACATGCGGCTCGAGGCCGCCGCCGCCAGCGAGCTGGGCGAGATCATGTCCCGCGACGGCCACATGACCGCCCCCGCCGTCATCTGGGACGGGGTCGGCAAGCGGGTCCTGACGCTGGAGTGGGCCGAGGGCATGCCCATGACCGACCCCGCCGCCGCCGAGCAGCCGGGGCTGGACAAGAACCAGCTGGCCGACAACATCGTGCGCGCCTTCCTGTCCCAGGCCCTGGACCACGGCGTCTTCCACGCCGATCTGCACGAGGGCAATCTGTTCTGCTCGGCCCCGGCCCAGGCCGTGGCGGTGGACTTCGGCATCGTCGGCCGCCTCGGCCCCGGCGAGCGCCGCTACCTGGCCGAGATCCTGTGGGGCTTCCTCACCCGCGACTATCCCCGCATCGCCCGGGTCCATTTCGAGGCCGGCTATGTGCCCCCCGTCCATTCGGTGGAGACCTTCGCCCAGGCCCTGCGCGCGGTGGGCGAGCCGGTCATCGGCAAACAGGCGTCCCAGGTGTCCATGGGCCGCCTGCTGGGCCAGCTGTTCGAGATCACCGACCTGTTCGACATGCACCTGCGTCCCGAACTGATCCTGCTGCAGAAGACCATGGTCTCGGTGGAGGGCGTGGCCCGCCGCCTCAATTCCGATCACGACCTGTGGGAGGCCGCCAAGCCGGTGGTGGAGCAGTGGATCCAGCGCGAGCTGGGCCCCAAGGCCAAGGCCCGCGATGTCTTGCAGGAAGGCCTCGACACCCTGCGCGCCCTGTCCAGATGGGCCCAGGCCCCCCACGCGCCCCAGACCATCGTCATCGAGCGCCGGGTCGCCGCCCGCTGGCCCGCCGTGCTATCCATCATCGCCGCTGCCGGGGCCGCCGTCGCCCTGATCCTGTCCACGGGCGTCCTGTCGTGACCCCCAGCCGGAGCACCCCCATGAAGCCGATCCTGTTCGCCCCCATTCTTGCGATGTCGCTCGCCCTCGTCCCCGCCGCTGCCCTGGCGCAAGACAACCACGCCGGCCACGGCGACCACGCCGCCCATGCCGAGGCGCAGGTCTCCGCCGAAGAAACCATGCTGCGCACCACCATCGCGGCCATGCAGGCCGGAACCCCCAACTACGACGACATGGTCACGGAACTGGCCGACGCCGTCCGCGCCGGCGAGGCCTCCATCACCCCCATGATCCAGGGCTTCGGCGCCGTCCAGACCCTCGAGCATCAGGGCGAGGTCCAGGGCGCCCAGCACTACCGCGCCACCTTCGACAACGCCGTCACCGACTGGTTCATCGCCCTCGGCGACGACGGCAAGATCGCCGGTCTGGTGTTCCGCCCGGCGGGGTAGATGGGGCAGGCGAGGGGGCGAAGGGCACGGTCGTCGTGACGACCGGGTAACCTAAGCGTCCCTCTAGCGAGTCCCTGACTGCTCTGCCAATAATCGGAAATGCCGTTCTCCGATTACATCGTCTTCGCCGACGAGAGCGGCTCGCCTGTTCTGGAAAGACCAGACCCGACTTTTCCGGTCTTCGTCCTCAACTGCGTCCTGGCATCCAAGGTCGACTACGCTGATCGTATCGTGCCTCGACTCCAACGATTGAAGTTTGACTTCGTGGGGCATGACCAACTTATGCTGCACGAACGGGATATCCGCCGACAACAGAAGGATTTCGCCTTCCTTCAGGCCGATGCAGCAGGGCGCGAAGCCTTTCTGAACCGTATAAACAGCATTGTTTCCGAAGCGGAAATCGATGTCATTGCCGCTGTGATTCACAAAATCCGGCTCGCGGAGAAGTACGCCAAGCCCTGGAGCCCGTACGAGATCGCGCTCCATTTCTGCATGGAGACTTTGCTGGCTCGGCTCCGGCAGCTCGGTCAGGAGGGGCGGATCGTGCACGTCGTCTTCGAGAGTCGAGGCAAGAAGGAAGACGCGGAGCTGGAGCTTCACTTCCGGCGCATAACCGTCAATCAGGCGAATTGGGGATATAAGCAGCCTGATTTTCGCGCGATGGAGTGGGAGCCCGTTTTTGCCGACAAAAAGTGCAACTCATCAGGACTGCAACTTGCAGATCTGATTGCGCGCCCCATCGGCTTGAAGGTTCTACGCCCGATGCAGGAAAACCGGGCCTTCGACGTTATGCAACCGAAGCTCGCCCATGGCGGCATGAAGGTGTTCCCTTGAAAGCAGAAGGCCCCCGACAAAAGCCGGGAGCCCCACGCCGACCGAGAAACCCCAGTCCATTTGAGGCCCAACTTAGGTGTGATCGGTCAACAAGTCCATAACTGGCCATGCTGGCCCGGAGCCTCGACCCCGAGGCCCCCCCCACCCCAAACCCTCACATCCCGCTTGGACAATCCCGAGCTTGGCCGTAAGACTCCGGCCGGGGTCGGGGGACAATCCATGAGCTTCAGTGTCGTCGCGCTGTCTGCGCTGGTGCTGTATTCGCTGTGTTCGATCGCATACGTCTATCGCTGGCGCGGGCGCACCCGCTACGCCAGCCTGACCCAGTATCTGCGCAAGTCCTGGCCCATCTTCGCGCCCCTGAACTGCGTCCTGTACATGACCACCCGCCCCTGGGCGCGCGGGCCGGTGACGGCGGCGGAGCGCATGCCCAACCTGGCCCTGCTGCGGGACAACTGGCAGGTGATCCGCGACGAGGCCCTGGCCCTGCAGGCCGGCGGCGCCTTCGAGGCGGCCAAGGCCGAGGGTTCGGCGGGCTCCTACGACCTGGGCTTCCGCACCTTCTTCAAGCGCGGCTGGAGCAAATTCTATCTCACCTGGTACGGGACCACCCACCGCTCGGCCCAGCGCACCTGTCCGCGCACCGTGGCCCTGCTGAACCAGATCCCCGAGGTGAAGGGGGCCATGTTCACGGTCCTGCCCGCGGGGTCCGAACTGACCCTGCACGCCGACCCGCTGGCCTGTTCCCTGCGCTATCATCTGGGCCTGCGCACGCCCAACGCGGACGCGTGTCTGATCGAGGTGGACGGCGTGCCCATGTCCTGGCGCGACGGTCAGGACTTCATCTTCGACGAGACCTATCCCCATCAGGCCCGCAACGACACGGGCGACAGCCGCCTGATCCTCATGTGCGACGTGGCCCGGCCCCTCAACGTCTTCGGCCGGGTGTTCAACGCCGGCTACCGCCGTCTGGCCGCCGGAACGCTGGTGCCCAATACGGCGGAGGACCAGCGCGGCTTCGTCAGCGCCCTGTTCGCCTCGCTCGCGCCCATCAGCGCCCGGATCCGGGCCCTGAAACAGACCGACGTCCGCCGCTACAAGCTGATCAAGCACACGGTCAACGCCGCCCTGCTGCTCGTGGTCATGGCCGGGGCCTACGGCCTGTTCGAGCTGGTGGAGGCCGCCACCGACGCCCTGATCTGAGGGCGCCGCCTGTCGACCCTTCTGATAGCGGCCGCCCGGGCGTGGACCCGGGCGGCCGGTCTCTCACTGCTCCTGCAGGATGCGGGTGGCGGTGTAGCAGGCCGAGGCGTCGCCGCAGCTGAAGACGGTGGTGCGCACCGTGTAGCGGCCCTGCGCCGTCGGGGTGACGTTCACCACCGGATAGTCGTCCACCAGGGTGTCGCTGTCGACCACCACGCCCTCGGCGTTCTCCAGATAGAGATCCACGTCCGAGCAATTGGCGTCACAGCCGGCGATGATGCGGTAGGCGACGCCTTCCTGAAGCGTCACGGACCAGCGGTCCTGCCCGCTGTCGGCCAGCGGCGCGACGCGGTCCTCAAATCCGGACGCGCGCGTATAGCCGCTCGCCAGATCCCGCACGTGCTGGTCCAGCGCCGCGGTCGCCTGGGCGGCGCCCGCCTGCCGTTGTTCGGCGCTCAGGGCCGCCGCCGGCGTCTCGTCCACCGCGGGCCCATGGTCCACCGGCTCCGCGCCGCCGCAGGCCGCGAGGCCCGCTGTCAAGGCGAGGGCGGCGGCCAGGCGAAGGATGGTCTGGTTGGTGGCGAGGGGCATAGGCTGAAATCTCCTGAATCAAGCTTGGCCGTAAGCCTATGCATAACGGAGTTCGGCTTGTCGACCGCCCTGGGGCTCAGTCGCTGAAATCCGGCCGTCCCCGCCCGGCCTTGATCTTCGACCGCCCCGCCTTGGCCTGAAGGCGCCGTTCCTTCGACCCCTTGGTGGGCTTGGTGCGGATGCGCTTCACCGGGGCGATGCGGGCCTTCTCGATCAGGGCGTTCAGCCGCTCCACCGCGTCGTCGCGGTTGCGCTCCTGGGTGCGGAAGCGCGTGGCCGTGATCTGGATGACGCCCTCATTGGTCAGGCGCGAGCCCGCCGCCTTCATCAGCCGCGTCCGCACCGCCTCGTCCAGCGACGGCGACCTGGCCGCGTCGAAGCGCATGTGCACGGCGGTGGACACCTTGTTGACGTTCTGGCCGCCCGGCCCGCCCGCGCGGAAATAGCGGAACTCCAGCTCGTCCTCGGGCACGAGGGGTTCGGTCATGTCATCCTGCTCCGGCGCACACGCCACACTCCCAAATACCGTCATTCCCGGCCTTGTGCCGGGAATCCATAATCACGGACCCGTCCGGGCGCGCCGTGCCCCGTCCGCGCGTATGGATCGCCGGGACAAGCCCGGCGATGACGAGGACGGGGGCGTTCAACCGCATCAATCCGGACTCCCGCACATCTGCAACCGCCCCGGCCTCATAAACATATAAAGACATCCTTATATGTTTGTTGCCCCGCGCGCCCTGGACCGCTATAGCGCGCTCAAACCTTCAAGACACGTCAGGAACGAACATGGTCGACTACATCGTCCGCGATATCTCCCTCGCCGACTGGGGCAACAAGGAGATCGAGATCGCCGAAACCGAAATGCCGGGCCTGATGGCCCTGCGTGAGGAATACGGCAAGGCCCAGCCCCTCAAGGGCGCGCGCATCGCCGGCTCGCTGCACATGACGATCCAGACCGCCGTGCTGATCCAGACGCTGGAAGCCCTGGGCGCCGACGTGCGCTGGGCCTCGTGCAACATCTATTCGACCCAGGACCACGCCGCCGCCGCCATCGCCGCGTCCGGCACCCCGGTGTTCGCCACCAAGGGCGAGACCCTGGAAGAGTACTGGGACTACGCCCACAAGATCTTCGAATGGTCCGACGGCGGCTATCCCAACCTGATCCTGGACGACGGCGGCGACGCCACCCTGCTGACCGTGCTGGGCCCCAAGGCCGAGAAGGACGCCTCGGTTCTGGACAATCCCCAGAACGAGGAAGAGGAAGCCCTGTTCGGCGTCATGAAGCGGTACCTGAAGGAGAAGCCCGGCTTCTATTCGGCCATTCGCGACGCCATCAAGGGCGTGTCCGAGGAAACCACCACCGGCGTGCACCGCCTGTACGAGCTGGCCAAGAAGGGCGAGCTTCCGTACCCGGCCATCAACGTCAACGACAGCGTCACCAAGTCCAAGTTCGACAACCTGTACGGCTGTCGCGAGTCGCTGGTGGACGCCATCCGCCGCGGCACCGACGTGATGCTGTCGGGCAAGGTGGCCGTGGTCTGCGGCTACGGCGACGTGGGCAAGGGCTCGGCCGCCTCGCTGCGCCAGGGCGGCGCCCGGGTCATCGTCACCGAGATCGACCCCATCTGCGCCCTGCAGGCGGCCATGGAAGGCTATGACGTCCAGACCCTGGACGACGTGTGCGACAAGGCCGACATCTTCGTCACCGCCACCGGCAACAAGGACGTGATCACCGTCGATCACATGCGCCGGATGAAGATGAACGCCATTGTCTGCAACATCGGCCACTTCGATTCCGAGATTCAGGTCGCGGGCCTGAAGAACATGAAGTGGGACGAGATCAAGCCGCAGGTGGACCACATCGAGTTCCCGAACGGCAACAAGATCATCCTGCTGTCCAAGGGGCGTCTGGTGAACCTGGGCAACGCCACGGGCCACCCGTCCTTCGTCATGTCGGCGTCCTTCACCAACCAGACCCTGGCCCAGATCGAGCTGCACACCAATCTGTCGGCCTACGAGAACCAGGTCTACGTCCTGCCCAAGCACCTGGACGAGAAGGTCGCGGCCCTGCACCTGGACAAGCTGGGCGCCAGGCTGACCGTCCTGAGCAAGGAGCAGTCCGACTACATCGGCGTGCCGACCGAGGGCCCGTTCAAGCCGGACCACTACCGCTACTGATCCATGTGATCGATTTTGCAAAAGGCCCGCCCCTCCACAGGGCGGGCCTTTTTTCTATGGAGCTTTGCCTATCGGGGCCGGGCGTGGATGACGATCTCGGTGCGCCGCCGCAGGGGCTCGGACAGGCCGCCGTCGGTGGTCGCCCCCGCATCGCCGCCCGCCGACAGGGTGAAGGTGGGGCTGGGCCATCCGGCCTCGATCAGGGCGTCCGCCACCGCCCGCGCCCGCCGCTCGGACAGGGTCTGGTTGCTGGCGGAGTCGCCCGTCGAGCTGGCCAGGCCGATCACGTCCACGCCCTCGACCCGGCAGCCCTGCAGCCGCTCGCCGGTCAGGGCGATCAGCTCCTGCGCCGGCCGCGCGATGCGCGCCTCGCCTTCCTCGAAATAGATGTCCAGCCGCTGCTCGGTGCAGCCCGCCGTGTCCGCAATCAGCTCTGACCGGTCCCAAAGCCCGTTCGCGCCGCAGCCCGAAACCACGAGAGCCGCCACCGCCGCCGCCGCAATCCTGAAACGCATCATCTGTCCCCTCCCAAATCTTCCCCATGAAAAAGGGCGGCCCGCGTCGGGACCGCCCTTTCACCCGTTTCACCCGAAGGTCTGAAACAGCCTACCAGCGGACGCGCGTGCCATCTTCCCAATAGCACTCGGTCTGCCGGTTGTCGTAGCAGTAGTAGTACTGGCCGTTGGCGGCGCGATAGCGCTGCTGATTGTTGCGGTCCTGGGACGAGCCCCGGATCGCGCCGACGGCGCCCCGATGGCCGCACCGGCCACGGTGGCTTCGGTGTTGCCGCCGATGATCTGTCCTGCAGCCGCGCCGATAGCAGCGCCGATGGCGCCCTGGCGAACGGTCTGATTGGTGTTGCCGTACGGGTCGCTGGCGCAGGCGCTGGCCAGCAAGCCGGCTCCTGCAATCGCGATCATGATCTTTTTCATTGGATGTCCCTTCGGTCCGAGTAAGTCGCCCCCGAGGCGAGAACGCTGGATTACCGCTCCGGTTCCCTGACTATGATTGTGGTTAAGGTTGCGTTAAACATTTCATCAGGATCGTCTCAGGCGGTCCGAGGTGTTCTGCGGCGCGGCGACGCGGCGTGTTGAATAGGGGGCTTTTCATGCGTTTTTCCGAACCTGTCCGTATGGCTGACGACGATGGTGGCCCTGTCTGGGCGCGCAGCAAGCGTCGTCGCGGCGGTCCGCCGGTGGTGGGCTTCATCATCACCCTGCTGGCGTTGTTCGGCGCCCTGACGGCGGTCCTGGGCATCAAGGAGCGGTCCGTAGCCGAGGGTGGAGCCATGATCGACGGTTGGATCACGGCCGGTTGGGAGCAGATCAAGGACATCACCGGCCAGGCCGATGAGGCGACCGATGAGGCCCTTGCGGAAACCGCCGACGCCGCGGGCCGCGCCGGCGCCGCGCTCGGCGAGGGCGCTGAAGAGGCCGCCCAGGCGCTTCAGTCCGACTAAGTCTGGTTGGTCGGCGCGTCTGTCCGGCCATGCGCCGGAGTTGAAGCTGGAACGCGGGCGCGCGTCGGCGTTCGGCCCGGATGACAGACACTTTGGGCGCGCCGCCCGAAAAGCAGTTGCCGGAAGACAGTGGGGCGACCGAGCGCCGCCCCATGACCTGCCACGCGCCGATCAAGCGCGTGGTGGTTCTGGTCAACCCCATGTCCGGCGGTGTCGGCGCCAATGCGGCGGCGGAAGCCCAGGATCTGATGGCGGGCTTCGCCTGTGAATCCGAGGTGGTGCTGCTGGAAGGCGAGGACATGGCCCGGACCATCGACAAGGTCCTGTCCGGCGACGCGGATCTCGTGGTGGTGCTGGCCGGCGACGGCACGGCCCGGGCCGTGGCGTCGCGCGCCGGCCCGGACGGGCCTCTGGTGGCGCCATTGCCGGGGGGGACCATGAACATGCTGCCCAAGGCGCTCTACGGCACGACGGACTGGAAGAAGGCGCTCAGCGTCATCCTCGAGGACGGCGAGCCGCAGTATGTGTCCGGGGGCGAGGTGGACGGCAACGCCTTCTACTGCGCCGCCATCCTGGGCGCGCCGGCCCTGTGGGCGCCAGCCCGCGAGGCGCTGCGCGGCGGCGAGTTGAAACTGGCCATGACCCATGCGCGCCGCGCCTGGCGTCGGGCGTTCTCGGGCCGCATCCGCTTCGACCTGGACGGTGGTCCGCACCAGCGGGCCGAGGCCTGGTGCTGATCAGCCCGATGATCTCGCGCGCCCTTGAGGAGCCTGTGGGTCTGGAGGCCGCGGCCATGAATCCCCACGACGCATCCGATGCCTTTCGCCTGGCGGCCCACGCCCTGTTCGACGACTGGCGCCACGATCCGGCGGTCAAGACCAAGCCGGCCCGCCGGATTCGCGTCTCGGCGCGCTCCCGGGTCCCGGCGGTCCTGGACGGCGAGCCTATCCTGCTGCCGGCCGACAGCACGGTGAAGTTCCTGCCCAAGGCCTTCCGCGCCCTGGCCCCGCGCCCGCCCGCCGCCGAGGACACGGTTTGATGGCGCGATGCACGGCAACCAGCGCCTGATGGGCCGAGTCCTCCAGTTCTCCGACGTTCATTTCGGCCGTGAGCACGCGGACGCCGCCGCCGCTGCGGTGGACTACGCCCACGCCACCCCGAACGACCTGGTCCTGATCACCGGCGACATCACCCAGAACGGCTACAGGGTCGAGTTCGACGCCGCCGCGCGCTGGATCAAGGCCATGCCGGACCCGGTCTTCGTCACGGTCGGCAATCACGACGTGCCCTACTGGAACGTGCTGGACCGGCTGTTCTGGCCCTGGCGGCGGTTCGAGCGCGCCACGGGCCACCCGGCCCACGACCACGAGTTCCGCAGCGACGGCTTGATGGTCCGCGGCGTCACCACCGCGCGCGGCTGGCAGGCGCGGCTGAACTGGTCCAAGGGCGTCATCGACCTGGACCAGACCCGGCGCGCGGCCCAGGCCCTGCGCGATGCGCCCCGGAGCGCCCTGCGCATCCTGGCCTGTCACCATCCGCTGGTGGAGATGATCGGCACCCCCATGACCGGCGACGTCATCAGGGGCGAGGACGCGGCGCACATCTTCGCCGAGGCGGGCGTCGACCTCATCACAACCGGCCACACTCACCAGCCCTTCGCCCTGCCGCTGCAGGCGGGCGATCAATTCTCCTACGCCGTGGGATGCGGGACTTTGTCACACCGCGAGCGCGGCGCGCCCCCCAGTTTCAACCGCATCGACTGGAATGAAGACGTGGTCACCGTCACCGCCATGGCGTGGGAGAAGGGCGCCTTCGTCGACAGCCGCGCCTGGACTCTCCCCCGTCGCGGCGGGGCAAAATAAAAGGCCGCGGGAGCGATCCCGCGGCCTTCCTTGTGACGATTGGCGGTCGTCTAGACTCTCGGCCCTCGTCCTCGCAGCCCGCCCGCAACCAGGGCGATGACGAAGAGGATGATGGCGATGACGGCGATGAATTTGGCGATCTCGAACGAGAAGTTCGCGATGCCGCCAAAGCCCAGCACTGCGGCGATCAGGGCGATCACCAAGAAAATTATGGCCCAACGAATCATGGGTGGCGCCTCCGAAGCGGTTTTCAATTCAAAGGTCGCGACCTCGCGCCGGACCTGAGCTCTCAACGCTTCGCCAGCGTCACTGTTCCAATCAGCGACGCCGTCCGCGACTGCTCTCGGTAAAGACCGCCGCGACCATGGAGGCCAGCGCCGGATTTCTCAGGAAGATCCATCCGCCGGCCAGCGCGGCCACGGTGGCCAGCACGGGCCTGTTGCGGAACAGGACGAAGGCCCGCTGCCCCAGACCCGCCGGTTCCTCCTCCTCCTCATCGTCGCCCTTCGCCTTGTTCAGGAAGGTCACGGCGATGATCAGCGCCCCAACGGCGGCGACCGCCGCCGTGATTGCGGCGGCCGCAGCGGCGGGAACCACCATCAGCAGCAGATAGAAGAGCGTCGCCCCCAGGGCCACGATGGCCACGAAGACGCAGGCGACGGCGATCGCCGCCGCCACCACTTTGTCGACCAACCCCTTGCCAGGCATCAGCGGCGCCGGCCGGCCAGCAGAAGACCGAGCACCACGCCCACGCCGAGGGCGATGGCGGTGGACTGCACGGGACGCTCCTGAACGCGCTCGACCAGGGCGCGCTGCGCCTCGTCCAGCCGCTCGGCGGCGTCGTCATAATATTCCCGGCCGCGAACGCGGGCCTGGTCGTAGTAGTCGCGGGCGCGTTCGCGCACCTCGTCAGACTTGGCCCGCACGCGGGCTTCGGTCTCGGCGGCGATCTCACGCAGACGGGCGCTTTCCTCGCGCGCGCCGACCTTGAGGTCGTCCTTGAGGGTCTTCAGGTCGTTCTTGATGTCTTCCCGGGCCTTTGTGGTGGCCATGATGCGCTCTCCGGCTAGCTTGGCGGTAAAATGAGAATAGGTACCCCGTCATCGCAACGCCAGAGGGGATGAGGGGTTCCGCCACAACGCCGGGCGACGTAAGGACGCAGGCATGACCTGGCTGTTCGATCCACCCGCCTCCGTCGCCCTGCCCATCCTCGGCCGTGATGCGCGCTTTCCCGTCCGCCGCATCCTGTGCGTGGGCCAGAACTACGCCGCCCACGCCCGCGAGATGGGCGCCGACCCCGCGCGCGAGGCGCCGTTCTTCTTCTCCAAGCCCCGCGACGCCCTGATCACCGGGGCGGACGTGCCGTTCCCCTCCGCCACGGACAACCTTCACCATGAGGTGGAGCTGGTCTGCGCCATCGGCGGCGAGGGCGCGGATCTCGCGCCCGGCGCGGCGGCGGACCTGATCATCGGCTGGGCAGTCGGCGTCGACCTGACCCGTCGCGACATCCAGGCCGAGGCCAAGTCCCGGGGTCGGCCCTGGGACGCGTCCAAGGGATTCGACCATTCCGCCCCGTGCGGCCCCCTGACCCTGGGCGCCCTGCCGAGCCCGGCCGGAGCCGTCGCCCTGACCGTGAACGGCCGGCCCCGCCAGTCCTCTCGCCTCGACCAGATGATCTGGAGCCCCGCAGAGGTGGTGGCCGAGGCCTCGCGCCTGTGGCGGCTCATGCCCGGCGACCTGATCTTCACCGGCACGCCCGAGGGCGTCGGCCCCGTCGTGCGCGGCGACCGGGTCGAGGCGACGATCGAGGGGCTGGCGCCGCTGGCCTTCACCCTGACCTGAAGAGGCCGATCATGATCCTGCACGGCTACTGGCGCTCGGGCACCTCCTACCGCACCCGCATCGCCCTGAACCTGAAGGGCCTGTCCTATGAGCAGGCGGGCGTCGATCTCCGGACCGGGGCCCAGAAGAGCGAAGCCTACCTTTCCATGAATCCCCAGGGCCTTGTCCCGGCGCTGGAGACGGACGGCGCGGTCCTGACCCAGAGCCCCGCCATCCTCGAGTGGCTGGAGGAGGCGCATCCCGAACCGCCGCTTCTGCCGACAGATGCGGTCGCGCGCTCTCAGGTGCGGGCCATGGCGGCGCTGGTGGCCTGCGACATCCATCCGCTGAACAATCTGCGGGTGCTCAAGGCGCTGCGCGAAACCTTCGGCGCCGATCAGGACGCCGTGGACGCCTGGGCCGGGCGCTGGATCATCGCTGGGTTCGAGGCCCTGGAGGCCCTGATCGCCCGGCACGGCGAGGGCTGGTGTTTTGGCGACGCGCCCACCCTGGCGGACTGTTGCCTGATCCCGCAGGTCTATTCGGCGCGGCGGTTCAGCACGCCGCTGGACGCCTTTCCCCGCATCCTGGCCATCGCGGAAAAGGCGGCGGCGCACCCCGCCTTTGAGGCCGCCCATCCGGATCGCCAGCCGGACGCCGACCCCTCGTAAACCCTGTCAGGTAAGGGTTTGTAAAACTTCCGATCAGCGCTCCTTAAGCTTTGTGGGCGCATGGTCCGTCCCGTGACGTTTCAGGCTAGAACACGGACCGGCGCCGGACCGGCGTCCAGGCTCGCCCTCAATGTGCTGGGGGCGCCCGCCCATGGGCCGGGCCCTGCCTCGCGCGAGGAGCAGGTGCGCGCCCTCCTGCGCACCGCCGCCGACGGCGGCGTCGGTCTGGTGGCCACCCGCCCGGTCAGCGACACCGAGCGCCTGCTGGGCCAATGCTGGCCCTTCCCCAGTCCATTCCGGGTGACCGTCAGCACCGTCTCGGCGGCCGAGGGGCTGGACCGGGTCGAGGCCCGCGCCCGCCGTTCTCTCGAACGCATGGGCCTGCCCCGCGGCGAGGCTGTCATGGTGTCGTCCGCCTCGGATCTGGCGGGCGCGGAAGGCCGCGCTCTCTGGGACCGGCTGGAGCGCCTGAGGGACATGGGCCTGTTCCGCCGCATCGGCGTGTGCGCCCGGGTCGAGGACGGCCCTGAGTTGCTGGCGCGTCGTTTCCGCCCCGACATCGTGGAGCTGCCATGCAATCTGCTGGACCAGCGTGCGGAGGTCTCCGGCCTCATCGAGGGTCTGGCCGCCCATGAGGTTTCGGTTCAGCTGCGCTCCATCTTCGCCGGCGGGGTGCTGTTCGCGCCCCGCGAAGATCTGCCCGCCCATCTGGTGCGCGCCGGTTCGGGCGTGTCCCGGGCCCGCCGCAGCCTGGCCGAGAGCCGGGTCACCCCATGCAGGCCGCCCTGGCCTACGGCCTGATGCTGCCCGGGGTCGATACGGTGTCCGTCGGCGTGGCCTCAGCGGCCGAGCTGCGCGCCGTTCTGGCCGCCGCCCACGCCCCCGCGCCGGATCTGGACTGGTCCGCCCTGGCCCTGGACGACCCGGCGACGCTCAGCGCCGCCGGGCCCCTGGCGGTCAGTAGCGCAGCCTGATCCCCACGTAGCCGCTGCGGCCCGGCTCGCCGTAACCCAGCAGCCGCTGGTAATGCTCGTCGGCCAGGTTCTCGATCCGCGCCGTCAGGCTGACATGCTCGTTCAGCGCCCAGGCCGCGTTCACATTGGCCGTGACGAAGCCGTCGCGCTCGCCCCCGGCATCCCCCATGTCGCCTTCGCCGCGCACGATCAGGGCGCCGGACAGGCGGTTGCCGGTCCAGCCCAGCGTCACCGACCCGGAATGCTCCGGAACCCGCAGCAGCCGGGATCCGTCGGTCGCGTCCACCGCGTCGGTCCAGGCATAGGCGAGGCTGAGGTCGAACCCGGCCGGCAGCGCCGCGCGGCCTTCCACTTCAACCCCGTCGGTGCGGGTCTCGGCGATGTTGACGTAATAGCTGTTGAACCCGGGGTCCGTGACATAGGTGATCTGGTCCTGCACCTCGAGGCGATAGACCGTCGCCCGGCCCTGGAACCGCCCGTCGCCCGACACCCAGCCGAGCGCCGCCTCGCGACTGTCAGCGTGCTCCGGACGCAGGACCGGAAAGGGCTCGCTCGAGAAGCAGAAGTCGCACACGGCCTGGCTGATGGTCGGGGTCTTGAAGCCCGTGCCCACAGCCCCCGACAGGATGACGCCGCCGCCGAGTTCATAGGCTGCCGACAGCCGCCCGGTGGTGGCGTCGCCGAAGTCCTCGGTGTCATCCCGGCGCAGACCCCCGCTCAGGGTGAGGCGACCCGACAGCTGAAACCGTCCCGTGGCGAAGGCCGAGGTGGTTGACAGTTCTTCGCTCAGCCCGCTGGACAGGGCGCCCGAGACGTCCTCGTGCTCCGCGCCGAAGGCGTAGTCGATCCGGCTGTCGGCCGAGACGCCCGAGGCCTGCCAGCGCAGGACCTGCCGATCGGCGTCGAACACCGAGGGAAAGGCGCTGACGGTCGCGCGCGAGATGTCCGAGGCCGAGACACTGACCTGATGATCCAGACCCAGGGCCCGGGCGGTCAGGCGCGCGAAGCCGGACCACTGCTCGCTGGAGGTGGTGTCGTCGGTGTCGGCCAGGGCGTAGGTCGGCGCCGGGAAACCGTCCAGGTCGGTGTCGCTCTCGGACCAGCGCAGCCTGGCGTCGACGGTCACGGTCGGGCTGAAGGCGTAGCGGCCGTTGGCCCCCAGGGTGGTGCTGGTGAAGCCGTCGGCCTCGTCATTGCCGTCCGCCTCGTCGGCGGCCGAGATGCCGTCCGTGTCGAAATAGGAAGCGTAGGCCCCGACGGCGTAGCGTTCATTGGCCACGCCCGCCGACAGGCGGCCGCGCACAGTGTCGAACGATCCCGCCTCGGCTTCGGCGCGCAGGCCGTCCAGTTCGCGGGAGGTGAAGGCGATCACCCCGCCGATGGCGTCCGATCCCCACAGGGACGACTGCGGCCCCGCAAGCACCTCGATGCGCTGGATGTCGCCCAGATCGAAACCGGCGAAATCGAAGGCGCCGTTGATCTCGGCCGGATCGTTGACGGGCACGCCGTCCACCAGAACCAGGGTCTTGCCCGGCGAAACCCCGCGCATGCGCAGCTGGGTCAGGCCGAAGGGCCCGCCCCGGGCGATGCTGAGCCCGGGCACGTCGGCCAGGATGTCGGCGGCGAAGACCGCGCCGCGCTGTTCGATCGTGTCTTCGTCGATGACGCGGGCGCCGGGGGTCTCGGCCACGATGGCCGGGATGCGGGTGGCCGTGATGATGACCGCGTCCACGTCGCTGGCGTCGTCGGCGAAAGCGGGCAGGGCGAACAGGGCCGCGGATGCGGCCGAATACAGGATAAGGGAACGCCTCATGGGGCGATGCTCCGTCAAAAGCCCCCGCGCGGCGCGCGCGGCGACGTTCAAAAGCGACCAATCCGCCTGTCGAGAGACAGGACGGCGCCGGATCGGGTCGCTTCGACGGATCAGTCCCCGCGCCTCTGTCTGGTCCCGGACAGCGGACGAGCGACGTCGGCGGCCAGGTCTCCTGGCTTGCGGGTCACAGGCAAAGGCCGACCTGAAAAGTCGACCCGTCGTCCTCGCCTTCCCGGATCGCTCCAGTGGCGCCCTGCCCGAAGACAGGGAGCGGACGACGGCCTAACCGCCTACAGTTGCGGGCACAGCCGCGGTGTCTGACCGCGTTCCCTTAACCGCCTGCGGCGCTTGTGGCAGGCGCTCCCGGCTTGCGCAAGACGCATCAGGGTCTAGGGTTCAGGCCATGTCCACGCCCGTTCCCGAGCGCCGCATCGCCGAGCACAGCAACGTCGATGCGGCGATGTTCCGGGAACACATCCTGCCGGCGGCGCGCCCCGCGGTTCTGCGCGGCCTGGTCGCCCACTGGCCGGCGGTCCAGGCGGGGCTGAAATCGTCCGAAGCGCTGGCGGATCACATTCGCGGCTTCGACAACGGCGCCCCGGTCCGCTTCACCGAGGGCGCGCCCTCGATCCAGGGCCGCTTCTTCTACAACGAGGACCTCTCCGGCGTGAATTTCGAGCAGCGGGAAGGAACAGTCGGTTCGGTTCTGGACCGGCTGCTCACCCTGCAGGACGAGGCCGCCCCGCCCGCCGTGGCCATGCAGTCGACCCCGGAGCCCCAGGCCCTGCCCGGATTCGCCCGCGCCAATCCGTCGCCGCTGCTGGGCGAGGACGTGTTTCCGCGCCTGTGGATCGGCAACGCCGCCACGGTGCACACCCACCACGACCTGAACGACAACATCGCCTGCGCCGTGGCGGGCCGTCGGCGCTTCATCCTGTTTCCGCCCGACCAGACGCGAAACCTCTACATCGGCCCCTTCGAGCGCACCCCGGCCGGACCGCCGGTCAGCATGGCGTCGGTTGTGGAGCCGGATCTGGATCGCCACCCCCGCTTCACCGAGGCCTGGGCCGCCGCCGAGGTGGCCGATCTGGAGCCGGGCGACGCCCTGTTCATCCCCTATATGTGGTGGCACCACGTCCAGTCGCTGGACCGCTTCAGCGTGCTGGTGAACTACTGGTGGAACGAGGCCGAGGCGCCGACCGCGCCCATGGGCGCCCTGATCCACGCCATGCTGGCCGTCCGCGATCTGCCCCCATCCCAGCGCGAGGCGTGGCGGGCCATGTTCGAGGCTTTCGTGTTCGCGGCGGACGATCCGCCCGGCGCCCACCTGCCCGAGGACAGGCGCGGCGTTCAGGGTCGCCTGTCGCCCGCAGCCGTGGCCCAGATGCGCCAAATTCTGGCCCGGACCCTGGCCGGCTGACATTCGTCCACGATCCCGTGGCGGCCAGGGCGTCGTGAGCCTTGAGGCCGACCGCGCGATCCTTCACCCTGCGCGCTTCATGAACGCCCCCGTCAAGCAGCCGACCGACGCCCGCCCGATCACGCCCGACCCGGGCGTGACCCCGGTCATGGCCCAGTTCCTGGACGCCAAGGCGAGGCACCCGGACTCCCTGCTGTTCTTCCGCATGGGCGACTTCTACGAGCTGTTCTTCGAGGATGCGCAGAAGGCGGCGGCGGCGCTGGGCATCACCCTGACCAAACGGGGCCTGCACAAGGGCGAGGACATCCCCATGGCGGGGGTGCCGTTCCACGCCGCCGAGGGCTACATCGCCCGCCTGATCCGTCAGGGCTTCAAGGTCGCGGTCTGCGAACAGCTGGAGGACCCGGCCGAGGCCAGGAAGCGTGGCTCCAAGGCGGTGGTTCGCCGCGATGTGGTGCGGGTCATTACGCCCGGCACCCTGACCGAGGACTCCCTGCTGGACGCCCGGGGCTCCAACCGGCTGGCGGCGGTGTCGGTCCGACGCGGCAGGGCCGCCGTGGCGGTGGTGGAGCTGTCCACCGGACAGGTGGAGACCGTCGTCAGCGAGCCCGGCGATCTGGCCGCCAATCTGGCCGCCTTCCGCCCGTCCGAGGTGCTGGTGCCCGACCGGCTGTTTTCCGACGACGACATCCGGGCTGCGCTGGACGGCTCGGGCGGGGTGGTCCAGGCCCTGGCGCAGGGGCTGGCCGAGCCGGCTGCGGCCCGCGATCGGGTCCAGCGCCTCTACGGCGTCGCCACCCTGGACGGTTTCGGCGCTTTTGAAGAGGCCGAGGTCTCCGCCCTGGGCCTCGCCGCCGCCTATCTGGAGACCACCCAAGCGGGCCGCTGCCGGTGCTGAAAGCGCCGCGTCGTGCGGCCCGGGCCGGCTGGCTGGCCATCGATCCGGCCACCCGCGCCAGCCTCGAGATCGACCGCGCCCAGTCCGGCGCCCGCGAAGGCAGCCTGCTGGCCTGCGTCGACCGCACCATCACCTCCGCCGGCGGCCGGGCCCTGGCCGAGCGCATCACCCGGCCCCTGCGCGACCCGGCGGCCATCAATCATCGACTGGACGCCGTGGAGTGGCTGCTGGAACGCCGGGACCTGCGCCGGGATCTGCGCGAGGTTCTGTCCGGCTCGGCCGACGTGGCCCGGGCCGTGACCCGGCTGGCGCTGGGGCGTGGCGGCCCCCGCGATCTGGCCGCCGTCCGCTCGGGCCTGAAGACCGCCGAGGCGGTCTCCGCCCTGTTCGCCCGATCCCCCGATCCCCTGACCGGCCCGCCCGCCGAGATCGAGGCGCGGCTGTCGGACCTGTCGCCCACGCCCGACACCGGCGCCCTGCTGATCGACCTGCAGGAGGGGCTGGTGGACGAACCGCCCCATCTGGCCCGCGACGGCGGGCTGGTGCGTCCCGGCTGGCGGCCCGAGCTCGAGGCCGTGCGCACCCTGCGCGACGACAGCCGCAAGGTGATCGTGGACCTGGAGCAGCGCGCCCAGACCGAGTCCGGCGTGGCCTTCAAGGTCAAGCACAACGCCGTGCTGGGCTATTTCCTCGAAACCAGCGCGAAGAACGCCGAGCCCCTGCTGCGCCCGCAGGCCGACAGCCCCTTCATTCACCGCCAGACCCTGGCCAATCAGGTCCGCTTCACCACCGTGGAGCTGTCCGAGCTGGACGCGAAGATCAGCCAGGCCGGCGCCCGCGCCCTGGCCATGGAGGGCGAGATCTTCGAGGGCTGGCGCCGCACGGTCGCCGATCTGGCCGCCCCGCTTCAGGCCGTGGCCGACGCCCTCGCCGAACTGGACGCCGCCGCAGCGCTGGCCGAATGGGCCGTAGAGGCGGGGGCCGTGCGCCCCCATGTGGACGGGTCGCTGATCTTTCAGGTCTCCGGCGGCCGCCATCCGGTGGTCGAGGCGGCGGTCACCCGCGCGGGCGATCCCTATACGCCCAACAACTGCGCCCTGGACGGCTCCGGCGCGGACTGCGCGCGCCTGTCCATCGTCACCGGCCCCAACATGGCGGGCAAGTCCACCTTCCTGCGCCAGAACGCCCTGCTGGTGGTGCTGGCCCAGGCCGGCGCCTTCGTGCCGGCGAAATCCATGCGGCTGGGCGTGGTGGACCGGCTGTTCAGCCGCGTCGGCGCGGGCGACGATCTGGCGCGTGGCCGCTCCACCTTCATGATGGAGATGGTCGAGACCGCCGCCATCCTGACCCAGGCCACCGACCGCAGCTTCGTGGTGCTGGACGAGATCGGCCGGGGCACCGCCACCTATGACGGTCTGGCCATCGCCTGGGCCGTGGCCGAGGCCCTGCACGAGACCAACCGCGCCCGCACCCTGTTCGCCACCCACTATCATGAGCTTGCCCGGCTGGAGGAGCGGCTGGACCACGTCTGCAACCTGTCCATGAAGGCCCGCGAGTGGAACGGAGAGCTGGTCTTCCTGCACGAGGCGGCGCCCGGCGCGGCGGACCGCTCCTACGGCGTGCAGGTGGCCAAGCTGGCCGGGGTGCCCCCGTCGGTGGTGGGCCGCGCCCGAGAGGTGCTGGACCGGCTCGAGGCCGACAAGGCCTCCAGCGTCCGCCTGGACGACCTGCCCCTGTTCGCCGTGCACGAGCCCGAGCCGGTCTCCGGTCCGTCCCCCACGGACGAGGCCCTGGCCGCCATCAATCCCGACGAGCTCAGCCCCCGCGAGGCGCTGGAGGCGCTGTATCGCCTGAAGGGTCTGGCCCGCCCGTGACCCAGCCCTCCGCCCTGGACGACCGTCTCGCCGCCCTCAGGGCCGCGTCGGACGTCCGCGCCGAGGTGGCCGCCGCCCTGTCCGAGCACTGGAGCGCGGGCCGCGAGAAGGCGGCGTCGAAACTGGCCTCGGGCCTCGGCGGAGTCGAGGTGGCGCGCCTGTTCTCCGGCGCCGCCGACGAGATGCTTCAGGCCCTGTGGCGCTTCACCACCCAGGTCCTGCACCCGTCCGACAGCGTCGACGAGGACGGCAAGCTGGCCCTGCTGGCCACCGGCGGCTACGGGCGCGGCGTGCTGGCCCCCTATTCAGACTTGGACCTGCTGTTCCTGCGCCCGGCCCGGGCCGCGAGCGCATCGAGCGCATCACCGGCTTCATGCTCTATGTGCTGTGGGATCTTGGGGCCAAGGTGGGCGTCGCCTCGCGCACCATGAACGAGGCCCTGACCCTGGCTCGCGACGACATGGTCATCCAGACCTCTCTGCTGGAGGCCCGCTTCTTGGCCGGTGACGAGGTCATGGCCGACGCCTTCCTCAAGGTGTTCCGCCGCGAGATGACCAGGACCGACCCCCGCGCCTTCATCACCGCCAAGCTGAAGGAGCGGGACCAGCGCCACTCCCGCGCCGGTGCGGTGCGTTACCGGGTCGAGCCCAACATCAAGGACGGCAAGGGCGGTCTGCGCGACCTCAACGCCCTGTTCTGGATCGCCCGGCGCCTGGCCCCCGACAGCGTGCTGGGCGCCGAGGCGCTGGAGGGGCTGCTCACCGGCCGCGAGCGCCGCACCTTCGAGGAGTCCTTCGATTTCCTCTGGCGGGTGCGCCACCACCTGCACCGCGCCGCCGGGCGGGCCGAGGAGAAGCTGACCTTCGACCTCCAGCCCGAGGTGGCCCGGCGCATGGGCTGGCAGGGGCGGGGGGACGAACCGGCGGTGGAGCGCTTCATGCGCCGCTATTTCCTGGTGGCCCGCGACGTAGGCGGCCTGACCCGCGCCCTCTCCGCCAAGCTGGAGGAGCGCGGCCAGAAGCGCGCCCTCAGCCTGACCCGCCTGATTCCCCGCCGCCGCCGCCAGCTGGGCGAGCCGGGCTTCGTGGAGGACCACGGCCGCCTGTCGATCACCGCCCCCGACGTGTTCGAGGCCGAGCCCCTGCGGCTGCTGACCCTGTTCCAGCTGGCCGACCGCCACGATCTGGACCTGCATCCCGACGCCTTCTCCGCCGTCACCCGCTCGCTGAATCTTGTGACGCCGAAGCTGCGCCGCGATCCGGCGGCGTCGGCGGCCTTTCTGGACATCCTGGCCGACGGCGACCGCCCGTACCGGGTCCTGACCCTGATGAACGAGACGGGGCTGCTGGGCCGGTTCCTGCCGGAATGGGGCCGCATCGTCGGCCAGACCCAGTTCAACATGTACCACGCCTATACGGTGGACGAGCACACCCTGCAGGCCATCGGCATCATCAACGACATTGCGCGGGGCAAGCTGAAGGACGACCATCCCATGTCGTCCAACATCATCGGCCTGATCCGCGACCGGCAGGTGCTGATGCTGGCCATGCTGCTGCACGACGTGGGCAAGGGCGGCGACCGGGGCCAGCTTGAGGACGGCGCCATCGCCGCGCGCCGGGCCTGCGAGCGCCTCGGCCTGGACCCGCGCCGGGCCGAGCTCGTGGCCTGGCTGGTGCGCCAGCACCTGACCCTGTCCGACTACGCCCAGAAGCGCGATGTGTCCGATCCGGCCACCGTGCGCGCCTTCGCCGAGATCGTCGGCGATCTGGAGCGCCTGCGCATGCTGCTGGTGCTGACCGTGGCTGACATCCGCGCCGTCGGCCCCGGCGTCTGGAACGGCTGGAAGGGCCAGTTGATGCGCGACCTGTACCGGCACACCGAGCGGCAGTTCCGGGGCGATGCGGCCGAGATGGACGATCCCCTCAGCCGCCCCATGGCCGCCTATGACGCCCTGATCGAGCGCGCCCGCCGCGACGGCGCCGCCGCCATGGCGGGCCCCTCCGACAACCAGGCTGCCGAGGTGGCCATCGCCGCGGCCGACCGGCCCGGCCTGTTCGCCCTGATCGCCGGGGTCATGGCCGATCTGGGGGCCGACATCGTGGGGGCGCGGGTCACCACAGCCGCTGACGGCATGGCCCTGGACATCTTCCAGCTTCAGGACGGGGCGGGCGAGCCCTACGGTCAGGCCGAGCCGCGCCGCCTGCGCCGTCTGCTGGCGGCGCTGGAGCGGGTCGGACGCGGCGGCGCCGTCACCCCGGCCGACCCTTCGGCCCCCGCCAGCCCCCGCCGCGCCGCCTTCGACGTGCGTCCTGTCGTCATGATCGACAATGCGGCGTCCGAGACCGCCACGGTGATCGAGGTGTCCGGCGCCAACCGGCCGCGCCTTCTGGCCCAGCTGTCCCGCGCCCTGGCCGATCTTGGCCTGTCGATCCGCTCGGCTCACGTGGTCACCTTCGGCGAGAGGGCGGCGGATTCCTTCTATGTCACCACCGACAAGGGCCGGAAGATCACCGGCGACAAGCGTCTGGACGCCATCCGCGCGGCGCTGGAGGCGGTGATGAATCAGGCTCCGCCGCCCAACCCGCGCGGCCGCCCGCTGATCCGCGCCCGGGCCAGCGCCCGCGACGTCTCCGAACTGGGCCGCAAGGCCGCCGTTCCCCGCCGCGCCGAAGCAAGGTAAGGGCGGGTGACGCGCCATCCCGGATGTTTCGCTGAATGACCATCGATCCCGAACTCCGGGCCTCGGCCTCGACCAATCCGCCCGCGCCGGAACCCCCGAAGTCGGGCGGCGTCATGCGTTCCTCGGCCATCTTCAGCGGCCTGACCCTGATCAGCCGGTTCGCCGGCTTCGCCCGTGACATCGCCATCAATGCGGTGCTGGGCGCCTCTGTGGGTCCGGCGGCGGACGCCTACAACACGGCCCTGAGCTTTCCGAACCTGTTCCGCCGCATCTTCGCCGAGGGCGCCTTCGCCGCCGCCTTCGTTCCGGCCTACGCCCGGAAGCTGCGCCTGGACGGCGAGGCGGCGGCCGACAAGGTGGCCACCGACGCCATCGCCCTGATCGCGGTCTCCACCCTGATCCTGACCCTGGCGGCCCAGCTGGCCATGCCGTGGCTGATGGCGGGCATCAACATCGGCTTTCTGGATGACCCGGTCCGCTACAATCTGGCGGTGATCCTGACCCAGATCACCATGCCGTATCTGCCCTGCATGGCCATCGCCGCCCTGCTGTCGGGTGTGCTGAACGCGCGAGGGCGGTTCATCGTCTCGGGCGCCTATCCGATCCTGATGAACGTCATCATGCTGATCGCCGTGCTGACGTCGAGCGGCGGGCCAGAAGGGGCGGCCTACGCCGTGTCCTGGGGCGTGCTGATCTCGGGCGTGGCCCAGGCGGGGCTGTGCTTCTGGGCTGTCCGCAAGGCCGGGGCCAACATCCGTTTCCGCATGCCGCGCCTGTCGCCGGAGGTGAAGGCCATCATCATCACCGCCGTTCCGGCCGTGATCGGCAACTCGGCCACCCAGATCAACGTCTTCCTGTCGGGCAATCTGGCCTCCTTCGTGGAGGGCGGGCGCAGCTGGCTGGCCACGGCGGACCGGCTTTATCAGCTGCCGCTCGGCCTCGTCGGGGTGGCCATCGGCATCGCCCTCCTGCCCAAGCTGTCCTCGGCCATCGCCGCCGAGGACCGCGCCCAGCAGCAGGCCTCCATGGACGAAGCGCTGGTCCTGGCCATGGCCCTGACCCTGCCCGCCGCCACCGCCATTCTGGCCATGCCCTATTTCCTCATCGACGGCCTGTTCACGCGCGGGGCGTTCCTCGAGGTGGACGCGATCAACACGGCGCAGATCCTGTTCCAGTTCGGCTGGGGCGTGCCCGCCTTCATCCTCATCCGCATACTGGCCCCGGCCTTCTTCGCCCGGCAGGATACGAAGAGCCCGATGAAATATGCCCTGGTGGCCGTGGCGGTGAACGCGGTGCTGGCCGTGTCCCTGTTCCTGCTGGGCGCCGGGGTGCAGGGGATCGCGGCGGCCACCAGCGCGGCGGCCTGGGTCAATGCGGGGCTGCTGGCCCTGACCTTGTGGCGTCGGGATCATTACCGTCCCGCCGCCACCGCCATCCGGCGCATGGCCCGCATCCTGATCGCCAGCCTGGTCATGGGGGCCCTGCTCGTGGCTGCGGTGTCGGTCCGCGCCATGATCGAGGCGCCCATCGACGGCCTGCTGGGCCGGGGCGGCAAGGAGATCGCCCTGATCGGCGTCACCGGCGTGGGCGGTCTGGTCTATCTGATCCTGCTGTTCGTCACCCGGGCGGTGACCATCGGCGAGGTGAAGGGTCTGATCCGGCGCGAACGCAAGGCCTGATCCCGGCTTGCCCTGCGGGCGACGCTGGGGCATTGCCACGCCATGTCCGACGCTGAACCCATCGCCTACACCGGCCCGCGCCGCATCCTGTCCGGAATCCAGGCCTCCGGCGCCCTGCACCTGGGCAACTATCTGGGGGCCCTGAAACGCTTCACCGCGTTGCAGGACTCCGGCGCGCCCTGCTTCCTGTTCGTGGCCGACATGCATGCCATCACCGTGTGGCAGGAGCCCGAAAAGCTGGCCGCCCAGACCCGCGAGATCGCCGCCGCCTACCTCGCCTCGGGGCTGGATCCGGCGAAGTCGGTGATCTTCCCGCAGTCGGCCGTGCGCGCCCACGCCGAGCTGGCCTGGATCTTCAACTGCGTCGCCCGCCTCGGCTGGCTGGACCGCATGACCCAGTTCAAGGAGAAGTCCGGCAAGCACAAGGAGCGCGCCTCCGTGGGCCTGTACACCTATCCGGTGCTCCAGGCCGCCGACATCCTGCTCTACAAGGCGACGGAAGTGCCGGTGGGCGAGGATCAGAAGCAGCATCTGGAGCTGACCCGCGACATCGCCGCCAAGTTCAACAACGACTTCGGCGTCCCCGGCTTCTTCCCTCTGCCGGACCCGTTGATTCAGGGACCGGCCACCCGGGTCATGTCCCTGCGCGACGGCCAGGCCAAGATGTCCAAGTCCGATCCCTCGGACATGAGCCGCATCAATCTGACCGACGACGCCGACGCCATCGCCGGCAAGATCAGGAAATCGAAGACCGATATGGGCGTCATGCCCGCGCCGGACGAGGCGCTGGACGACCGGCCCGAGGTGAAGAACCTTATCGCCATCTATGCCGCCCTGTCGGACCAGAGTCGCGAACAGGTCACCGCCGAGTTCGCCGGTCAGGGCTTCGGCGCCTTCAAGCCGAAACTGGCCGAGCTGGCGGTGTCGTCCCTGGCCCCCGTCACCGCCGAGATGCGCCGCCTGATGAACGACCCGGCCGAGATCGACCGCGTCCTCAAGTCCGGCGCCGAGCGCGCCGCCGAAATCGCCGATCCGGTGGTGGACGAGGTCAAACGCATCGTCGGCTTCTGGCGCGCCTGATTTTTAATCCCGCTCCTTCCCACGGCCTTATAATGGCGCTTCAGGGGACGAGACCGGGAGGGGCGATTTCAGACAATTCAGACTATTCAGACCCTGTTTTTTTCAGCGCAGAGTCTGAAATCACCGGGCGGCGTCAGCTGGTCCAGCGCAGGGTCGCGGCCTTGACCGGATTGGCGAAGGCCCGGTCTTCGGCGCGGCTCTTCAGCCATTCCCGCTTCAGCTGCTGGTACCACTTGGCCTGTTTGTCGGCGTCGTCGATCCACAGCAGCGCCGGGTCGTAGCGCAGGCCCTCGTTCTGCAGGTTCACCATGTCGCCGTCCTGCTTCAGGAAGGCGCGGGCGCCCCGCTTCAGGAACGGGCGGATCAGGTCGAACACCCAATGGTCGGACCAGAAGATCTGGGTGATGCGGGTCGTCGTCTCGGTCAGGGGCGTCAGGCAGGTCAGGGCCAGCACCTGTCTCTCGCCCACCTGGATATGTTCCCAGCGATAGCCGGGCAGGCGGAAGGTGATCTCGGTCGCCGGCTTGCCGCCCAGAATGCGGTAGGCGTAGGAATTGGATGACGGCGCGTGGCGGACCATGGCGAACCCATGGTCCCGCGGCTCGAAAGCCTTGGCCTTCTCGTGCCGGCTTTGGGCGCTGCGCCACCACCACTGCTGATGCACATAGGGGCCGTGAGCCGGGTCCATCAGGCCCACCACGGCGTGATCCACATGACTGTCGAAATCCATCCACTCAACCAGCTTCGCGTCGCCGCCCACCACGCCGGGGAACACCGGCGGGTCATGGTCGGGGGCCGACGGATTGCGAGGATCGGCGGCCATCCACACGAACACCAGCCCCTGGCTCTCGACCACGGGATAGGATCGCACCCGGATCCGGTCCGCCTCGAAGGCCTGGTCCTGGACCAGCGAGGGGATCGCCGCGCACACCCCGTCGGGCCGGAAACGCCAGCCGTGATAGGGGCATTCCACCGTCTCGCCCTCGCCGTCATGCTGGACCAGGCGTCCGGCCGACAGGGGGGCGGCCCGGTGGGGACAGATGTCCCGCATGGCGTAGACCTGGCCCGCGCGGGTGCGCCCGATCAGCACCGGCTCGCCCAGCAGTTCGTAGCGCTTGAGCCCGGCCGCTTTCACGTCCCGCGACAGGGCCGCGAAATACCAGGCGTCGGTGATGAAGCCCTTGCCGAAGGCGGTGGGCGGGGACTTGGCCTCGGGCACGGCCGTCTTGCTGGCGTCGCTGTCTGCGGGCATGAGTCGCCTATACCACTGGTCAAATCACGGCGCGAAGAGGGAAGCGGACATGGATCGCAGAATGGTTCTGGCGGGCGGGGCGGCCCTTGTACTTTCCGGCTGCGCCACCGGCTCGGTGGGTCAGGAGGCCGAGGCGCCCTTCGACGGCGCGCGCATCATGGTCTGGACCTCGGGTCAGGGCCGCGATCTGGTGCTGATCCCCGGTCTGAGCTCGCATCCGGAGATCTGGGATGATCTGGTGGCGCGTCTCGGCGCCGGCTACCGGGTGCACCGGGTCCATGTGCGCGGTTTCGCCGGACTGGACGCGGGCGACAACGCCTCGGGCCCCGTGGCCGCCCCGGTGGCCGAGGAAATCGCCGAATACCTGGCTTTCAACGACATCACATCCGCACCGGTGATCGGCCACTCCATGGGCGGCACCATCGGCCTGATGCTGGCGGCCCGTCATCCGGCGCTGGTCGAGCGGCTGATGGTGGTGGATCAGGTGCCCTTCATGGGCGTGTTCTACGGGCCCGCAGGGACGACCGCGGAGAGCGTCCGCCCCGTCGCTGACATGACCCGCGACCGCATGGCCTCGGCCGATGACGCGGGCTGGGCCGCCGGCGCGCAGGCCGCCATCGCGGGCATGGTCCTGACCGAGTCCGGCCGCGCCGGTCCGGTCCGCCATGCGGTCGAGACCGACCGCCGCGTCGCCGCCAACGCCATGCACGAGTTGATCACCACCGATCTGACCGGCGAGCTGGGCCGCATCACCGCCCCCACGACCGTGCTCTACGTCAACGGGCCCAACATCCCCCTGAGCGACGCCCAGCTGGATGGCGTGTTCCAGGCCGTCTACGCCCCGCTTTCCGGCGTCGCCCTGAAACGAATCCCCGACAGCGCCCATTTCATCATGATCGACCAGCCGGACGTATTCGAGGCTGAGGTCCGCGCCTTCCTCGACTGAGCGAAAAAAAGTCGTAAGTTGACGTTGACGTAAACGTAGCATTTCGTCGGCAAACGCGCTAAGGAAGCGTCCTCAAAGGAGACGCACCCATGGCCGACGCCTACATCTTCGACGCCGTGCGCACCCCGCGCGGCAAGGGCAAGAAGGACGGATCCCTTCACGAGATCACCGCCCTGTCCCTCGCATCTCAGGTTCTGGAGGCGTTGCGCGACCGCAACGATCTGGACACCTCGCAGGTGGATGACGTGATCCTGGGCTGTGTGGCCCCGGTGGGCGAGCAGGGCGCCGACATCGCCCGCACCGCCGTGCTGACCGCCGGCTGGTCGCAGCTGACCGCCGCGTCCAGATCAACCGCTTCTGCGCCTCGGGCCTGGAAGCCGTGAACATGGCCGCCGCCAAGGTGGCCTCCGGCGAGGCCCGCATGGCCGTGGGCGGCGGGGTCGAGGCCATGAGCCGGGTGCCCATGGGCTCCGACGGCGGGGCCTGGCCCATCGACCCGTCCAGCGCCATCGCCACCTATTTCGTTCCCCAGGGCGTGTCGGCCGACATGATCGCGTCCAAGTACGGCTTCAGCCGCGACGACGTGGACGCCTATTCGGTTGAGAGCCACAAGCGCGCCGCCGCCAGCTGGGCCGACGGCCGCTTCAGGAAGTCGGTGGTGCCGGTGAAGGACCAGCTTGGCCTCACCATCCTCGACCACGACGAGACCGTGCGTCCCAAGACCGACATGCAGGTCCTCGGCGGGCTGAACCCCTCGTTCCAGATGATGGGCGAGATGGCCTTCGACGCCGTGATCAACCAGCGCTACCCCGAGGTGGAGCGCGTCAATCACGTGCACACCCCGGGCAACTCCTCGGGCATCGTCGACGGTTCGGCCGGGGTGCTGATCGGCACCCTCGAGGCGGGCAAGGCGCTCGGCCTCAAGCCCCGTGCGAAGATCCGCGGCGCCGCCTCCATCGGTTCGGAACCCTCCATCATGCTGACGGGCCCCGAGCCCGTGACCCGCAAGCTGCTGGCCCGCCTGGGCATGGAGGCCGGCGACATCGATCTCTATGAGCTGAACGAGGCCTTCGCCGCGGTGGTCCTGCGCTACATGCAGGCCCTGAACATCCCCCACGACAAGATCAACGTGAACGGCGGCGCCATCGCCATGGGCCACCCCCTGGGGGCCACCGGCGCCATGATCCTGGGCACCGCGCTGGACGAGCTGGAGCGCTCGGACAAGACCACCGCCCTGGCCACCCTGTGCATCGGCGGCGGCATGGGCACCGCCACCGTCATCGAACGCGTCTGATCCGAAGGAGAAGCACCCATGGAAAACTTCAAGATCGAGATCGACGGCGACGGCATCGCCACGGTGACCTTCGACGTGCCGGGCCGCTCCATGAACACCCTGACCTCGGGCGTCATGAAGGAGATCCCCGAGTGGGTCGAACAGGTGAAGGGCGACGACGCCATCAAGGGCGTGGTCCTGACCTCCGGCAAGCCTCGGGCTTCTGCGCCGGGGCGGATCTGGGCGACATGGCCGGCGGCATGCTGGGCGGCTCGGACCTGCAGGCGGCCTATGACGCCGGCTGGCGTCTGAACGGCGCCCTGCGGGCGCTGGAGACCTGCGGCAAGCCGGTGGCTGCGGCCATCAACGGCCTGGCCCTGGGCGGCGGCCTCGAACTCACCCTCGCCTGCCACTACCGCGTGGTCGGCGACAATTCGAAGATTCAGCTGGGCCTCCCCGAGATCAAGGTGGGTCTGTTCCCCGGCGGCGGCGGCACCCAGCGCCTGCCGCGCCTGATCGGCGTTCAGGCCGCCCTCATGCAGATGTCCGAGGGCAAGAGCTGGCGTCCCAAGGACGCCCTGTCCGCCGGCGTCGTCCACGAGGTGGTCGAGCCCGGCAAGGAAGTCGAGGCGGCCAAGGCCTGGATCAAGGGCGGCGGCAAGGCCGTCCAGCCCTGGGACGAGAAGAGCTTCAAGCTGCCCGGGGGCGGTCCCTATCACCCCGCAGGCTCGCAGGTCTTCATCATGGGCAACGCCATGCTGAGGAAGCAGTCCTACGGCAACTATCCGGCCGTCACCAACATGATGAAGGCCGTCTATGAGGGCGTTCAGCTGCCCATGGACGCGGCCCTGCGGGTCGAGACCCGCTACTTCATCAAGACCCTGATGACGCCGCAGGCCCAGGGCATGATCCGGTCGCTGTTCCTGTCCAAGCAGGAACTGGACAAGGGCGCCCTGCGCCCGGCCGACGTGCCCAAGTCCGACCCGAAGAAGGTGGCCGTTCTGGGCGCCGGCATGATGGGGGCGGGCATCGCCTATGTGCAGGCCATGGCCGGCATCGAGACCATCCTGATCGACGTCAGCCAGGAAGGCGCCGACAAGGGCAAGTCCTACGCCGAGGACATCCTGAAGAAGCGCGTCTCGCGCGGTCAGATGACCCAGGACAAGGCCGACGCCGTCCTGGCCCTGATCACCCCGACCACCGACTACGAGCTGATCAAGGGTTCCGACCTGGTGGTCGAGGCCGTGTTCGAAAGCCGCGACCTGAAGGCCGAGGTGACGAAGAAGGCCGAGGCGCAGCTGGCTCCGGGCGCCGTGTTCGGCTCCAACACCTCGACCCTGCCCATCACGGGTCTGGCCGAGGCCAGCGTCCGGCCCGAGGACTTCATCGGCATCCACTTCTTCTCGCCCGTCGACAAGATGATGCTGGTGGAGATCATCCTTGGCGAGAAGACGGGGAAGGCGGCCATCGCCAAGTCCCTCGACTATGTGATGAAGATCAGGAAGACCCCGATCGTCGTCAACGACGGGCGCGGCTTCTACACCTCGCGCTGCTTCGGCACCTATGTGGCCGAAGGTCTGGCCATGCTGGAGGAAGGCTACGCTCCGGCCATGATCGACAACATCGGTCGCGCCACCGGCATGCCGCGCGGCCCGCTGGAGATGCACGACGACGTGGCCCTGGACCTGTCGGTCAAGATCACGAAGCAGACGAAGGCCGATCTGGGCGACAAGTTCACGCCGCAGCCGGGCATGGAGATCGTCGAGAAGATGGTCGAGGAGCTGGGACGCTACGGCCGCAAGAACGGCAAGGGCTTCTATGACTATGACAGCAAGCCCAAGACGCTCTGGAAGGGCCTGTCGGAGCTGGCGCCGGTGACGATCGCCGAGTCCACGCCCGAGCTGGTCGAGGACCAGAAGCGCCGCCTGCTCTATCGCCAGGCGGTGGAGGTGGCCCGTTGCTGGGAAGAGGGCGTCATCGACGACCCGCGCGAGGCCGACGTGGGCGCCATCCTGGCCTGGGGCTTCGCGCCCTGGACCGGCGGCCCGATCACCATGATCGACCAGATCGGCCTGAAGGCCTTCGTGGAGCAGGCGGACAAGTACGCCGCGCAATACGGCGAGCGGTTCACCCCGCCCCAACTTCTGCGCGACATGGCGGCCAAGGGCGAGACCTTCTACGGCAAGTTCGCGGGCAAGAAGGCGGCCTGACCGTCCTCTGAGCATTGAAGCGGATGCGTGACGGGCGCGTCGGGAGAACCCCGGCGCGCCCGGTGCGTTAGGGGGCGATGGGAAAATCACCGACCGAAGCCGCGCCCGAGAAGGCCTCTGAACAGCGCGCCGATGACGGCCGTCTGCTGCGCCAGACCGTGCTGGTCGCGGGCGTCGTCGTCACGGCCCTCCTGATCTGGCAGCTCAGCCACATCCTGCTGCTGGTGTTCGGCGCCATTCTGCTGGCCCTGATCCTCAGCACCGCCGCCGAGCCGTTCGAACGGTACGCCAAACTGCCGCCCCGCCCCGCCGTGCTCGCGGCCCTGGCGTCGATCGTGGCGCTGATGACCCTGGGCGGCTGGATTTTCGGGCGCGAGATTTCCAGCCAGGCGTCTGATCTCGCCACGCGTCTCCCCCAGGCCTGGGATGCGGCGCGCGGCCAGCTGGCGACCCTGCCGTTCGGACCCGAGGTGGTGGAGCGGCTGGACAGCCTGATTGACCGGATGGGCGAAGGCGGCGGCGAAGACACCGCCCGACAGCTCGAGCCGGATGACAGCGCTCCGGGCGTCGCCCCTGCGCCGCCAGCCACCGACGGGAGCCTGCTGTCCGGTGAGGTCTTCTCCAGTCTCGGCGCCTTCGCCGGACTGATCGCCGGCGTGATCGCGGAACTGATTCTGGTCATCTTCGCCGGCATTTTCCTGGCCCTCAACCCCCGAAGCTACAGGGCCGGGGTGGTGCGGTTGTTCAAGAAGCGCAGCGCCTCCACCGCCGACATGGTCGGCAAGGCGTTCGACGTTTCGGGACTCGGTCTTCGGCGCTGGCTGCTGGGCCAGCTGGCGGCCATGGCGCTGGTGGGCGTGATCACGGGCCTGGGCGCCTGGGCCATCGGCCTGCCCTCGCCTCTGGCGCTGGGCATGATCGCAGGCGCGCTGGAGTTCGTGCCCATCGTCGGCCCGGTGGCGGCCACCATCCCCGCGCTCCTGCTGGCGGCCACGATGGGGCCCGAGATGATGCTGTGGACACTGCTGCTCTACGTCGGCATCCAGCAGCTGGAAGGCAATCTGATCATGCCCCTGGTGCAGAAGCGCATGGTGTCCCTGCCGCCGGTGATCGCCCTGTTCTCCATCCTGATCTTCGCCGCCCTGTTCGGGCCTCTCGGCGTGCTGCTGGCCACGCCATTGGCGGTGCTGGTTTTCGTGCTGATCAAGGGCGTTTATCTGGACGAACCGATCAGCGAGAAGGATGCTGCACCCTCCGATTGACGAGGAGCACCCCATGGACCGCCGCCTGATCGCCACCGACGGCCTGAACCAGTCCGTTCTTGAGGCGGGCGAGGGGCCGCTGGTGCTGCTGGTCCATGGGTTTCCGGAGCTGGCCATCAGCTGGCGCGCCCAGATCGACGCCCTGGCCGAGGCCGGCTATCGCGCCGTCGCGCCGGACATGCGCGGCTATGGCGCGACCGACCGGCCTGCGAGGACCGAAGACCACTCCATCCTGCATCTGGTGGGCGACATGGTGGGTCTGGTGCGGGCGCTGGGCGAGCGGTCGTGTGTGGTGATCGGCCATGACTGGGGGGCGTCCGTGGCCTGGCACTGCGCCCTGATGCGGCCCGATCTGTTCACCGCCGTGGCCGGGCTGTCGGTGCCGTTCCAGCCACGCCGGGCGAAGGGCCCGCCCATCGCCGCCATGCGCGCCATCGCCGCCCGGGCCGGGACCGACGACCTCTACATCACCCGGTTCCAGGACGCGGACGCCCATGCGCCGTTCGAGGCCGATCCCGAAACGGCCCTGAGGAAGATGTTCTGGGCCTATGACGGCGCCACCCCCGCCGATCAGCGCCACACCGGTTTTCTGAAGCCGGGCCAGTCCATGATTGACGGCGTCAGCGACGGGGCGACCCGGCCGCCGTGGATGAGCGGCGACCACTTCGCCGAGTATGTGGCGGCGTTCCGCGCGGGCGGGTTCAGGGGGCCGCTGGACTGGTACCGCTGCATGGACCTGAACTGGTCCCTGACCGCCTGGCTTCAGGACCGCACCATCGACGTCCCGTCCCTGTTCATGATCGGCGAGAACGACCCCGTGCGCCACTACGCCGGGCGCCATGAGAAGGCGCAGGCGGACTGGCTGACCGACCTGCGCGGCATGATCGAGATTCCCGGCGCCGGCCACTGGCTGCAGCAGGAGCGGCCCGAGGCGGTCAACGCGGCCCTGCTGGATTTTCTGGCAGGCGTTCGCGGCTGAGCCCCGGACAGGCTGAAGCGCCCGTCGGTGCGGGTT